>JASLBS010000286.1 GCA_030146405.1 Arthrobacter sp.
GGCCTCGAGGTGTGCAATGCGCCGGTACAAGGTTGCTCGGGACATGCCGAGGTCACGGGCGACGTGGGATGCAGGTTGTCCTTGTTCCATGAGTCGACGGGCGTTAGCGATTTGGCTGTCGGAGAAGATCGGGCGCCGGCCGCCCAGGTCCAGGCCGGCGTCTCGTCGTTTGGTGTTGGAGTCGTTGACCCGTTCTCGTTTTATCTCGAGTTCCATCTGGGCGAGGGCTGCCATGACGGTGAAGACCATAGAACCCATGGGGGTGCCGGTGTCGACGTTCCCGCCACCAAGGTTCAGGACCCGGAGATTCACCTTCTGTGCCTTTAGCGCTTCGGCGAGGGCGAGCATGTTCGACGTCGACCGCCCTAGCCGGTCGAGAGTCGTCACAATCAAAGTGTCGCCCTCGTGAACGGCCTCGAGTGCTTTGTCGAACTGGGGTCGCCTGGCATGAGCACCACTGACCCCGTGATCGACATAGAGATCATCACGACGAACGCCGGCGGCCAGAAGGTCAACAATTTGCCGGTCCGTGTCCTGGGCACGCGTTGACACTCTCCCATAACCGATCAGCTTGCTCATCTCCGCTTCCGCCCCTCCGTCGACTCAAAAGTGTCTCGCATCCGACCATTGTGTCGCGAAAGCTCGCCCCTGCTTGAAAGACAGGGTAGCAAGACATAGGAGGAGCAGGAACGGCGGGGGAGGGGTTGTGTCTCGAGCTGGCGTGTTGCAACCCATGGGTTGCGAGACTTCCGGGGTGCAAGGCGACATTGGCAGTTAGGTGCCTAGAGAGGTTGTCCTTTGGGTTCTATCTGGTGACATGGGGCTGGGTTGTTATCCGGTACCGCGATCTGTGCGGTTGAGGGCTTACGCCTTTGAGCGCACGGGTTTACTCTGGAGGCAACCTCCAGCCAGCGACGCGAGGAGCCGGGCATGGACGTTCATCCGGTGATTGTCATTGGTGCCGGGCCGGCAGGCCTGTCGATGGCCGCGGCACTCAAGGGCCGGGGGATCACCGCCGTCGTCCTGGAGAGATCTAGCACCGTGGCGTCCTCTTGGCGACACCGGCCCGACGGGTTGCGGTTGAATAGTGGCCGCAGGATGTCCCAATTCCCGGGCACGACCTACCCCCGCCATACCCCCATCTTCCCTACCCGAGATCAGGAGGTGGCTTATCTGGAGGAATTCGCGGCGAAGAACGTCGATGATCTCCGGACCGGGGTTGAAGTCCGCCATATCGACAGGTCCGCTGACGGGTGGATGCTGGAAACCACCCTCGGGAGCATGCTGAGCCGGTACCTCATTATTGCTACCGGTCTTTATGGTGCTCCCGTAACACCCCGGTGGCCCGGGCTGGAGTTGGTCGTGGACCGCCTGATTCACGCCAACGACTACACTAGGCCCGAGCCGTACGCAGGGCAGAACGTTCTGGTGGTCGGGGCAGGCACATCAGGTTTCGAAATCGCCGGCGAGCTCGTCTCAGCCGGAGCGGTGTCGGTCCGGCTGTCCGTGCGCACACCACCGAACATCATGCCGCGCATCTTCGGGGCCCTGCCGGGCGTCAAGCAAATGCTGAAACTCCCACCCCGCCTGGCCGATGCCCAGGTGCGGGTCATTCAGAAGCGGACCATCGGGGACCTGTCCGCCTACGGGCTGCCCACTCCTGACGTGGGGCCGTTCACCCAACTGCAGCGGACCGGAGCGAGCCCCGCCGGGGTCGATCCGCAGGTCCTGACCGCCATCAGAGCCGGTGACATCCGCGTCGTACCCGCAGTAGCGGGCTTCGACACCGATGGCGTGCTACTCGCGGACGGGTCGCACCTCCAGGTGGACCGCATCATCGCCGCCACAGGGTACGCACCGAACCTCGAACCACTTGTCGGCCATCTGGGCGTCTTGGACGAGCGTGGGGTGCCTATCACTACTGGACTGGAAGCCCGGCACCGAGGGCTCTACTTCATCGGGTTCGAGAACGTACCGGGACAACTCATCTTCTGCACGGCCGCAGCCAGGCGCATCGCCACATCCATCTCAGCCGACCTGCCAGTACTACACCGATGAGAGCGATGGTGCTCTCAACCGGTCAGTCCACGACTCGATCCAAAGAGCGGGCAAGTTGCAGAAGTTGCCGGCATCACCCCGGCAACGCTCCGTAGCCGAGCGATCGACTCGGTGAGCCCGTCATAGCGCGCGTCATCTTTTCGTGGTGGTGTTCCGATGTTGCTATCGCGCGGTCTGTTGGCTCGGTGCTTCATCATTGACGGTGGTTTCGTTGCTCTCGAGCAGGAGTCGGAGTTGTTCCTTCACTTCGGCGAGCTCCCTGTGCAGGGCCTGGTCGCCTGATTCGACTTCGGCGGTGGTCTCCGCAGCGACGGACTCCACGAGCCAGGAGGCCAGGGTCGCGGTGACGACGCCGAGCACCGCGATCCCGCCGATCATCAGTGCTGCCGCGACCAGCCGGCCCACGACGGTGACCGGGTAGAAGTCCCCGTAGCCGACGGTGGTGATCGTGGTCATCGCCCACCACAGGGCGTCT
>JASLBS010000039.1 GCA_030146405.1 Arthrobacter sp.
GTCAGGCGTACCCCGCTGATCGGGAGGGGAGGGCCGTCGTCGCCCTGCTCGAGGACGAAGGCCGCAGCCGCTCCGGGAGCGATCCTGATGCCACGACTGCGCAGCCTGTGCTCGTCGTCCTTCCGGAGATCGTCCGTACCGTGGGGGAAGAAGGTCACGTCCTCGGACCACTGGCGGACGAGCAGTGCCTGCTGGATGGACGTCTCCGCGGTACCCAGCACTCCGAGCGCCTGGTCCCGGACTTCCCAGCCATGACAGTAGGGGCACTGCAGCAGACCACGCCCCCAGGTCTCGCGGGCTCCCGGGAGATCCGGCAGCACGTCCCGGAGTCCCGAGGCGAGGACCAGCTGGCGTCCGCGCAGGGTGCGGCCGTCCGCAGTGGTGACGTCCCAGCCGTCCGCTGCTTCCTCCACGTCCTCCACGGTTCCGTCCACGAAGTGCACCCGGTACGGTTCCAGTTCCGCGCGCGAGATCGCGAGGAGCTGGTGGGGCGGCATTCCGTCCCGGCTGAGGAAGCCGTAGGCCGCGGAAGCGGGGGCGTTGCGGGGCCTACCGTCGTCGATCACCACCACCCGCCGCCGCGCACGCCCCAGGACCAACGCGGCGCTCTGCCCCGCTACTCCCCCACCGATGATGACGACGTCGAACCTGGTGTCCTGCTGGTTGTCCATCCCTCCATCCGACCACGTCGCCGCACGCACGCGTACCTCGAGATTCAGCTTGCGATCAGGAGATCGGGCCGCTGGGCCCCTGGTCCGTGTCCGGGAGTCCGAGCGCCGCGACCAGCGATGCGAAGCGGGGGTTCCCGGCGAGATCCTCGACGAGCACGGCGTTGCCGTCGGCGTTGGCCAGCGGGATCTGCCAGTTCGGGTACTCGTCCCCGGTGCCGGGCTGGTTTTGGGTACGGCGTTCGCCCACCGCGTCGGCGAGCGCCACGCCGAGCAGCACGGACGGTGTCTGCGCGATGAACCCGTGGAGCGCCTCCACGGTCTGCTGCACGGAGGGCTCGCCGTCGAGCAGGCCGCGCTCGCGCAGGAGGGCCAGGAACTTCCCCTGGGTGGCCTGGTCCTCGGCCTGCTCCTCCTCCACGGGCCGGCTGAGCAGCCCCAGCCTTTCGCGGAGCGCCACGTGCTCACCGGCGAGATAGCCCTCGCTCGGCGGGAGGTCGTGCACGGTCACCGTGGTGAGGCAGGCCTGGCGGTACGTCTCCGGGGGCTTGGGCCCTTCCTCGTCCTGCTCGAACCAGAGGATCGAGGTGCCGAGGATCCCTCGCTCCTCGAGGTACTCCTGCACACCGGGTTCGAACACGCCGAGGTCCTCACCCACCACCACGGCGCCGGCACGCTCGGCCTCGAGGGCCAGGATGCCGATCAGTGCCCGGTGGTCGTAGTAGACGTAGGCGCCCGCGCCGGGCGCCTCCCCCTGGGGGATCCACCAGAGCCGGAAGAGACCGAGGATGTGGTCCACCCTGATCCCACCGGCGTGCCTCAGGATGTTGCGGAGCATGTCGCGGAACGCCGCGTACCCGGACTCGGCGAGACGCTCCGGATGCCACGGTGGTTGGCTCCAGTCCTGTCCGTGCTGGTTGAACATGTCCGGTGGTGCCCCCACGCTGATCCCCGACGCGAGGACGTCCTGCAACGCCCAGGCATCCGCCCCGCTCGGGTGCACTCCCACCGCGAGGTCGTGCACCACGCCGATCGACATCCCGGCACCGGTGGCCTGCAACTGTGCTTCCTGCAGTTGTTCGTCGAGGAGCCACTGGAGCCACTGGTGGAACTCGATCCGTGCCGCGTACCGCTGCGCGAACTCCTCGGCCGCCGGTGAGCCCGGCCGCCCGGCGTCGTCCCACTCCTGTGCGCCGGGGGCGAGGGTCTCGGCGAGCGCGGACCACAGCGCGAAGTCCGCGAGACCCTGCCCCTGGTCGGCACGGTAGGCGTCGAAGTCCTGCTGGCGCTGCTCAGGGCGGTCCACCGCGAACACCAGTTCCAGTGCCTCGAGTTTCGCCGCGTAGGTGGTGTCCCGGTCGAGGAGATCGGCCGCGGTGTTGGCAGCGGTGAAGCCGGACGCCAGTTCCTCGATCCTCGCCCGCCCGGCATCGGGGAGCCGCGTGTACTCGGGGATGTTCTCCACCCGCAGGTAGAGGGGGTGGAAGTAACGGCGCGTGGTGGGCAGGTAGGGGGACGGCTCGACGGGCGGTGCGGGCTCCGCCGCGTGCAGCGGGTTGACGAGCACGAATCCTCCGCCGAGACCGGCGGAGACCTCGGCGAGCCGGCCCAGGTCCGCGAGGTCACCGATTCCCCAGGAGTCCGAGGAGCGCGCCGAGTACAGCTGGGCCATGAGCCCCCAGGTCCGGCGGTCCATCAGGGCCTCCGTGGTCCCCAACCGATCCGGTGTCACCACGAAGGTGCAGCTGGACTCCTCGCCGTCCACCCCGGCGTACAGCGTGTGCCAGCCCAGTGGCAGCCGATCGGGCAGCATGCCCTCCACGCTGCGGAACTCCTGGCCGTCGACGGTCCGCGTCTCCACGGGTTCGTCCGCCACCGTACCGCTGTGGCGGACGCCGTCCTCGGTGACGACCCAGAGCTCCACGGCGGAACCCGCTGGTGCATGGAGCAGCACCGGGTCGGCGTCGTTCTGGCGCACCACGACGACGGCGGGAAGTACCGAGCGCCAAGGACCGTCATTGGCATCGGCCAGGCTTCGCGCGATCTGCTCCTCGGAGGCGGCGTCGACACCGAGTGCGGCGAGCACGGTCACGAGTGTCTCCGGGGCCACCTCGGCGGGCTTGCCGTCCCATCCCTTGAACGTGGTGCCCACCCGGTGCGCTTCGGCGAGCTGCTGGAGGGTGGAGCGTTCAGGGGAAGCTGCTTTTGGGTGCTGCGTCGTGTCGGCCATGCCTCCAATCTAGGTGCCGGGCAACGGGCAATGCATCCTCGCGCGCTGCCCGGCACCGGATTGACCGCGAGGTGGGCATCCATGTCGCCCGGCCTGGATCCGTCCCGCCGGCCACCGCCTACCAGGATGGCTGGAGCGGCTACCAGGTGTCCCGCACATAGGTACCGATCAACCGGTTGATCAGCGTGCCGAGCTGATCGATGTCCTCGCGCTCCCAGTCCTGCATCAACTCCGCGAACGCCGTGTGGCGCCCGGCCTGTGCGTCGGCGAGCCGCTGTTCACCGAGCGGCGTCAGCAGGATCCGCTGTGCACGGGCATCCTCCGGGTGGAGTTGTCGGCTCACGAGGCCCAGCCGTTCGAGCCCGCCGAGCTGCCTGCTGATCGAGGGCTTTCCCACCCCGATGCTCAGCGCGATGTCCGTGGCACGCAGGGCACCCTCCCGCTGCAGAAGCATCAGTATCGCGCAGGCCGCGGGCTCCATCTCCGGATGGACGGTCTTCGCCAGCGCGTGCGAGATGATCCGCTCCCGGCGCCAGAGCACGCCGGTCTGCTCCTCGAGGACCTCGATGGCATGGTCGAACTCCGCACCCTGCCCCTTGGCTGTATCCATGGAGGAAGCGTATAGACGTACTGGCCGAACAGCGCAGGGTTCCACGGATAAGACCGAACATGTCAGCCGGCAGGTGCTCCGTGGGTGCGCACGAAGTCCCGGTGCATCTCGGTCTGGTTCAGCGCCGACAGCAGCTGGAATCCCTGCAGGCCGGCCCACCCCGCGGACCAGGTGAGATCCTCCGCGATCTCCCAGACGGACCGCGTCACGCCTTCGCCGTCTGCCTCCCGAAGCACTTCGGCCACTTCCCGCGCCCTTTCGAGCTGATGGTCGACGCACTCCTGCGCACGTTCGGCCACACCGGTGAACCGGTAACCGTGCCCGGGCAGGGCCTCGTAGTGCGGGTACTGGCGCACGCGGCGGATGGACTCGACGTAATCCGTCAGCGGATTCGACGGCGTCCCACCGCCGAGGCCCAGGCCGGAGAACACCGTCGGGAGGACATGGTCGCCGGTGAAGAGCAACCCGCGGTGGTCGTCCCGCAGACAGATGTGCCCCGGGGTGTGACCGGGTGTGGCCAGTACCCGGATCCGGAAGCCCGGAACGGGAAGAAGATCGCCGTCGGAGAGCCGATGGTCCACGGCGAGGATCAATCCCTCGGGCGAGCGATCGATGAAACCCGCGAGTTCGTCCCGCCGCTCCTCCGGGACGCCCCATGCCTCGAGCCTGGCCGCGGCCTCCTCCGGGCCCTGCACGCGGACGCCATGACGCTCGAGGGCCCGGCATTCGGCGGCATGCATCGCGAGCCGCGCGCCTGATGCCTCGCGGAGCCTTGCTGCCATTCCCACGTGGTCCGGGTGCAGGTGGGTGCCGGTGATACCGCTCACGACGTCGGCTCCGGAACCTTCCGGTGCGATGTGCGCGAGGGCCGCCAGGAGCCGCTCCCAGTTGGCATCGGAGTCCCAGCCCGGATCGATCACATGGACACCGCCGTCGGCGGCCCGCAGCAGGTAGGCGAAGGAGTAGGCCAGATGGCCTCCCGGCATGGGTTGCGCCAGTGCCCAGACGTCCTCGCGCACCTCATCGAGCGGGGGCAGGGTTCCCGAGCGGATGGCGTCGGTCTGCAGGGTGCTGGTGCTGTCCATGTGTCCTTCCATGTGTCCTTCCCTGTGTCCTTCCCTGTGTCCTTCCCTGTGCTGCTGTGCGGTTCGCGGCCGACATGCGTGGACCGGCAGGTGGGCGACCGACGTACGTCGTCGTTCGTGACGCGCAGCCCCGGTTGTCCTCACCCTGACAGCAGAACGTCCGCCGGGGAACAGGACGCGCTGTGCGGCACTGTTTCCCGGCGGACGTTCGGTCCCGAGCGTGGGTCAGCCGCCGAACAGGGCCGATGCACGGATGAGTGTCTGCGTGACTCCGTAGACGAGCGGGGCGCCCACGAGCGCCCAGGCGATGGCGATACGTACTCCGGTCATGTCAGGCCTCCTTCACTGATTCTTCTGCGGTCTTCTTGACTGGCTCGTGGAAACGCGAGTCCACGGGCTTGATGAGCAGGTTGGCGATGAAACCCACCACCAGGAGCCCCACCATGGTGAGCAGCGCCGGCTGGTAGGCCTGCTCGGTGAGCTGTCCAGGGGTTCCCTGTGCGTCCAGGAAGGCATTCACGATCAGTGGCCCCGCGATACCCGCTGCGGACCAGGCGGTCAGCAGGCGGCCGTGGATCGCGCCGACCTGGAAGGTACCGAACAGGTCCCGCAGGTACGCCGGCACGGTGGCGAATCCTCCGCCGTAGAAGGAGATGATGAAGAACGCCAGCCCCACGAACAGCAGTGTGCTGGAGGACCCGGCGAGAGCCAGCACCGTATAGAGCACCGCACCGACACCCAGGTAGATCATGTAGATGCGCTTGCGGCCGATGATGTCGGACGTCGTCGACCAGATGAAGCGGCCGGCCATGTTGCCGATGGACAGCAGCCCCACGAACCCACCGGCAACCGCCACGGTCACGACCGTGTCGGTGTCCCGGAAGAAGTCCTGGATCATCGGGGAGGCCTGCTCGAGGATGCCGATACCCGCGGTCACGTTGCAGAACAGCACGATCCAGACCAGCCAGAACTGACGGGTCTTGATGGCGTTCGAAGCGGACACGTTGTCCGTGGTGACGAGCGCCTTGGACTTCAGCTGGGCGGGGTCGAAGCCAGCAGGCTTCCAGTCCGCGGCCGGCACCTTGATGGTGAACGCGCCGAACATCATGTAGATGAAGTAGATGACGGCGAGGGTCAGGAACAGCTTCCCCACGGAGTCACCGCTGGCCACCCAGCCCTCGGCGTCGGAGTTGGGGTCGTAGAAACGCAACAGCTGGGTGGACAGCGGGCTGGCGATCAGCGCGCCGCCGCCGAAGCCCATGATGGCCATGCCGGTGGCGAGACCCGGGCGGTCCGGGAACCACTTGATGAGGGTGGAGACCGGTGAGATGTAACCGATTCCGAGGCCGATGCCGCCGATGAACCCGTAGCCCAGGTAGACCAGCCACAGCTGGTTCGAGAAGATCCCGAGTGCACCGACCAGGAAGCCTGCCGTCCAGAAGATGGCCGAGGTGAACATCGCCTTGCGGGGACCGTTGCGGTCCACCCAGGTGCCGAGGACGGCGGCGGAGAGCCCGAGCATCACGATCGCGATCGAGAAGATGATACCGATCTGCGTCAGCGTCGCATCGAAGTGTTCCGTCAGTGCGGTCTTGTAGACGCTGGTCGCATAGGCCTGGCCGATACACAGGTGCACCGCCAAGGCCGCCGGGGGGATGAGCCACCGGTTGAATCCCGGTGGCGCGATGGTCTTCTCGCGGTCAAGCCAACTCATCGGGGGCCTTTCTTTTCTGCAGGAGAGGCCGCCTCCGGCCATCGTTGATACAGGCAATTATGCTGTCTGTCACACTGTTCGGGAAATGATGCCCCACACGGACATCTTCTCCTGCCGGATGCAAGGAATAGTTGGCGGCCGATTCGCTCCGTGACCGCACCATAGAATCGCGCCTATGGCCACCACGGAGCAGACCCCAGACACTCGATTGAAGCGCGGCATCTCAGCCCCGCTGTTGTACCTCTTCATCCTCGGCGACGTCCTCGGGGCCGGCGTCTACGCCCTGGTCGGAGTGATCTCGGCGGAGGTGGGCGGAGCCGTGTGGGTTCCCCTCATGGTGGCCCTGGCACTCGCGCTCCTGACAGCGGGCTCCTACGCCGAACTCGTCACCAAGTACCCGAAGGCGGGCGGTGCGGCGGTGTTCGCGGAGCGGGCCTTCCGCAAGCCCTTCATCTCCTTCCTCGTGGGATTCTGCATGCTCGCCGCAGGCGTGACGAGTGCAGCAGGGCTCGCCCAGGCCTTCGCCGGTGGCTACCTCACCACCTTCATCGACGTACCCGCCATCCCGGCAGCACTCGTCTTCCTGGTACTCCTGGCCCTGCTCAACATGCGGGGGATCAAGGAGTCCGTGCGGAGCAACCTGGTGATGACCGTCATCGAGGTCTCCGGGTTGATCCTGGTGATCGTCGTGGTCGGCATGTTCGTGGCCCAGGGCAACGGCGACATCTCGCGCGTCAACGAGTTCCCACCAGGGGTCAATGTCGGGTCCGCGATCCTCGGCGCATCACTGATCGCCTACTACTCCTTCGTGGGCTTCGAGGTCTCCGCGAACGTCGCCGAGGAGGTTCAGGACGTCAGCCGCGTCTACCCGAAAGCGCTCTTCGGAGCCCTCCTCACGGCCGGCGTGGTCTACCTGCTCATCGGGCTCGCCTCCACGGCGGCGCTCGCACCGGAGGAACTCGCAGGTTCCAGTTCACCGCTGCTCGACGTCGTCGCCGCCACCGGAGCCGGCATCCCGGACGGGCTCTTCAGCCTGATCGCGCTGATCGCCGTGGCCAACGGCGCGCTGCTCACCATGATCATGTCCAGCCGGCTCACCTACGGCATGGCAGAGCAGGGACTCTTCCCCTCCATCTTCGGTAAGGTGCTTCCCAACCGCCGCACACCGTGGCTCGCCATCATCGCCACCACGCTGGTGGCGATGGCACTGACCCTCACGGGCGGCCTCGAAGCACTCGCCCAGACCGTGGTCCTGTTGCTCCTGTTCGTCTTCCTCAGCACCAACATCGCCGTCATCGTGCTGAGGAAGGACGAGGTGAGCCACCAGCACTTCCGTATCCCGGCCGTGTTCCCGTACCTCGCGATCGCCTCGTGCATCCTGCTGCTCACACAGCAGACCGGTGAGATCTGGCTTCGGACAGGCATCCTGCTGGCCCTGGGACTGGCCCTGTACGGAGTGCAGCGCCTGGTCCGGGGACGCGCCGAGGCTGCCGCCCAGTAGCGCGCCGCCCGGAATCGACGGTCACAGGATGCGCTTCTCCCCCGCCCGGACGATCCTCAGCCAGCGGTACCCGTAGCCCTCGAGGTTGATCTCCATCTCCCCGCCGCGGTGATCGACCTGTTCGTTACCGAGCAGGTCGATCACGTGGGTGATCTCCCCGCCTCCCGCGACGGTCAGGGACACACTGCGGGCGTCGGTCGCGAAATTGTGGAGAGCGACGAACTGGCCGGTGGAGCTGACCAGCGAGTGCGCGAGGACGCAGGGATGCTCCTGCTCCAGGATGGTGAAATCTCCCCACCCGATCTCCGGTGACTTCTTGTAGGCGGCGATCAGTTGCCGGACGAAGTGGAGCAGGGACTCGGGGTCGTGCTGCTGTGCCGAGACGCTCACGTGTGCCGGGGATGCCCCACCCTCGACCACGGGCAGGGCGAGCTCGGAAGCGTCGGCATGCGAGAATCCGCCGTTCATCTCTGCGGACCACTGCATGGGCGTGCGCACGGCTGACCGGCCGGGAACCGACGCATGCTCCGCCATCCCGATCTCCTCCCCGTAGTAGAGCACCGGGGCACCCGGTAGGGAGAAGATGAGGCTGTAGACCATCCGGATGCTGCGGGGATCGTTCCCGAGCATCGGAGGCAGGCGCCGGATGATGCCTCGCCCGTGGATCCGCATCGACTCCTCCGGCGCGAACGCCTCGAACACCTCGCCGCGTTGCTCCTCCGTCAACTGATCGAGCGTCAACTCGTCATGGTTCCGCACGAAGTTGGCCCACTGGTTCACCGTCGCGATCCCCGGGCGCTCTGCGAGCACCTCGGCCAGGGGCGTGGCGTCGTGGCGTGCGAGGGCCAGGTACAGGTGCTGATTGGCCACGAAGTCGAACTGCATGGTGAGTTCGTTCCCCTGGTCACCGAAGAAGGCCTTCTGCTCCTCGTACGGGAGGTTGACCTCCCCCAGCATCATCCCGGTACCGCTGCGCCGCCCCACGTAACCCCTCAGCGCACGCAGGTACTCGTGCTCGTTCCGGCCCTCGGCCTCGATCAGGAACGGTACGGCGTCCACCCTGAAACCATCGATCCCGAGCTGCAGCCAGAAGCCGATGACCTTGGCGATCTCCTCCCGCACCGCGGGATTGGCGGTATTGAGATCGGGTTGGTGACGATAGAAGGAGTGCTCGTAGTACTGGCCCGCCACCTCGTCGAAGAACCACACGCCGTCCTCCTTGTCGGGGAACATGCTGGCCCGCTCGTCCTCGGGCTTCTCGTCCCGCCACATGTAGAAGTCGCGGTACCGGTTGTCCTTGCTGCTCCTGGCCTCCTGGAACCACGGATGCTCCTCGGAGGTGTGGTTCACCACGAGGTCGATGATCACGCGCATCCCACGGTCGTGGGCGGTGCGGACCATCTCCACGAAGTCGCCGAGGTGGCCGTTGCGCACGTTCACCCCGAAGTAGTCCGAGATGTCGTAGCCGTTGTCCTTCCGCGGCGAGGGGTAGAACGGTGCGAGCCAGATGCAGGTCACTCCCAGTTCCTCCAGGTAGTCCAGGCGTTGGCCCAGACCCTCGAGGTCGCCCACGCCGTCGTCGTTCCAATCCAGGAACGTCTCGACGTTCAGGTTGTAGAACACAGCGGTCTTCCACCAGAGGTCGCTCGTGTCGGTGATCCTCATCGGGACATCACCTGCGGCAGGACGCGCTCGCCCATCGTCGCGAGGAAGTAATCCTGGTTCTTGTCCACGTTGTGCAGGTAGATGCGATCAGCTCCTGTAGCGGTGATCCGGGTGAGCAATTCGGACAGCTCGGCGGCGTCCGCGGTGCAGAAGACGGATTCCGCCACGGCATCCGGGGAGATGAACTCTGCTGCCTGGTCGTAGTGCTGGACCGTCTCGAGGTCCCAGCACAGCGGTGGGGGCATGATGTTGGTGCGCCATTGGTCATGCGCCGTACGGAGCGCCTGATCCCGCGTCGGAGCTACGCTGACCTGCGCCTGCACGACGACGTCCCCGCGACCGCCGGCATCACGGTAGGCGTCGATCACCTTCTGCAGTTCCTCCAGAGGCTGCAGTATGGTCGCCAGCCCATCGGCCCAGGACGCAGCCCATGCCGCCGTCTCCCGGGTGACCGCTGCACCGATCAGCGGCGGTGGTGTCTCGGGCAAGGACCACACCTTCGCCCGGTCAACCGTCACCAGGCCCCGGTGGGTGACCTCCTCCCCGGCGAGGAGCGCCCGGATCACGTCCACACACTCCCTCAGACGGGCGTTCCGCTCGGGTTTGGCGGGCCACCGCTCACCGATGATGTGCTCGTTCATCGCCTCGCCGCTGCCGAGTGCGGCCCAGAACCTGCCGGGATACATCTGCTCGAGGGTCGCGATGGCTTGCGCCGTGATCACCGGGTTGTACCGGTAGCCCGGCGCGGTCACCACGCCGAAGGACAATGACGTGGCTTCGAGTGCCGCGCCCAGCCAGGACCAGGCGAACCCGGATTCACCCTGCCGTTCGCTCCAGGGGGTCAGGTGATCGGAGCACATGGCGGCACTGAAGCCGGCCGATTCTGCTTCTTTCACGATGTTCAACAGTGTGCGGGGGCCCAGTTGCTCGTGCGAACAGTGGAAACCAAAGACAGTCACGGCTCTTACCTCGTTCGTCGGTCGTGTGCGAGTCGGTCTTCCCAGACTTCAGGTTCGACGACGGGAGGGCAAGCGCCGCAGCGTCCGTGGATCCGATGGTTACAGTTCTGGAACCTCGTGCTGCTCCACCGTGTTGTCCTACGGATCCACAGGTTCCATGGGTCACAAGGCAGGGATCACCGACATGGCTCGTCGTCGATGTTCAGCCGTCGTCCAGAGGCCTGGGACGGTCCGGCAGCAGCAGGGATCAACAGCACGGGGATGAGCACGCGCTCAGGTATGGCACAGCCCTCCTCGATCAGCCTCTAAAGACCGTGATGTGGCTGCCTGAGTATGCTGGTTGTCTGGTCCTGTAGCGGGCAGGCTTGCAATCGTAACCGGATTATTCGACAGGACGGCGGGGCATACCCGATGACGACCGAAACGACGCAGAACGGCCCAGGCACATCGAACGGCAGTAACATCCCTGGGGACATAGCGAACCAGCTCAGCGAACTGGCTCGTACTCTGCAGGCCGAGTCCGACACCGAAGCAATCCTCAAGGACATCGTCGACACGGCGATCCGGTTGATGCCCCACGCGGCCGAAGCGTCCATCAGTCTGGTCAGAGCCCGCCGGAGCATCGAATCCTTCGCGGCCTCGAGTGATCTTCCCCGCGGCGTCGACGCCGTCCAGAGCGAGACACGGCAGGGCCCCTGCCTGGACGCCGCCTACACGGAACGAATCGTCCGGGTCCCCGACCTCAGCCAGGAGCCCCGATGGCCGAAGTTCGCCGAGCGGGCCTGGGGCCTCGGGGCGCGCAGCATGCTCTCCTTCCAGCTGTTCGTCGAGGGTGACAACCTGGGCGCCCTGAACGTCTACGGGGACGGCGTGAACGTCTTCGACGAGGAATGTGAGCAGGTCGGGCTCCTCGTCGCCGCCCACGCGGCGGTCGCCTTCGCCGACTCCCAGGAGATCAAGCAACTCAATGACGCCCTGATCAACCGCGATGTGATCGGTCAGGCAAAAGGGATCCTCATGGAGCGGCACAAGATCAGCGCCCACCAGGCATTCACCCTCCTCACCACTGTGAGTGCGAACACGAACATCAAACTCGTCCGGATCGCCGAGCACCTTGCCACCAGCGGGGAGTTCGCCGCGGAGAAACGTTCGGGGACCTGAGGAAGCGAAGGCCCAGTACCGGCAGCCCTGATACCAGCCCTCGAGATGGGCCCCGGCCAGGAGTCTGCCCGGTCCCAACGGCGTTGATGATCCTGTTCATGCGACGCCACCAATGGCTTACGAAGCGGTACTGCCCTCACCCTCGCGGGTCGAACTGCGAACATCACGAAGATTAGGAAGACATGTCGGAACACCACGCAGTGAAGAACGATGCCGTTGATGAACCAGCCGGTGGAGCAGTGGATGAGGTGCCCCTGGCCGGGATGCTGCAGGACATGGTCCTCGAAAGTATCGATGTCGAGGAGTTCCTGACCAATCTGGCGAAGCTGGCCGCTGGGAAGTTCTCGTCCCGGGGCGAGGAGGTCCTCGGCGCGGTGACACTCCTGCGGCCACGTTCGAAGACGACGGTGGCCAGCAGCAGCGATCACGCACGGAGAATGGACGAGGTCCAGTACGCTTTCGACGACGGCCCCTGTTTGCGGGCAGCCCGCGAGGAAAAAACGTACACCGTCACCGATTTCCGCACCGAGACCAGATTCGGTGAATACACGCACGCGATCTCCGGCCAGGGGCTGCTCTCCGCGCTGGGAATTCCCATCCCGATCGAGGACGACGCCAGGGCCGGACTCAATCTGTACGCCCCGACGGCGAACTACTTCACCGCCCAGGACATCGCCGAAGCCGAAGTGCTGGCACGCGAGGCTTCGAAATCACTGCGCATGGCGGTGCGGATCGCGAAGCTGACCGACACCAGCGAGCACCTGAAAACGGCGATGAGTTCACGCACCGTCATCGATGTCGCCGCCGGCATCATCATGGGCCAGAACAGATGCAGCCACGACACGGCCATGACCATCCTCAAAGCCGCCTCCAGCGGCCGGAACATCAGACTCAATGCCGTGGCCGCCAAGGTCGTGGAATCCCTCGGCCAGGAAGCCCCCAGCACACACTTCGAGGGATAACCCGAGCTCGGCCCATAGATGCGGAGCCCACCCACCAGCGGCCGCCCATCGAACCCAGCCCTGGGACGGCCGAAACCGAATACCAGGAGGACATCCTCCCATCAGGGTTCAGCAGTGGGCCCATGGGAGGGTGTCCGTCCTGATCCTACGGAGCATCGTTCGGGCCGTTACCGCCGTCCGTCACTGGTGGACGGTAGTGCTCCGCTCGTAGCGAGTTGATCGGCGACATCGATCAGCTTGGTGCCCGTATGGGAGCTGTACTGGGTGAGCATCATGAAAGCGTGCTGGGCCGTGATCCCATACCGCTCCATGAGAATGCCCTTGGCCTGCCCGATCACGTCGCGCGAACGCATCGCGTTCCGCATCTGCCCGAGTTTCTGTGAGTCGGCGAAAGCGATCGCCGCGTGGGAGGCAATGAGCAGACCGATCTGCTCGGATTCCTCCGTGAAACCGTAAGCCTTGCGGCCATAGAGGTTCAGGGCACCAAGGTTGTCGCCCTCCACGTAGAGCTGGAACGACAACATACTCGCCGCACCCAGTTCCAGAGCCCGCCGGCTGAACTCGGGCCACCGTGATTCGCTCGCCATGTCCGGGACCCTCACCGTTTCGTACTCGTACACGGCATCAAGACACGGGCCCTGCCCTGTCTCCGACTGGACGGCGTCCACCTGCTTCGGCAGATCGCTCGAGGGCGCCTGCGGGTTGACGCGTCGCCGCCCCTCGACAACGCTGATGGACGCCTCGTCGGCCCCCGGAACCAGACTGATCGCAGCATCCACCAGACCGGCCAGGATCGCCTCAGGGTCCTCCTCCGCCTGCAACGATCGAGCCAGCCGACTCATCTGCTCCGCCAGATCGTCCCCGCTGCCCTGCCCGGCGTCCTGCTCCGACTCCTGCCCCGGACGCGGACCGTCCTTGTCATTGCCCGATTCCGCACCATGTATTGCCATGCATCCAGTATGACGATCGTACGTCCCGGCCTATCGCGGCTGTCATGCCGTCCTCACCAGCATGACGACCGGACCGGGAAGGGATAGACGGCGGCTCACCCCTCCCCGGCGTCCACTCCTGGCTCGGAGTCCTGCTGTGTGGTCAGGCGCTGACATCTGCTCCGAAAGGAGCGCGCGGCAGGGGCGGTACTTCGTCGATGAGCTCGTTCACGGCTACCGCGATGAGATCGCATTCCAGCGGAGGCAGGACGATCAACCCGTTGAGGTACGCGTCCATCTCGTACTCATCGACGGACCCGGTCAGTCCGAAGTAACGTAACCAGATGCTCTGAACATCGAGGTTGGCGGCACGGATCGCAACACACGTCAACTGTCGTTGCTTGTTCAGGCTCGACGTGTCCATCAGCATGGCTCGCTGGTGTCGGTGCCGTCCCGTCGCTGAGCAATGGATCCTGCGGTGTCGCTCATCGGCGCGCCCGCTACACCCGCAAGTCGCGTGATGCGGGTGAGGGCTTCATCGCGGTCCAGGTCGTGGCGTTCCATGAGGATCCCGCGGGCCATGCCGATGATGTCCCGGGACGCCAGGGATTTCTTGACCTCATCGCTGATGCGTTGCGGGGTGTCGCTGGCCTGCACATGCCCCAGTAGCGCCGAAGCTGATTTGGCCAGATTCGCCAACAGGCGTTGGTCCTCCACCTTGAAGGCATCCGGTGAGCCCGAGTACACCTTCATCGCGCCGATGCTGTCGCTTCCCCGGATCAGGGGAACGCTGAGGCAGGAACGCACTCCTGCCTCAGCCGCAGCACCTGCCCATTCCTTCCACCGCACTTCCGTCATGGTGTCGCTGATCAGAATGGGTCGGGATTCTGCCCAGGCGCTGAGGCATGGGCCTTCCCCAAGGGTGTACTGCAGGTTGTCCGCTTCGAGGACCTTGGCGTCGGTTGCACCGACGCTGGTCCGGTCACCGTTCAGGATGAGGCTCACCCCCGCACCCTCAGCCTGGACAATGACATCCCGTGCCACTTCTGCGAGGGCATCGACGGCATCCTGGGCGGTCCGATCCGACAGGAGATAACCCTTCGTCCTGCCGATGATCACACCGATCTCGCCGACCCGGGGCGTGGCGCTCATGCGGAACCTCATCTGGTTCTTACAGGGGTATCACCCTGCGACGAATGGCTGTCTGCTCAACCCAGGGCAACCAGGAACTAGCCAACCCGATACGCACACTGTAGCCGCAGCCGACGGGGACCGCGCCGACAGGAACAAAGTACGCGAACCAGATGAAGGATCAGCCGTCGTATGCTCCCGCCGGGGAGTGCAACCCGTCCCCTCCGCGCTACCGAACATTCACGCCGACCACCCTTTGCCAGACGTTTACGAAGCTGAAGGCCACTGCTTGACTGGAGGCATGCTTCCGAGGAGTACGATCGCCGTCCTGGGTGCCTCCGGCGTTCTCGGGAACGCCGTCACCCGCCGGTTCAGAGAACAGGGATGGGACGTGACAACCGTCTCCCGCGGAGAGGGAAGTGATCGCCGGTACGATCCCCATGACGAGCACTCCGTAAGCGCAGCGATCTCCGGGTCGGCGATGGTTGTGTCGGTAGCTCCGACGCTCTCGCCCGAGATTGTTCGGAGTACCCTGCGCACGGGGAAAGTCCTCCTCACCGTCGGCGCTCTCAGCGTTACCGACCGCGCGGAGTTGTGGCGTCTCGCCCCCGAGGGGATGCCGGGTACCGCGGTACTGAACGGTGGCATCTCTCCCGGTCTCACCAACCTCGCAGCTGCCTCCCTACTGGCACGTCACCCCGACGCTGATGGTGTTCAGGTAGCGCAGATGATGTCATCGCGCGGCACCGCCGGTACCAGCGGTCTCGAGTACGCGATCGGGCGGTTGCGCACGGAGACTCGACATCGAACGGTCGATGTACCGTTCCCTGATCGAGGTAGCGTGCGCGCCTTCGATGTGAGCGCTGGACACGATGCCTGGCTCGAACGAATCCCCGGACTTCACCGGACCGACCTGCTCCTTGTGTTCCCGGAACGCGTGCTGTCGGCTTTCATCACCGCGATCAACGCTCTAGGACTGTGCCGTCTCCTTCCCGCACGCCTGCCCGGACGACGCCGAGTCCCGGCACGCATGAGTCGGGAGCCCTTCGAGGAGTGGATAGCCGTCACGAAGGACGGCACAACCCTGGCGGCGATGACACTCGAAGCCAGCGGGGACTACTGGACAACGGCCGCATCCGCCGAGGCGCAATCTGCCCTACTGCTCGAGAAGCAAAGAGCAGGGTTCCTGCGCCCCGGACTCCACTCGATCGAATCCGTCCTCGAACTCGGGCCGGTTGCGTCGAAGCTGGGCGCCGAACTCGTCGTGCGGGCAGGATAATCGCGAACGTGCTCGTCAATGGTCGGTAGGAGTGGTTGGGCCGGCAGTCAGGAGTGCACGACGTCGTCGGTAGCGATCGTGGTCCTTCAGCTCAGGCGCTCAGAGATACGGACGACGACGTCGTCCCCGAGCTCCTTGCCGATCTTCTTCCGCAGCTTCGCGCTGATCGAGAGCATGTGACCGCCCTTCCCTGTGGGCATCAGCGCAACAGCCACCGGCGCACCATCAACGCTTGCGACTACTTTGACTGCCTTGCCCGTACCGAACACTTCCTTGGAATCGGGAATCTCGACACACGCCCACACGTCACCCTTGACCTCCACGCCGATCGGGGCGGTGAACTGGAGGTCCATAGGACCTGGAACCGTACTCACAGGTGCCCTCCTTGTTCGACCCATGCCCCGACCAGCGTGCCCTGAGGGATCGCTGGTGTCCACCATGCCGAGCGGAAGGTTGGCGGCACCGGGTGCGCCAGTGAATTCCTGGTGTCGGAGTTGTGCTGGCAATGGACCCTGTTCTGCTGGTCTGCTGATGTCATGAACCCAGCATCGGACGGACAACTACCCGACAGCGCTCATCTACGGCAGGACATCAACATTCCCCAGCAGGACACCACGGAGTCGGATGCACCCGAGCAGGCAGTTGGTGGCGCCTCCTCCAACGCACGCCAACAGGTTCCGAGCATCAGCCCGATCGATGACTACGCGGAGGAAACAGGGCTCGGCGGCGCATCAGGTCCGGACACTGCCGATCCCGAGGAAAGCTGATGGCCGCCGTCCCCGGACGGGTACGGAGTTCATCCACGAACAGGTCCGGGTGGACCGAGGTCCTGAGGAGCACGTGGGGACACCCGGGGACACCGGGGTCGAGAATCACACCGAAGGACATCGAATGTTCGGGCACGACACGTTCCGCGACATCAACGCACTGCTCAACAGCCGCTTGGCTGAGAAGAATCCTCTGATAGCCGTTCACCGCGGAACGGGGCTGGGAATGATCGTCGAGAACACCGCGCCCGCAATAGCAGCCGCGCTGCGCAGCGGAGCGGACATGGTCGAGATCGACATCATCGGATCGACCGATGGTGACTTCTTCGTGTTCCACGACGGCATGGAACTGGAGAGCTTCGGCGTCGGTGATCCCATCACGACGCTCAGTACCACTGAAATCGAGAGTCTCACCTACACCAGGACAGCAGAACCACGGGTGCACGTCGAAAGACTCGAGCATGCCCTGACCTCGTTCCCCGGTGTGCTGTTCAACATCGATCGGTCCTGGTTCTACTGGGAGCAGCTGTTGCCCTGGCTCGACCAGTTCGACATCACCGGACAACTCATCCTGAAGGCACCGCCGACCCACGAGGTGCTGAATCTGCTCCGTACCCACCCGGTGAAGTACCCGCTGGTGGCTATCGCCTCGAGCCAGGAGGAGTTGGCGTCGGTGATCAATGACCGACACATCAACCTGGTGGGAGTCGAGCTTCTCGCTGACACTCCGTCCCACCCCTTCTGCGACCCGGAGGTCGTTCGGGCATTCCAGGAACAGGGACTGTTCGTCTATGTGAATGCGCTCAATCTCAGCGATGGGACAGTTCTCATGGCGGGCTGGGACGACACTCTCTCCGTTACCAGCAACCCTGATGATGGTTGGGGGCGGCTTGTGGAACTCGGCGCGAACGTCATTCAGACGGATTGGCCGGCCCTGCTCAACGCGTACCTGGATCGGGATATCCGTCAGCTCAGCAGATAGTCCTCCAACCAGCGGCCCGGTGTCTCATGAGGGTGTTCGCACTTTGCCTCGAATGTGGGCCGCGGTAACCCCCGCAGGTGTCCCGGCCCGTTAACGTGCTGTTCGGCTTTGTACGAAGCGTTGTTAACCACGCGAGGACAACGTAGAGGGCTGCACTGGAGCTGAACAGGTAGCGTGATGTCCGCTTTCTATTACGGTTGGTGCAGCAGTGTCGCTACTAGTGAATTGAGTACCACCGTGTCCAAGAAATCGAACCTCGTCGCTCTCAGCGTGGCAGCCACCCTCCTCCTGACCGCCTGCGGGGGATCCTCATCCGAAAGTGAAGCCGGTTCCACGGCTGGTGCCGGCGAGCCACTCGTCATCTACACGAACTCGAACTCCGAGGGACGCGGTGAGTGGCTTCAGGAAAAGGCGGAAGAGGCGGGCTTCGACATCCAGATCGTCGGTGCTGGTGGCGGTGATGCCACGAACAAGTTGATCGCGGAGAAGAACAACCCGGTCGCCGACGTCGTGTACGGACTGAACAATGTGTACTACGAACAGCTCAAGAGCGAGGACGTCCTCGAGCCGTACACCCCGCCGTGGTCCGCTGAGGTCGACGAATCACTGGGTGATCCCGGCGATGAGAAGGCTTACTGGCCCCTGGTCCAGCAGGCGATCGTCCTGGCCTACAACGCCGATGCTGTGCCGGAATCTGATGCTCCTGACGACTGGATGGACCTCTGGAGCGAGGACCAGTACAAGGACAGGTACGAGCGTGTCAGCGGCATGGGCGCCGCCACCACACAACTCGTCATGGCAGGCATCCTCACCCGCTACAAGGACGACGGCGGTGACCTCGGCGTGAGCGACGAAGGGTGGCAGCAGGTCGAGCAGTACTTCCAGAACGGTGTTCCTGCCGTGACGGATCTGGACCTGTTCTCGCGCTTCGCCGATGACACGGTCGATTTCGGCCAGATGCCCTCCTCGTCCATCCCCGGGCGCGAGGAGGCATACGGTGTGACTTCCGGTGCGGTGAGTCCTGAAGTCGGCGTTCCCTACGCCGTCGAGCAGGTAGCCGTCGTGAAGGGCTCGGACAACCAGGACGAGGCCAAGAAGTTCGTCGATTGGTTCGGAAGTGGCGAGGTTCAGGGCGAGTGGGCGGCTCAGTTCGATTCGCTTCCGGTCAACGAGAACGCGCTCGAGAGTGCGAAGCCCGAAGTTGTCGAGTTCGATGAGCAGTTCACGCATCAGGACATCGACTGGACCTTCGTCCAGGAGAACCTCGGGTCCTGGATCGAGAAGATCGAACTCGAGTACATGCCCTAGTAGCGTGCTACGACGGCGGCTGTCCTAGCGAGAGCACGCGTCACCGGCGGGTGCGCCTTCAGAACCTCTCCGAGGTAGAAGGCGCACCGGCTTCGATCCCCACCCACCAGAAGGACAACTCCATGATCCGCTTCGACCATATTCAGGTCACCTTCGACAGCTTCACGGCGATCAGCGACCTGAATCTCGAAGTATCGGAGGGCGAGTTCTTCACCCTGCTCGGCCCGTCGGGTTGCGGAAAGACAACCGCGCTGAGAACCCTCGCCGGCCTCGTGAACCCTTCGGGCGGTGACATTCATATCGACGGCAAGAAGGTCACCTCGCTTCCCAGCGACAAGCGTGGTGTCGGGATGGTTTTCCAGAATTACGCCCTTTTTCCCTCGATGAGCGTCTGGGAGAACATCGCTTTCGGATTGAAGGTACGCAAGACCGGTGCTGACGAGCGCACGCAGCTTGTCCGCGACATCGCGCGGCGGGTGGACCTCACTGATGACCAACTCGACAAGAACGTCTCCGAGCTCTCCGGCGGCCAGCAACAACGTGTCGCCATCGCCCGCGCACTGGTTCTCAAACCGAAGATCCTTCTTCTGGATGAGCCACTGTCCAACCTGGACGCCAAGCTCCGTCAGCAACTGAGGGTGGAGTTGAAGGAACTCCAGGTCGAGTCGGGCATCACCACTGTCTACGTCACCCATGATCAGGATGAGGCCCTGACGATGAGCGACCGCATCGCCGTCTTCAACAAGGGCAAGGTCGAACAGGTCGGCACGCCCGAGGAGATCTACGAGCGCTCCGCCACGGAGTTCGTCTGCAACTTCATCGGTGACAGCTCCAGGCTGGGTCCGGAACTGGTCTCACGCCTCAGCGAGACCTCGGACGAGCGGCTCGACCCACATCGGCTCTCCTACCTCCGGGTGGAGAAGGCTTTCATCGATACCGGCGCCATCACGAACCCGGGCGCCAGCCCTGATGGGTCACGCGGCCCTGTCGCCTCCGCAACGGGACGGGTGATAGCGCGCAGCTACCACGGCCAGCACAGCCGATACACGATCCGCAGTCATGACTCGGACGTCAAGGTCCTCGTCAAGGAGACCGGCGCTCCAGCACTGGCCATAGGTCACCAGGTACAGCTCCGGGTCCACCCCGAGCACGTCCTGCAGTACCAGGACGCACGATGAGCCGCAGTACCAGCGCCCGCATGATGAGATCACCACTGGTGGTGGTGACCATGCTCATCCTGACGTGGTTCAGCGCCGCCTTCCTGGTGTGGCCGAACCTGAATCTGCTCGCCGAGACGTTCTTTCCCGGCGGCGAGTTCACCGGTCGCGCGGTGGAACGGTTGCTGTCCTCGCCGAGGGCAATGAGATCGTTGGCCAACAGCTTCCTCCTCGCTGTGGTTCTCGCTGTCACGGTCAATGTGGTCGGCATCTTCGTCGTCCTGGTGACCCAGTATTTCCGGATCCGCGGGTCACGCGTCCTGTGGCTCGGCTATGCGACGACGTTCCTCTTCGGCGGGATCGTGCTGGCGGCTGGTTACAAGTTCATCTACGGCGCGGACGGGATCATCACAAAACTGGTTGCCGGATATTTCCCCGAGATGGACCGGGATTGGTTCGGCGGGTTCTTCGCCGTCGTCTTCGTCATGACGTTCGCCACCACCACGAACCACCTCCTCTTCCTCAGCAATGCGATCCGGGGCGTCGACTTCCAGACGATCGAAGCGGCAAGGAACATGGGAGCCTCCGACTGGACGACTCTCCGACGTGTCGTCCTTCCCATCCTCAAGCCGACCCTCTTCGCAGTCACCATCCTGTCGTTCCTCACCGGGCTCGGCGCGCTCAGCGCTCCCCAGGTCCTCGGTGGCGAGAACTTCCAGACCATCACGCCGATGATCCTGACGTTCGCCAACACGTCGACATCCCGTGACATCGCAGCACTGCTCGCCCTGATCCTCGGGGTGGCCACCATCGCAATGCTCGCTGTCATGACGAGGCTGGAGCGAGGAGGAACCTACTACTCCGTAGCCAAAGTATCGGCTCCCCTCCAGAAGCAACGCATCAGCAACCGGACGACGAATGTGGTGGTGCATGTCCTCGCGTACCTCCTGTTCTTCATCTACATCTCGCCGCTGGTGTTGATCCTGCTCTACTCGTTCATGGACAGTGCTGCGATCAGCACCGGAGTTCTGGCCCCGGACCGGTTCACGCTCGACAACTATGTGCGTGTGCTCTCACAGGACTCGGCTCTCCGTCCCTTCATCGTCAGCATCGTCTACAGCGGACTCGCAGCCATCATCACGGTCGGGGGCCTGCTCTTCGTCGCGCGGATCATCCAGAAGTACCGCACCAGGACCACCGCAGCTTTCGAGTACCTGCTGCACATCCCGTGGATCCTTCCTGCCGCCATGATCGCCCTCGGACTGGTCATGACCTACGATCGGCCCAATCCTCTGATCGGTGGAGCCGTGCTGAGCGGCACGACGGTGATCCTCCTGATCGCGTTCGTCGTGGTGAAGATTCCCTTCACCCTCCGCATGCTCAAGGCTTCCTTCTCATCGGTGAACGACTCCATGGAGGAAGCAGCGACCATCATGGGTGCCGGGGCGCTCTACACCTTCCGCAGGATCCTCCTGCCGGCGGTCCTGCCCACTGCCGCCGCAATCGCTGCCCTGAACTTCAACAGCCAACTCGACGACTACGACACCGCGGTCTTCCTCGCGCATCCGCTCTACCAACCCCTCGGGCTGCAGATCAAGGCGAACACCGAAGGCGGAGCGGACGTGAACGCCGTTGCCAACACCTTCGTCTACACCGTCCTGCTCATGATCCTCATGGGTCTGACCATGTACCTCGTCTACGGACGGGCCGGCAATCACGCACAGCGGAGACGTCGACGGAAGCCTGCCCAGGCCACCGTGCTCACCGAGACAGGCAGTTCTGATTCGGAGCGCAACACTATCCCTCACCTCCTGACAGGGTCCGCTGCATCGGAGGAGAGTCAGGTGGTCCCAGCGGCCCTCCCACGCTCAGCCCGAGAAGGATCGTCCTAGGATCCAGTCCTCTCACCGCCCGGACTCGCCCATGGGTACTAGTGGGCAGGTTGTGGGACGTGGTTGTATTGCCGCATGCTCTCCCGACCTTCGGCCGCAGTGTGGGCAGTCGTCCATGACGAACGCCAAGCTCTCATCGAACACCTCGAATTCCTCACCCCGGAGCAATGGGCCCGGCCCTCGCTCTGCCCTGGCTGGGATGTTCACGACGTCGTAGCTCATCTCGTGGACTGCGCGAAGACGACTCGTCTCGGCTTCCTCCGTCGAATGGTCGCCGCTGGATTCGATTTCGACAGGACCAACGCGTACGGCATCACCAGGGAACGAGCCGCGACACCGGAGGCGACCCTGGCTGAATTCCGCCGAGTACGTGGGGAGACCAGGACGCCACCTGCTGCTCCAGCCACCCGGCTCGTCGAAGCAATCGTGCATGGTGAGGACATTCGACGGCCCCTGGGGTTCCTGCGTACCTACCCCGGCGAGTCACTGGACGTGGCTCTGCGTTATCAGCTCAAGACCGGCGTCTCCATGGGGGGTGGCAAGGAACGAGCGGCTGGGTTCCGTCTGCGGGCTTCCGATTCAGGGGTCGACCACGGTTTCGGCCCGGAGGTCCGAGGAAACTCCCTGGCACTCCTTATGGCAGTCTCGGGCCGTCCTCCCAACGAGGGGGATCTTTCTGGTGACGGTGCACCAGCCTTCACGCGTCAGTTGAATCAAGCGTCCCACTAGGCGCCTTGGGACTCTCAGTGAAACCACCTCCCGCGGTCGACCCAGGAGCTCGAACGGGTGACGTGGAACCTACGCTGGTGGTGTGGACTCCACCTCGATCGATCACCAGTACGAGCCTTACATCCGTCACATCGATTCCGCCGTCGAACGTACCTCCAAGTCCTAAAGATGGCGCCGATGGAACAGTCACCTTGAACATGTGGGTTCCCCCGGGGCCCCGGTACGGATGCTCCTTGTTCACGGCGCAGGAGGAAATACGGCGGCGATGTGGCCCTTCGCCGCGCACCTGTCACAGATCGGAGCATACGTGACGCTCGTAGACCTTCCTGGTTACGGGCGCACACGTGCACTGGGGAAAGAGCAGATCTCCTATCAGGATTGGCGGGACGTACTGGTGGATCTCACGGGGCGAATCGATGACGGTAGACCGTTGTTGCTCCTGGGCGCCAGCATGGGCGGAATGCTGGCGCTGGACACTGCCGCCAGGAGCGGCAATGGGGATCGCGTCATCGCGACGTGCTTGCTCGATGTCAGTGATCCCGATGTCCGATCGGTGATCGTGCGTGCCCCATGGATGGCGCGCCTCTCCGAGCCACTCCTGAAATTCGTCAGGGGGCCGGTTCGACGGATCCCCCTTCCTCTGCGGTGGATCGCTCCGATGCGGAGGATCTCCAATGATTCAGGGCTATCAGCGCACGTCCTGCGGGATCGCCGCGGTGGGGGGCGGGTCGATGCCGCTGGGATGGTTCCGGACGTTCTTGGAAGCTCGGCCGGTAGTGTTTCCCGAGTTGTACGGTGGGCCCCCTGTGGTGCTGGTCCATCCGGACAATGATCGGTGGACTCCCACACCCATCAGTACTGCGTATCTGGGTCGACTAGCTGGTGAGCATCGCTCGGTCGAGCTCGCCGGATGCGGGCACTTCCCCATCGAGGAACCGGGCTTCCAGCAGTTCCTCGATGTCGTGGGTATGGAGATCGAATCCGTGATGGATGACGCACGTGACACCGGGCAGGAGTGACCATCCCAGAGAGTTGTCGGCAGTGCCGTGCCTGCCTCTTCAGTCATCCTCCAGCCGGTCCCGGTGTGCGCTCCTCCACACGAAGCAGCGCATCGTCATAGCCGGACTCGCTGAGCGGGTAGAAGAACGCCCTGGGGACGATGTTCCGCCCGTTGTTCAGCAGATGAGCCATGAATTCTTCGACGGCCGCATTGTTCTCCAGCGCATCGACCGAGACGTACATGTACAGTTCACGTGCCAACGGGTAGGACCCTGTCAGCGCATTGTCCAGGCTCGGCGAGACTCCCTCCACGTCGACGGAGGTGATGGCGTTGCGGACATCCTCGTGTGCCGAGAGGTAGTTTCCGATGCCCATGAAAGCAAGGCTCATCGGGTCACTTGCGACCCACCCGAGCAACTCGTCGAGGTCGTCGCTGTATTCGTAGTCCTCACGAATCGCGCCCACCTCACCGTTGACCTCCTCCGTGAAGACCGCGTTGGTCCCCGAACCGGCGTCACGTCCGTACAGACCGATTTCTTCATCGGGCCATTCGGCGCGGACATCGGACCACGTGCTGACGTCGGAATCAGGAGCCCAGATCGCAGCCAGCTCCTCCAGGGAAAGATTCTGGACGTCCTGATTGTCACGGTGCCGGATGAGAGAAAGTGCGTCGTGGCCGATGGGCACCTCCACGTAGTCCACGCCGTTCTCCTCGCACATCGCCTGGAAGTCGACGTCAGCTTCCGGACCGGGAATCACCACTGAGGCATTGTTGATGTCGGAGCCACCACTGCAGAACGCCTCGAACCCTTCGACGGTGCCACTGGACTCGATGCGCGCAGCCACTCCGGCGTCACGGGCGGTAATGACAGCAATCGGTTCCACCGTCGCGGAGCCGGTGAGCTCGATCGCCTCCTCAGAGCTCCCCGCCGCGGCATCGGACCCGGCACAGGCGCCCAGTGCGAAAGCGCCCACCAACAGGAGGGAAAGCCCAGTTCCCGTCCGTCGTACGTTCGCCACCGCCGTCCTCACGGGCACGTCACTCCACCCCGCGACCGTGGTCATGAGCCTGACCGCTCGACGGCTCCCCCCAGGGGGCGCCGGCTCGCTGCTCATCGATCGCGGATCGAAAGAACTCCCGCACCAACTGCCAGTTCACCTGTGCGCTCTCCAGGTGCTCGGAGAGCCGTCCGATCTCAGCGTGTTGCGCCAGCAGGTTCTCGGGTTCGGGCCGTTCTCGACGGCGGCGCACGAGCTCCGAGCGCAACCGTTCGATCCTCTCCTCTGCTTCCGCCAGCAGAACCTCGAGCTCCTCGTCGGTGCCCTGATTACCACGTGTGCGGCTCGAGCCGTCGTCGTACTCTCGTTGCGTCATGAATCCGTGTTCTCCTGTCCGTGCCGAAGTGTCCTGCATCAGATCCACACCGTCAGCGCGATGAGCACACCCGGAATGATCCCGAAGAGGCCGATGATCCAGCCGAGTACGTAGAGTTTGTTCTTCGCGCCGAGGTCCCCGAGCCAGCGGGCACCGATGACGGGCAACGGCTTCAGGAAGGGAACGCCGAAGATCACGATGGCGGCGAACGTGTTGTAGAAGAGGTGAACCGACGCGGCCGTCATCGCCGCGGTCGCCTCGATCCCACTGAAACCGAAAGCCGCGATCATGGCGGTCATCGTGGTGCCGATATTCGCGCCGACAGTGAACGGATAGATCTGCCAGAGGGAGAACTTACCGGAGGCCGCCAAGGGCACTGCAAGAGCAGTCGTCGTCGAGGACGACTGGACCATGACGGTAATGACCAACCCGGATCCGATCCCGGAGAGAGGACCTCGTCCGATCGCGTTCTGGAAGATCTGCTCCGCACGACCCACGAGCAGGGTCTTGAGCATGGTGGAGATGAACTTGATCACCAGCAGGATCAATGCAATCCCGACGACGATCATCATGATTCCGGCGACCACCTCGGGCAGCAACGCCGACAGCAGACCGCCGATCAGATCCGCCCCGGGGTCGGTCAACGCCGAGACGAGATCTCCGAACGCGGAGAAGACGACGGAGACGATCCCGCCGTCGGTTCCCGTTGTCAGGTCCGCAAACCAGGTACCGACCCGGGCCAACAGGCCGAACATCAGTTCCAGCGGCAGGAAGATGATGACCGCGAGCAGGTTGTACATGTCGTGGACGGAAGCAGCAGAGAAAGCACGCCGGAACTGCTCCCGGTCCCCCGCTGCGCCGAGGGACACCAGGGTCGAGGTCATGGTGGTCCCGACATTGGCACCCATCAGCAGGGGGACCGCGGTCTCCAACGGCAACCCCCCGGCGACGAGTCCCACCACGATGGCCGTCGTCGTCGACGACGACTGCGTCAACGCAGTGGCGAGGATGCCGACCACAAGGCCGACGAACGGGTTCGCCGCGAAACTGAAGAGTTCTGCTGCTTGATCACCGGTGGCTGCAGAGAATCCGTCCCCGATGAGACCGACCGCAGTGATCAGAAGGTAGACCGCGAGGACGACGGAGAGCCATTCCGCAGTCTTCTGCGCCCGCCCGGACAGAGGGAGTCTGGAGAGCGGTGACACCAGTGGGGCTTTGGAGTCGCTCTCTGCCTCGGGCTCGCCGGCGGTTCCTGCTGCCGTGGCACCGGCTGCCGAGAGTATCCCGGCTCTTTCCTGATTCATTCGAGCGTCCGCCCTTCGACTGGATCTCTACGCCGTTCAGGTTTGCTGAGTCAGTAGCTGAGCACCCCGCCAGTGAATCAGGCACCGGAGAAGACGCCGTTAACCGGCAGTGAACACATGGTTCGCGCCCTCCCCCGCTCATCGGGGTCACAGGTATGCGGTGACAGTCCTTCATCTCTCGATTCACATCACACGCCGCACAGCCTCCCTACCACTGCCGCAGCATCACCGCTGTTGTTCTCCCTCCGCGGCGTCGTTGGGAAAGTTGGTGCCTGCTGTCAGTGGATCCCGGCGTCCGTCGGTGAGCGAGAGCGGACCTGAGTTGGTGCTCGGAGTGCGCGGCGAGGGGCAGTCTTCCTCCGGCGTAGCGCACGCCGCCCTGCGCCCTGCTCATCACGGCGAGCCAGCTGCAGACGGCCCGTTCGAGGAGCCAGACCGGCGCCCACAGCACGCCAGAACGGCCGAAGGCCAGCCGTCCGTTCCGTCGTCGTCGGCCCACCTCCGCCAGAGCTATGGCAACCAGCGACATTCCGGTGATGTGCCTGGGCGACGGCCGAACCAGCAGGACTGCCGGTAGCAGGCTGAGTTCGGCCACGAGCCGGAAGGGCTGCGCGAAACTGTCGTAGGCCTGACGCACGCGTTGCTTCGCGAAGTGCCGCCAGGAACAAGGCGTCCGTGCCACGAAGAGATCATCGGCACAGACCTCGACGCCGTTCACGGCATGCACCGTACGGATGAGTTCCAAGTTCTCGAAGAGAGCCTCGACGCTGTACCCGCCCGCCGCGAGGACGGTGCTCCGGCGGATACCGAGCGTTCCCGGATAGTCGGAACCGAAGGCCCGATTGAGCAGGATCCGGCCCGTGTCCCATCGGGCGTGCCACGGCAACGAACTGAAATAGTTCTGCGGTCGCACGAGGTCCGCACCGTCGAGGAGTACCAGGAGATGCTCCAGCTCGGATCGCCGATACCGTACGTCGTCGTCCGCGATGACAACCAGCTCATGCCGTGCCATCCGCAACCCGGTCATGACCCCCTGCACCTTTCCGTTACCTCCCTCGCGCACAAGATCCGGATCGACCCGGAGGTGACGGACCTCCGGGGGAAAGGCGCATGCATGCCGATCGAAGAACGGGTCGGCCGAGCCATCCACAACGGTGACATCGATCCACTGCGTGAGTTCCCGCAGATAACGGGCCAACTCGACCAGTGGCCCCTTGTCCGTCCATTTCAACGGCAGGATGTACTCGGCTGCGGATCGCATGGGAGAAATCCTCTTCGTGCCATGGGGCTTCCGGATCGAAGGCCCGCTTCCTCACCTTTCTAAGGCTGCTCGGGATGCGAACGGTAGAGACACCGAGAGTGCAATTACCAGTGGACAGCAGGATGAACAACGAGCCGTGTCGTCCGACAGCCATCCGTTGCCTACCAGGAATGCGGGGCGGGCTTACGCGTGCTGGGAAGGGCGGTGTCCTGGCGCCAGGTGTGGACCCACTCCGGAAGTACCAGGTCCGACGGCGGTGTTCCGAAGGCCGCGATGATCTCGTCGTTGCTCACCGGTCCCGAGGGGGAGACGAGGCGCGTGCCCACGTAGGCCCGCGCATAGATCTCACCGGCCACGACGGCCCGTTGCTCGAAGTAGATGGCGCGCTCGTCGAGGCCCGCGATGCGGGTCTCGATCGTGTAGCGCTGACCCAGTTGTAACGACCTGCGGAAAGTGATGGTCTCCCCGGCCGCCACCGGACTCCACTTCCTGCGGCGCATCTGCGCCCACACCCCGCTGCGGATCATGAGGTCGAAGCGGCCGAGGTCGAACACGGAGAGATACATCCCGTTGTTCATGTGGAGTGCGATGTCGATGTCCGTGGGCAGTACCCGCAAGGCCATGCTGCCGGGTCCCCACATACTGATCCTCGGGCGCCTACGCGAGATGAACAGCTGCAGCAAGGTGCGGAGGATCAGGTGCATGAGGTCATATTACCCACCAGTAACATCGGCGGCCGCAGATCGCCCGGTCGAGTACCTTCTCGAGGGTCCTCCGGGAAATGATTGGCTTCCGCCCGGGGTTACGCCCGAACGAAGTACTTTCAACCAAGGAGCAGTCATGACCACCAGCACACAGATCCAACTCGTTGCACGACCGGTTGGAGCACCTACGAAGGACAACTTCGCGTCCGTGAGCGTGGACCTGCCGGATCTCGGCCCGGGCGAGGTCCGCGTCCGCAACGAATTCGTCTCCGTCGATCCCTACATGCGTGGGCGGATGAACGATTCGAAGTCCTATGTTCCGCCCTTCGGACTCCATGAGACCATGACCGGCGGCGCGGTGGGCAGGGTCGTCGAGTCGAACAGTGACAGCCTGTCCGTGGGCACCGCAGTTCTCCACAACTACGGCTGGCGGGATGTGGCCCAGGGCCCCGCGGAGCAGTTCTCACCCGTGCCGGAGACCGACCTGTCCCTGTCCGTGTTCCTCGGAGCGGCGGGGATGACCGGCCTCACGGCCTACGCGGGCCTCAAGCGGGCAGCCGCGCTGGCCGAAGGTGACGTCGTGTTCATCTCCGGTGCTGCGGGCGCCGTCGGGTCCATCGCGGGCCAGATCGCACGCAAGCTGGGCGCCTCTCGCGTGATCGGCTCGGCCGGTTCCGCGAAGAAGGTGGCCCTGCTCACGGACCGGTTCGGGTACGACGAAGCGTTCAACTACAAGGACGCCCCCGTGCGGGAGCAATTGCGCACCGCCGCCCCCGAGGGAATCGACGTCTACTTCGACAACGTGGGCGGAGATCACCTCGAGGCAGCTCTCGACCGGCTGAACACCCACGGCCGGGCGGCGCTGTGCGGTGCCATCTCCCAGTACAACAGCACGGAGCGCTCCCCAGGCCCGGACAACATGTCGAACATCGTCACGCGGTCGCTGAAGCTCCAGGGGTTCATCGTGGGCCAGTACCAGGACCTGCAGTCGGAGTTCACGGAGCAGATGACCCAGTGGCTCGCCGATGGCACCGTGGTGTTCGACGAGACCGTGGTGGACGGGATCGACAACGCCGCCGGCGCCTTCCTCGACATGATGGACGGTGCGAACACGGGAAAGATGCTGGTTCGCATCTGATCGTCACCGGGTATCGCGGCCGGGCAGTACCCGGCTGCGATACTGGGAAGATGACGGCGTCCTTCACCTGCACCACCACCGCGCAGTTGGATCAGGCCGAACTCTTCCACCGCTCCCTGGACATCGATGCGCACACGGACTCCATGCGGTTCTCACGCGAACGGGCCGTGGCCGGCGTGACGAGCGGGGTGATCGGCCTGGGACAGCAGGTCACCTGGCGGGCCTGGCACTTCGGGATCCCGATCCGCATGACGAGCATCATCACCGAGTTGGACGCCCCGCACCGGTTCGTCGACGAACAGCTGCGCGGCCCCTTCAATGCCTTCCGGCACGTGCACGAGTTCTCGTCGTCGCGCGGGTCCACCACCATGGTGGACAGAATCGAGTTCACGGCTCCCTTCGGGGTACTTGGGGTAGCGGTGGAGCGCTGTCTGCTCCGCCCGTACCTCCGTCACCTCATCAGGGTGCGCAATCGATTCCTCACATCCGGCGGGACACGCCAGGGCGACTAGTTGTCCGCTGCCGTCCGCAGCGACTCCTCGAGCCTCCGCCGCTGGTCCGCCGGTAGCAGGGCCCTGTACTGCGGGAACTCGGCCAGGAACGCCCGGACGCGCGGGCAGTACGGCACCACCGCGACACGACGCCGGTGCGTGTCGAGCAGGACCTGGCGGATGAGCGCCGCTTCCACGTCGACGGCGTCGAAGCGGGGATCCACCACGGCCTGGATCAGCACCGCGTACGAGCCCTTCATCTCGTACTTGACGTGACCCATCATGATTCCGTCACTGAAGAGCTCGAAACGGGAGAACAGCGAGTTGTCACGGAACCCGGCCCGCGCCTTCACCGGAGCAGTCCTCGCCTCGGCCTGCATCTCGCGCTGCTCGATCTCCTCGACCAGCAGTTCGTAGCGATGCAGGGCGTCCAGGGGTGGGAAATCCCGGTCGAGGTGCCGGTACGTCTGGTTGCAGAGAACCCGGAGCTGCCGGGTCGAGACAGTAGAGAGGTCCTCGGGGAAGTCCACGTCCTGGGTGCGAGCAACGGGCGGCTGCGCAACCTTCGGATCGGCGCCCCATCCGAATTGCTCCGGCTCATCGGACTGCACGCTGTGGGGAAGGTACTCGACGAAAGAAGAAGTTTCCATGATCAGCTCCACGATGGTGGTTTGACGGCCCGCTGCTAGGCCATGTCCACACTATAGGCGCGCATCGACTCGATGGGAAATTAAGCAGGCTTACTAATTCTCGGCGGAGGGAAGATGCGCTTGCCCCTCCGGCTGCAGGTTGACGCAGCGGTGGCACTCGGGAAAGGCTTGACCGGTCAACGACCCTTCGAGCAGGAGCCACCATGGCACTCGCACCCACCGTCCAATTGCGCAGTGGCGCACGCCTCCCCCTCCTCGGCCTCGGCACCTGGCCGCTGAACGACGACGAAGCGGCGGAGACGGTGGCCCTCGCCCTCGAGACCGGGTACCGGCTCGTCGATACGGCAGAGAACTACCGCAACGAGAAAGGGGTGGGTGAGGGCATCCGCCGGGCCGGTGTGCCGCGCGAGGAGCTCTTCGTCACCACCAAGTTCAACCGCGAGCACCACAGTCGCGACGGCGTCCTGCGCGCGTTCGAAGCCAGCACCAAGCTGCTCGGGCTCGAGTTCATCGACCTCCTCCTGGTCCACTGGCCCAACCCGGACCAGGGCCGCCAGGTGGAAGCGGTGCAGGGCATCGCGGACCTCCTGGAGCAGGGGTTGGTGCGGGCCGTGGGAACGTCCAACTACAAGCCCGCCCATCTCCAGCAGGTCATCGACGCCGGGATAGTGCCGGACGTCAACCAGATCCAGCTCGACCCGCAGCGGCCCCGGATCGAGGATCGCGCCTTCCACGACGAACACGGCATCGTGACCGAGTCCTGGAGCCCGCTGGGTCAGGGTGGCACACTGCTGGCGGACCCTACGGTCCTCGCGATCGCCGAGGACCACGGCAGGACCGCCGCCCAGGTGGTGCTCCGCTGGCATGTGCAGCAGGGGCTCGTGGCGATCCCGAAGTCCTCGAACCCTGAGCGGCTTGCCCAGAACCTCGATGTCTTCAGCTTCGAGCTGTCCGCGGCCGAGCTCGCCAGTCTCTACACGCTGGACACCGGTGAGGCGGAGATCGCCGATTCGGACGAGTTCGGTCACTGATCCGGCCACGCCGGCTCCCCGGCGTCCTGCTGGACACCCCCGGGTCCGGCCCGCGCTCAATGGGAGCGGGCGGGGCCCTCAGGTCAGGTTCGGTCAGGGCCAGAGCATGTCCCGGCTCCAGCCCTCACTGGAGCGCGTATAGCGGAGTCGCGTGTGCTTGCGCTCCTGGTCCGCCTGCCAGAACTCCACGGTGTCCGGCGCAACCGTGAACAACGTCCACGCCGTCCGGTCGAGGCCCTCGTCGTCGTTCTGGTCGATCCGGTGAGCCTGCTCCTCCACGGCCTTGTCCAGGTCCTCGCGGCGACGGAGCACGGTGCTCTGGCTGCCGGCCAGGACGAGAGCCCGCGCCACCGGATGCCGGCGTTGGAAATCAGCGAGGTTCTCCTCCGTGCCTGCGGTGGAGACCGCTCCCCTGATCCTGATCTGTCGGCCTGCCTCGGGCCAGAAGAAGGTCAGCGCAGCGGCGGGGGTTGCACTCAACTGACGACCCTTGGGGCTGTCCCTGCTGGAGGCCACCTGCCACCCGTCGTCGGTGACCTCCTTGAGGATCACCACCCGGGCATCGGGCAGGCCGTCGCTGTCGGCAGTGGCGAGATGCACGGCGTGCGGTGACGCGACGCCGTCCTGCACGGCCCGTCGCAGCCACTCGAGGAACAGCTCGACCGGCGACGCGGGGGCCGATGCGGGATCGAAGGAGGGCATCTGCTCGGGGAACACGGGGACACCCCGGACGATGTCGCGGACCGCATCTGTTTCGCTCATGGGGCCAGCCTAACTGTCGGATACGTCACGCGAAGGAGACCCTTCCGCGTCAACCCGCCTGAGTGGAGCGGGCGGGCCGGGGACGTCGGCATAGAGTCGATGGATGCCCGCGAACCAACACCAGCATCAGGACCAGAACCGAGAAGAGCAGGAGCTGGCGCAGTGGCGTACCCCCGCCGGCCGTCTGCTCGTGCGCGGAGCGAGTCCGCTGGCCCGATGGGTGGGCCCTCCCCTGGCGCTCATACTCATCCTGCTGATCGGTGGCGGTATCGCCGCCGTCCTGGCTGCGGCCTCCGCGAACATCCATCAGGCTGTTCTGTCCGAGGGCGGCGTCGCAGCTCTCGACCAGCCCGTGCTGGATGCCGCCGTCGCCTCGCGCCAGAACTGGCTGAACGCCCTGGTGGTGGGCTACACCGAGATCGGTGGACCGATCGGCATGACCATCCTCTCCGTCTCGGTCCTGGTGCTGCTGGTCGTGCGTCGCCGGTCCTGGACCCCCGTGATCCTCATACCGGCCGCCGCGGCGGGTTCGCTGGCCATGACCATCGCCGGCAAGGACATGATCGGACGTCTGCGACCTCCGCTGGAACTGGCGGTCCCGCCCTACGAGTCCTCGCCGTCGTTCCCCAGTGGCCACTCGCTCAACGCGCTGGTGCTCGCCGGCATCGTGGCGTACCTCCTCGTGATCCGGCAGCACCGCAGGCGGACGCGGATCCTGACCATAGCGCTGGCAGTCCTGTTCACCGTCACCATGGGCCTCAGCCGCGTCTACCTGGGACACCATTGGCTCACGGACGTCCTGGTGGCCTGGACGCTCGGCATCGCCTGGCTCGCCGTCGTCATTACCGCCCACCGGCTCTTCCTGACGTTCCATCTGCAACGGGCAGCCGCCGGCGAGGACCGCTCGGACGGTGAGCACACCGGGAAGGAGTGAGCAGACGACGGACGACGGCCCCTCCGTGCACGGGCGGTTGAGTGTGGTGGAGGGGTCGCACGGCGGGCGCTTCGCGACTCGCACAACCACCGGCCACAACCGCCGGCCACGAGCTGCCGGGCTGGGTCATAGCGGCTTCCAGCATCGTATGGTTAGCGAACTTACAGCAGCCGGGTCGGACGAATCACCAGGAGAGAACCATGCGAGGACTGAAAGTGCTTTTCATCGGGGGCAGCGGAGTCATCAGCGCCCACTGCACCCGAGAGGCAGTCGATGCGGGCATGGACGTCCATCTCCTCAACCGCGGGATCAACCAGCGTCAGGTACCCGAGGGTGTCACCACCTTCGTGGCAGATTCCCGGAACAAGCAGGCTGTCCTCGATGCCATACGTGGTCACGACTTCGACTGCGTCGTCAACTGGGTGAACTTCGTCCCGGATCATGTGCAGCAGGACATCGAGATCTTCACCGGACGCACCCGACAGTATGTCTTCATCAGCTCGGCATCGGCTTATCAGACACCACCAACACACCTGCCCCTCGTGGAATCCACCCCGCTGAGGAATCCCTTCTGGGAGTATTCGCGGAACAAGATCGCCTGTGAGGACCTCCTCACGGCGGCCTACCGCGAACAGGGATTCCCCGTCACGATCGTGCGTCCCTCCCACACCTATGACGAGACGCTGATCCCGTTCGACGGAGGATGGACGGTGGTCGAGCGCATGCGCGCCGGGCGACCCGTCATTGTTCCCGGAGACGGAACATCGTTGTGGACGATCACCCACAGCCGCGACTTCGCGAGAGGATTCACGGGACTGCTCGGACACCCCCACGCAATCGGTGAAGCCGTCCACATCACCGGCCACGAGACTCCGTCATGGAACCAGATCTACACCCACATCGCGGAAGCCGCCGGCGCCCCGGACCCCCACCTGGTCCACGTCGCCTCGGACTCCATCGCCGAAGCCGACCATGAGTGGGGCGCAGGCCTCCTGGGGGACAAGTCCCACACGATGATCTTCGACAACACGAAAATCCGCTCGCTCGTTCCCGGATTCACCGCCACCACCCTGTTCAGCCAGGGTGCACGGGAAATCATCGCCTGGCACGACGCGGACCCCACACGCCGAACCGTGGACGCTCACATCGACGCCCTGATGGACAGGCTCGCCGAAACATACGCACCACGCCCCCTCTGACACCCCGACTGCTCTCCGCCGCCGGACACGAGTCAGTGCGCCGATCCACGACACTCACCAGGCGTACCCGATACTTCTCCCCTTCCGACGTCCCCTCGAGTTCATGACAGAAGCTGCTCACGAACGAGGGCGTAGTCGGGGCGTGAAGCCGCCCGATCCGAGCAAGCTCCGGGCACTGTAGGGGTCAACCGGGTATGGGATGCGGATCGGCCCGGACAGGGGTCTCACCTACGTTGGTGTCAGAGCATTTCGAGAGGTTCTGGTCGTGTCGGCGGCGGGAAGGCGCGATCGAGACGCTCGAGATCGGTGTCACTGAGGTGAAGGTCGCGGGAGCCGGCGTTCTCGCGCACGTGCTGGGCGGTCGAGGCCTTCGGGATCGCGAGCACGTCGCCGGTGCGCATCGTCCACGCCAGGGCGACCTGCGCGGGTGTCGCGCCGAGCTCACCCGCGATCTGTAGGAGTTTCGGGTTGCCGAGCAGTCGTCCCTGCTCCACGGGGGAATAGGCCATCAAAGGCATCTTCGCCGAAGCGGCCAACGGCATCAGGTCGAACTCCGGACCGCGACGGGTCAGGTTGTACAGCACTTGATCGGTCTGGCACCCAGCGGGCAGGCTCCGGACCTCGTCGATGTCGAGGTTGCTCACCCCCCAGGCTCCGATGGAACCCTCCGCGACGAGCGACTCGAACGCCGCGACGGTCTCTTCGAACGGGAATCGTCCGCGCCAGTGCAGAAGATACAGATCCAGCTGATCGGTGCCCAGTCGGTCCAGGCTCGCGTGGCATGCCTCGATCGTTCCTCGTGCCGAGGCGTTCGAGGGCAGCACCTTGCTCACCAGGTACACCTCGTCGCGCCTGCCGCGGATGGCATCGCCCACCAGGTTCTCGCTACGGCCGTTGCCGTACATCTCGGCGGTGTCGATCACGGTGAGACCGAGATCGATACCGGTGCGCAGCGTCTCGATCTCGGTGTCCCGACCCGCCGGGGAGTCGCCCAGGTTCCAGGTCCCCTGCCCGAGCGCGGGGAGTACGGTGCCGTCGGGGAAAGTGATCATGGGACAACGCTACCGCCGGGCCGTCCGAACACCGACCGTCCTGCCTACTGCAGGTACTCCTCCAGCAGTGCCACACCTCGTTCGCGCATGTCCGCAGCGGTGTCCGCGCCCACCCACCGCAGGTGCCACGGTTCGTAGGTGTAACCGGTGATGGCCTCGGTACCAGCGGGGTAACGGATGATGAACCCGTACCGCCAGGCATGCTCCGCCGCCCAGGCCCCGGCCGGGGTTCCGGCGAAGCATGCCTGCAGTGCACACGCATGGTCCGGGGAACCGATGTCCACGGCCAGACCCGTCTGGTGCTCGCTCGCTCCGGCCGGGGCCGAGATACGCCCGGCCTCGATGGCCCCGTAGGCCGTGGTGTAACGCTCGAGGAGTCCGGCCTGCTCAGCGTAGGGGCGATACCCGCTCACCGCCGTCATGCCGACCCCGGCGGTACGCGCATGCGCCAGGAGATCGGCGAGATCAGCAGCCGCCTCAGGTGCCAACAGCACGCCCTCGACATCCACCAAGGAGCTCGGAGCGAACCCGGGATCCAGGGGATGATCGCGGTCGACCAGCAACGGCCCCACACCCGAGGAATTCGTGGAGTCCGTGGAACTCACCGAGTTCGACGACTTTGCGGAGTGCGTGAAGTCCGTGTAGCCCAGGAGCAGCAGGCAGACGACGCCCACGAGGGCGATGTGCGAGGTGACACCACGGGCGACGGAGGAATCCTCCGCCCCGTCCGAACACTCCTCCGCACCTCGGAGCCGGAACCGGGCAGGGCCACGCACTCCGCCCTTCGAACGCCGTATGCCCGACCGTCTCGTCCTCGAGCGTCCCAGCAGGGTTTCAGCGGACTCCGTGCGTCCGATCACCGGCGCATCCCCCTCGACCATGGACCAGATGGTACCCGCACCCACACCACGCTCACCGGGACGACGCGACGCACCGGATCGCCTCAGGCGAGGGTGACGAGCTCCAGGTAGTCGGCGTTCCAGAGGTCCTCCACGCCGTCAGGCAGGAGGACCACCCGCTCCGGGTCGAGCGCGTCGACGGCGCCCTCGTCGTGGCTGACCATGACCACGGCGCCGCTGTAGTTCTTGAGCGCTCCGAGGATCTCGGCGCGGCTTGCCGGATCGAGGTTGTTCGTGGGCTCGTCGAGCAGCAGCACGTTCGCGGAGGACGCGACGATCGTGGCGAGGGCCAGCCGCGTCTTCTCCCCACCGGAGAGCACCCCGGCGGGCTTGTTGACGTCGTCGCCCGAGAAGAGGAACGAACCGAGGATGCCGCGGACCTCCGCGTCCTGCATGTCCGGCGCCGAGGACTTCATGTTCTCGAGGACCGTACGCTGGGTGTCCAGGGTCTCGTGCTCCTGCGCGTAGTACCCGACCTTGAGGCCGTGCCCGGCGATGACCTTCCCCGTATCGGGCTTGTCCACGCCGGCCAGCATCCGCAGCAGCGTGGTCTTCCCTGCACCGTTGAGCCCGAGGATCACCACCTTGGAACCGCGATCGATCGCGAGGTCCACGTCGGTGAAGATCTCGAGCGAGCCGTAGGACTTGCTGAGCCCCTCCGCCGTCATGGGCGTCTTGCCACAGGGGGACGGCTCGGGGAAGCGCAGGGCAGCCACACGATCCGAGGCACGGACGGCGTCGAGCCCGCCGAGCAGGCGTTCGGCACGCTTGGCCATGTTCTGCGCCGCGACGGCCTTCGAGGCCTTCGCACGCATCTTGTTGGCCTGATCCATGAGGACCTGCGCCTTCTTCTCGGCATTGGCGCGTTCACGCTTGCGCGCCCGCTCATCCGTCTCGCGCTGCAGCTGGTAGCGCTTCCAGCCCATGTTGTAGATGTCGATCGTCGCGCGGTTCGCATCCAGCTGGAACACCTTGTTCACCGTGGCCTCGAGCAGCTCCACGTCGTGGCTGATCACGATCAGACCGCCCTGGTGGTTCTTCAGGAAGTCCCGC
>JASLBS010000068.1 GCA_030146405.1 Arthrobacter sp.
TGGACGGCGGCAGGGCGCCGCGACGACGCCTTCGCGCGCAGTCTCGGCCTGGAGGGCACGGAACCCGCCTGGCTGCTGTGGGACCTGGACCGGGAGTCACAGGCCGGTACGAACCAGTACGGCCACACGGTGGACCTCGCTCCGTTCCTCGGCGTGGTGGGACTGCCACCCGGGGAAGCCGGCGAGTTCTCCACCACGCCGCCACGCGCGGAGGGTGGCGGCAACATCGACTGCAAGGAACTCGTCACCGGTTCCACCCTGTTCCTGCCGGTGACCGTGCCGGGCGCTATGCTCCATCTGGGTGACGGCCACGCGGCGCAGGGGGACGGCGAGGTGGGCGGCACCGCGATCGAGTGCGGAATGACCTCCACCGTGGTGCTGGACCTCGTGCGGGATGCCCCGCTCAAGACCATCCACGCCATCACCCCGACCTCGCGCATCACCTTCGGCTTCGACGCCGATCTCAACCGGGCCACCGCCGAGGCGCTCGCGGCGATGCTCACCTGGCTCCAGACCCTGTACGGGCTGGAGCGCAAGGCGGCGCTGGGCCTGGCCAGCGCCGTCGTGGACCTCCGGGTCACCCAGATCGCGAATTCGACGTGGGGTGTCCATGCGGTCCTGGGACTCGACGCCGTCCGCGGCGGATGACGCGCCTGCTTGGGTTAATCATTCAGTGGCGGGTAATTTCATAGGGTGACCCCTCCAGCTGACGCGCACCCCTCGTTCTACATCACCACGGCGATCTCCTACCCCAACGGCGTTCCGCACATCGGCCACGCCTACGAGACGATCGCCGTCGACGCCCTGGCGCGTTTCAAGCGCCTCGACGGGTTCGACGTCATGTACCTGACGGGAACGGACGAGCACGGCCTGAAGATGCAGCAGGCCGCTGACCGCGAGGGCGTGCCGGTCCGTGAGCTCGCCGCCCGCAACGCGCTCGCCTTCCGTGCCATGAACGACGTCGTCGGCACCTCCTACGACCGCTTCATCCGCACCACGGACGAGGACCACTACGCGGCTGCGACCGATATCTGGAAGCGCATGCAGGCCAACGGGGACATCTACCTCGACAAGTACGCCGGCTGGTACTCGGTCCGGGACGAGGCCTTTTGGAGCGAGGACGAGACGGAGGTGCGCGACGACGGCGTCCGCTACGCGACGCAGACCGACACCGAGGTCGTCTGGACGGAGGAGGAGAGCTACTTCTTCCGGCTCTCCGCCTACCAGCAGAAGCTGCTGGACCTCTACGAGGCGCAGCCCGAGTTCGGGGCTCCGCAGTCGCGCTTCAACGAGGTCATCTCGTTCGTCCGCCGCGGGCTGGAGGATCTCTCCATCAGCCGCACCACCTTCGACTGGGGCGTGCCCGTGCCGGGGGACGACCGCCACGTCATGTACGTCTGGGTGGATGCGCTGACCAACTATCTGACCGGCGTGGGTTTCCCCGACACCGATTCGGAGGCCTTCCGGAAGTTCTGGCCGGCGGACGTCCATGTGATCGGCAAGGACATCTCGCGTTTCCATGCCATCTACTGGCCGGCGTTCCTCATGTCCGCGGGGATCGAGCTGCCCAAGCGCGTGATGATCCACGGTTTCCTCCACAACCGGGGCGTCAAGATGTCCAAGTCCCTCGGCAACACCGTGGCACCGGCGGACTGGGTGGATCAGTACGGACTGGACCAGGTGCGCTACTTCCTCCTGCGCGAGGTGCCGTTCGGTGCCGACGGCTCCTACAGCCACGAGGCACTGGTGGGCCGGATGAACTCCGATCTCGCCAACAACTTCGGCAACCTCGCCCAGCGATCGCTGTCCATGGTGGCCAAGAACTGTGATGGGGCCGTTCCGCAGCCGGGGGAGTTGCACCCCGAGGACAGGGCGATCCTCGAGCAGGCGGACGCCCTGCTAAACGCCGCCCGCACGGCCTACGACCGGCAGGAGTTCTCCCGCGCACTCGAGACCGTGTGGGGTGTACTCGGTGACACCAACGCGTACTTCGCGGACCAGCAGCCGTGGGTCCTGCGGAAGAGCGACCCGGAGCGCATGGCGACGGTGCTCTACGTGACCCTGGAGGTCCTCCGGGTGGTGGCGATCCTCGCGCAACCGGTCATGCCACGCAGCGCAGCGGAGATCCTCGCGGCGCTGGGGCAGGGCACCCAGGACGACGACGCACGGCGCAGCTTCAGCGCGCTGCCCGTCCGGATCGAGCCCGGGACCCCGCTGCCTGCGCCGTCGCCGGTGTTCCCCAAGTACGAGGAGCCCGCCGGGAGCTGAGTGCCGCCGGCGGGATCAGACCCGCAGGAACCGGGTGGCGGCGCTCGCCGTCATCACCCGGGCCACGGTGTCCTGCTGGCTCCGAGATGCCTCGAGGAGCTCCCGGATCACCTGCTGGTTCAGCACGGTGTCGCCGACCGACGCCGTGCTGTGCGTCGACAGGGCGAGGAGCGTGGCCCACATACCCTCCTTGCCCTTGAGCAGCGACTGCAGGGCCTCGAGTTCGAGCTGTGCGCCCGCGGTGGCCTTCCGCCTCCTCGGGTTG
>JASLBS010000176.1 GCA_030146405.1 Arthrobacter sp.
CCGTCGTCGCCCACCGCCTTCCGCAGCCCCTCGACGGTCTGGCGCAGCTTGGTGGCGTCACGGTAGGCCAGGAGCTGCTCGAGGAAAGGATGCCCGGTCTTGGTGATGAGGTCCGTCAGGGCATCCGCGTCCGTGGAGTAGCCCGTCTTGATCTTCTTCGTCTTCGGCAGCTCGAGTTCGTCGAACAGGACCGTCTGCAGCTGCTTGGGCGAGCCGAGGTTGATCTCCTTGCCGATGATCCGATAGGCCTCGGACCCCGCAGCACTGATGGTCTTCGAGAAATCGTCGAGGAGACGCTCCAGCCCGTCGATGGACACGGCGACACCGGTGAGCTCCATCCGGGCGAGGACCTCGGCCAGGGGCAGTTCCAGACCGCCGAGGAGCTGGTTCGCACCGCGCTCCACGAGCTGTCCTGCGAAGTGCTCGCTCAGGCGCAGGGCCGCGAAGGCAGCGACGATCGCGGGGGACGCGACGTCGTTACCGCCGAGGTCGAGCGCCTGCTGGCCCGAGGAATCATGCGCGGACGCGGTGATGGACAGCCGCAGGTGGTACTGCGCGAGGTCCGCGAGGTCGTAGCTGCGGCGGTCGGGCTGGATCAGGTACCCGGAGATCGCGGTGTCGTCCACCTCCCCCGCCAGGACGAGGCCGCGTGCGGCGAGCAGTTTGAAAACGGTCTTGAAGTCGTGCACGATCTTGGGCGCGTCCGTTGCGGCCAGCCAGTCGGCCAGGACCTTCTCGGCGTCGGCGTCCAGGGGTTCGAGCGGGATGTAGGCGGCATCGAGTCCGGTGACGACGGCGATGCCCACGACGTCGGGGGTTCCCGCCGTCGTCTCCGTGGCGAGCGCCACGGAGGCCTGCGCCTGGTTCGTGGATCTGAACCAGGCGGTCAGGGCGGCGGCGTCGTCGAGGAGTACGTGCGGCGGCGCACTCTGCTCGTCGCCCTCGTCCTCGGACTCCTCCTCGCCGAAGAGATCGAACAATCGCTTGCGGAGGGTGTTGAACTGCAGCGAGTCGAACAGATCCTCGACGGCGGGGCGGTCCGGGTGCTGGGACACCATCGCGGCCAGGTCCACCGGCAGGTCGAGATCGGTGAGGAGATGGTTCAGTCTCCGGTTCCGCTTGACGTCGTCGATGTTGGCACGCAGGGAGTCACCCACCTTGCCGCCGATCTTGTCGAGGTTCTTGAGGATGCCCTCGAGTCCGCCGTACAGTTTGATCCACTTCGCCGCGGTCTTCGGCCCCACTCCGGGAACCCCCGGCAGGTTGTCGGCGCTCTCCCCCACGAGTGCGGCGAGATCGGAGTACTGGTGGGGAGGGACGAAGTACTTCTCCTCGATGGCCTGGGCGTCCATCTGCGGGATGTTGGTGACGCCCTGCTTCGGGTACAGGACGGTCACCCGGTCATTGACGAGCTGGAAGGCGTCGCGGTCGCCGCTGACCACCTGGACGTCCCAGTCCGCCGCTGCCGCCTGGTGCGCGAGGGTGGCCAGGATGTCGTCGGCCTCGTACCCGTCCAGGGAGAGGGTGGGGATCCGCATCGCCTCCATGACCTTGATGATGAGGTCAACCTGCCCGTGGAACTCCTCCGGTGTCTTCGATCTCCCGCCCTTGTACTCCGTGTACTCCTCCGAGCGGAAGGTCGGGGTGTCGAGGTCGAAGGCCACCGCCACATGGCTGGGTTTCTGGTCCTTGATGAGGTTGATCAGCATCGCCGTGAACCCGTAGACCGCGTTGGTGTGCTGACCGGTGTCGGTGGAGAAGTTCTCGGCCGGAAGCGCGTAGAAGGCACGGAATGCCATGGAGTGACCGTCGATGACCAGGAGCCTGTTGCGGGTGCCGTCACTGCGGCGCGCGGGCACCGCCACTGCATCGCCCGCCGGCACGGGCTCCTTCGGGGAGGCCTCGGCGGGCGGCTCCGTGGTCAGGGTGGAAGCAGGTTTGGTTGTATCACTCACAGGTGTCAGCCTAGTTCCCATGACAGACAACCGCACTCGCCCCGACGCCATGGAAGAACCCTCCGAGGAGCGCCTGGCCGAACTGCTGGCCGCCGGGATCCCCGTCGAGCTGCACGGCTGGCTCTCCCGTTACGGGGTGGGTGCCCTGACCGCCAAGATGGGGATCGTCTTCCAGGAGATGAGCGCCGAACGCATGGTCGCCACCATGCCCGTGGAGGGCAATCAGCAGGTGGCCGGCATCCTGCACGGGGGTGCCCACGTGGTCCTGGCGGAGACGCTCGGTTCGTTCGCCGCAGGGATCCACGCCGGGCCGGGACGGCAGGCGGTGGGCATCGAGGTCGGCGCCACCCATCATCGGAGTGTCGGCTCCGGACTGGTCACGGGCACCGCCACCGCGATCCATCTCGGACGAACGCTCACCACGCATGAAGTGGTGATGACCGATCAGGAGGGGCGCAGGCTGTCCACCGCACGCATCACCAACATGATCCGTGAGGAGCGCGCCTGATCATCCTGCCCGATTCGCACCTGCGAACGCGGAAGGCCGTACTGCAGAACGACCCGGACCGGGTGATCCAGCGCCCACCGTGCTGCCCGGGGCAGTGACGGGACCGCGGATTGTCAATCGGCTCAGCTGCGTGCGCACCGGTTGCTGCCGGCCGGGGCACTGCTTACCGTGGTCGACGGACGGTGGGACCGTCCCACCTTCGGCAACAACTGGACGGAGCTTCCCATGGCAGACAAGAAGCTGAGGACCGTCGCCGCTCTCCTCGCCGCCGGCGCTCTCTTCCTGGGCGGCTGCGACCTCGGTGGCGACGACAGCGACAACTCCGGGACGGACACCGGGAACTACGACGACAACAACGGGATCGACACGGATCTCGATGACGACGCCCGAGGGGAGGACGACTAGTGGCTGGGCGCGGATCGGTCCTCGCATGCGCTGCCCTGCGCGGGATGGCAGCCGGCCTGCTCGGTACGGCCGCCATGACCGCGGGAGAACTTGTCGAACAACGCCTGACGCACCGCCCGGACTCGCACATCCCGGCTCGGACGCTGCGGCTGCTGTGCCGCCGGCCCACGAGCAACTCCCTCACCTACCCGGCGTGGAACCACGCGATGCACTGGCTGACCGGTGCCACCCTCGGTGCGCTCCGCGGTGTCTGGTCCGTGACGGGCATTCGGGGTCCGGCTGCGACGGCGGCCCACACGGTGGTCCGTCTCTCCTTCGATCAGACCCTCGAGAACGCGACCGGCGCCGGAGCGGCGCCGTCGCTGTGGCCCGTCGGGGAAAGAACCGTCGACTACCTGCACAAGGGAGTTTTCGCCCTGGTGACCGGGCTCGCGTCCGACGCCATCAACAAGCCCGTGCTCGTGAGCGATGCAGGCGTCCGTTCGCACTGACCGGGGAGCCGGCTGAACGAGGACCCTTGAGGCACTGTCGCACCCCGTACGGTCAGGCGTCCGCCGTCGCAGTCCCCTCGAGGATGTGTCGGCGCAACTCCGCGGGGCGGAAGGGCTTGCGGATGTAGCCGTCCGCGCCGGCCTCCACGCCACGTTCCTCGTCCGCCGCACTCGTACGAGCCGTGATGATGAGGATGTAGGTGGAGGAGAATCTGCGGATCCGGCGAGCCACCTCGAAGCCGTCGATGTCGGGCAACCCCACGTCGAGCGTGACGATGTCGGGCATCAGTTGCCGGACCATCTCGACGCCGGCCAGACCGGCCGGTGCGGTGTGGACCCTGAAGCCCGAGCCGGTGAGCACCGCGTGCAGCAGGTCCCGTACGTCGTCGTCGTCCTCGATCACCACGGCGGCGCGGCTCGGCTCCGTAGTGGTCATGATGCAACCCTAACCCGCGACCGACGGCTCGGGGCGAGGCATCAGGACTCCGGACGCACCTGTGTTTCCACGGCCTCGCCACCTCCGGCCGGCTGGAGCACCACGCTGGACACGGTGTCGGGGAGTTCCGGGAAGTCCCCGATCATGAGGAGCTCGGTGGTCTGGTCCGGCAGCGCGCCGCCACTGTACTCCTCGACGAGTTCCACGACCTCGGGCGAGGGCTCACCACCGTTCGTCGCTGCGCCCCACTCCTCGAGGACCTGCGAGGCGAATCGGAACTGGAGATCCTGACCGTCAGGGGTGGAGACGGTGAGTGTCTCCACCTCGAGCGGGACCGCACCCTCCGGATTCTGCACACTGACCACGGCGTAGGTCACGGGGTCCTGCTCCAGCTCGGAACGCAGCGCTTCGACGTCGTCCGGAGCCGGCGCGGGAAGGGTCACATCACCGGTCGCCTCACCGACGACGAAGGCGAACATGCCGCTGTTGGCGTCCGTCAGTCCCTCCACGGATGGAGCGTCCGAAGGGGCCGTCACCGGATCGGTGGCCGTCTGCCCGGGATCGGGCGTGGGACCGGGGGGCTCGGCGTCGGTGGCGGGGTTGCCGCCGCATCCGGTCAACAGAAGCAGAACGAGGGTCGATGACAGCAGGGTCTTCTTCATGGGTCTCCCAGCGCCGGACTGGCCGGCACGGAATCAGGCCCGGTTCGACGCCGGGACGCGGCAACGTTCCTTCCTTTTCTACCAGCACGCACCCAGGATGGCAGGGCAACGGCCCGTGCCGAGGAGCCGTTGACAGCGAGGATCAGTCGCGCTTACGGGCGCGGCTCGGTTGCACCCTCGTGGGTTCGCCCGGCATCTTGGGGAAGTCCGGCGGGAAGGGCAACTCGCCCAGCCCGTTCTCGACATCGCGGTCCCACCACTGACGCAGGACATCAATGCGCCCCGGCTCCGCATGGAGGTTCTCCCAGGGATCCCCGACCGTCCGGAGGCGCTCGGGAACCGATCCCACGGTGAAGGAGGCCGGGTCCGCATCCGTCAGCTCGTCCCACTCCAGGGGCGTGGACACGGGGGCGGCGGGCAAGGCGCGGGGACTGTAGGCCCCGGCCATGGTGCGGTCACGGTTGGCCTGGTTGTAGTCGATGAAGATCCGGGCACCCCGTTCCTCCTTCCACCATGCCGTGGTCACCTCTTCCGGCATCCGGCGCTCCAGCTCGCGGGCCGCGGCGATGACAGCCCTGCGGACGTCGAGGAACTCGTGGGTCGGCTCGACGGGTGCGAACACGTGCAGACCACGGTTCCCGGAGGTCTTCACGAAGGCGGTCAGGCCGGCTTCCTGCAGCACGGTGCGGAGCGCGTGGGCCGAGACCACGACGTCGGCGAAGGTGGTGCCGGGCTGGGGATCGAGGTCGATGCGCAGTTCGTCCGGCAGATCGGGCTCCCCCGCCCGCGAGGCCCAGGGGTGGAAGACGACCGTGTTCATCTGGACGGCCCACACCACCGCCGCTGCTTCGTCGAGGACCACCTGCGGATGTGAACGCCCACTGGGGTAGACCACGGTCACACTGCGCACGAAGTCGGGTGCTCCCCTGGGAGGGTTCTTGCTGAAGAACGACTCGCCGTCCACGTCCGCGCCGAAGCGCTGCAACGAGACCGGTCGATCGCCGTTCGCCCTCAGGAAGGCAGGGGCGACGTCTACCACGTACTGGGCGAGGTCCCGCTTGGTCAACCCTGCGGCGGGCCACAGCACGCGGGAGGGGCTGGAGAGCCGAACGGGGCGTACGCCGCCCGGACCGTCCACGTCGAGGGTGATCGCTTCGCTGGCCATCGGCCCAATGTACCGCCCGGTGGCGAGGCAGCGGAGGGGTCGTCGCGGGGACCGCCTCTGAGGGAAGGCAACTCCGGTGCCCGAAGTGGGACTCGAACCCACACACCTCTCGATACTGCATTTTGAGTGCAGCGCGTCTGCCAATTCCGCCATTCGGGCCTTACGTGCACGAGCGTCGTGTGAGAAGACTGACTCTCCTCGCCGCCGGTGCGCGAATCCACTCTACATGCCGATAGGCTGTTTCCGGGAACGGGAGGGGACGCTTCCAGGAGCCCGTAGGAACACCATCATCATCAAGGAGCAACAGTGTCTGAACCGACCGAAACCACGCCCACCGGACCAGCGCGCCGGGTCATCGTGGCCGAGGATGAGACGCTCATCCGGCTCGACATCATCGAGATCCTGCGCGGTGAGGGCTACGAGGTCGTGGCGGAGGCCGACAACGGCGAGAAGGCCGTGGCCCTCGCCGAGGAGCACAGGCCGGACCTCGTGCTCATGGACGTGAAGATGCCCGTCATGGACGGCATCACCGCGGCCGAGCAGATCGTCAAGGCACGGATCGCCCCGGTGGTCCTGCTCACGGCCTTCAGCCAGAAGGAACTGATCGAGCGCGCACGGGACGCCGGCGCCATGGCCTACGTGGTCAAGCCGTTCACCCCGGCGGACCTGATCCCGGCGATCGAGATCGCGATGTCGCGGTACGAGGAGATCAAGGCGCTCGAGGCGGAGGTCTCGGACCTCCAGGAGCAGTTCGCCACCCGGAAGCTCGTGGAGCGGGCCAAGAGCCTGCTCACCACCAAGATGGGCCTCACGGAGCCGGAGGCGTTCCGCTGGATCCAGAAGACGTCCATGGACCGCCGACTGAGCATGCGCGAGGTCGCGGAGACCATCATCAACCAGGTCAACTGACCCGGTACATCGCCCGTACGAAGAAGACCCCCACCCGGATCGGGTGGGGGTCTTCTTCATACGTACTGCTACTTCTTCTTGAGCGGCCAGGGGCCGACGTCCTCCTTGATGAAGGACGTGTGCCCGTCGGGTAGCTGCCCGGCGTCGGTGATGTCCCCCACGCGGTGCACCTTGATCGAGTTGGTGGAGCCGGCCTGTCCGGGAGGGGAACCGGCGGCGATGACCACCAGGTCGTCGACCTCCACGAGGCCCTGCTCGAACAGGACCCGATCGACCTGGGAGGTCATCTCGTCCGTGTGCTTCACGAACTCCACCAGCCGGGGCTGCACACCCCAGATGAGCGACATGGCGTTGAGGGTCGACTGCACCGGGGTGAACGCGAACACCGGCTTCTTGGGGCGGAGGCGCGACAGGCGGCGGGCCGAATCACCGGACTGCGTGAAGGTACAGATGTACTTGGCGTCGAGCTGGTCCGCGATCTCCACGGCTGCACGCGTGATGGCGCCACCGCGGGTCTTGGGCTTGCTACCCAGCGGCGGTACGCGCTCGAGGCCGTGCTGCTCGGTGGACTCGATGATGTCGTTCATGATCTTCACGGTCTCCATCGGGTACTTGCCCACGCTGGTCTCACCCGAGAGCATCACGGCGTCCGCACCGTCCAGGACGGCGTTGGCGCAGTCCGAGGCCTCGGCGCGGGTGGGGCGCGGGCTGTCGATCATCGACTCGAGCACCTGCGTGGCCACGATCACGGGCTTCGCCCAGCGACGCGCGAGCTCGATGGCGCGCTTCTGGACGATCGGGACGTCCTGCAGCGGCAGTTCGACACCGAGATCGCCGCGGGCCACCATGATGGCGTCGAACGCGTCGATGATCTCCTCGAGTGCGTCCACGGCCTGCGGCTTCTCGATCTTCGCGATGACGGGGACCCTGCGGCCCTCCTCGTCCATGATCTCGTGCACGCGCCGCACGTCGCCGGCGTCGCGGACGAAGGACAGCGCCACCATGTCGACGCCGATCTGGATGGCCCAGCGGAGGTCCGCCTCGTCCTTGTCGCTGAGGGCGGGGACGTTCACGGCGACGCCGGGAAGGTTGATGCCCTTGTTGTTCGACACCATGCCGCCCACCACGACCTCGGTGGTGACCTTGACGTCGTCGACCGCGGTGGCACGCAGCCCCACCTTGCCGTCGTCGATCAGGAGCATGTCGCCGACCTGGACGTCCTGGGGCAGACCCTTGAAGGTGGTGGAGCAGATCTCCTGCGTACCCTCGATGTCCTCGACGGTGATGGTGAAGACATCACCCGGCACCAGCGCATGGGGGCCGTCCATGAAACGCCCGAGGCGGATCTTCGGTCCCTGCAGATCGGCGAAGATCCCCACCGGCTTGCCGAGCTCCTCGGATGCACGGCGCACGTTCTCGTAGGTGGTGCCGTGCACGGAGTAGTCCCCATGGCTCATGTTCATCCGGGCCACGTCGACACCCGCTTCGAGCACAGCGAGGGTGTTCTCATAGCTGGCGATTGCGGGGCCGAATGTTGCAACGATTTTTGCGCGTCTCATAGATCTAGCCTAGTCCTGTTCGGGTAGTGGAATTGATGCCGGGGCGGGTCAGAGGACGGAGATCGAGCGGTCCGTCGGAGCGACCGGCGCCGGGAGTTTGGTGGAGCCCATGAGCCACTGGTCGACGGCGGCCGCACATGCCCGGCCCTCCGCGATGGCCCAGACGATGAGCGACTGCCCGCGTCCTGCGTCGCCGGCCGAGAAGACGCCCGGGGTGTTCGTCATGTAGTAGCCGTCGCGTGCCAGGTTCCCGCGCTCGTCGAACTCGGCCTCGACCTGCTCCGTGATGCCGGCCGCCTCCGCCCCCGTGAAGCCGAGGGAGAGGAACACGAGATCCGCGGGGATCTCGCGCTCGGACCCGGCCTTCGGGACGCGGCGTCCGTCCACGAACTCGGTCTCGGCGACCTTGATGCCGCGGAGTACGCCGTTGTCCCCCACGAACTCGACCGTGGACGCCAGGTAGCGGCGCTCGCCGCCTTCCTCGTGGGCGCTGGCGATGTCGAACAGCGTGGGGAAGGTGGGCCACGGCTGGTCGGGGCGGCGCTCGGTGGTGGGCTGCTGGCCGATGGCGAGCGTGGTGACGCTCGCCGCCTTCTGCCGGTGGGCGGTACCGAGACAATCCGCTCCGGTGTCCCCACCGCCGAGGATCACCACGTGCTTGCCCTCGGCATGGATCTGGTCCTCCACCTCTTCGCCGGCCACCACCCGGTTGGCCTGCACGAGGTAGTCCATCGCGAAGTGCACGCCCTCGAACTGCCGCCCGGGAATGGAGAGGTCCCGCGGCACGGTGGCCCCGGTGGCCACCACGACGGCGTCGTACCGCCGCTTGAGCTGTCCCCAGCTGATGTCCTTGCCCACGGCCACCCCCGTGCGGAAGCGGGTGCCCTCGGCCTTCATCTGGTCGAGGCGGCGTTCGAGGTGGATCTTCTCCATCTTGAAGTCCGGGATGCCGTAGCGGAGCAGGCCGCCGATCCGGTCGTCCCGCTCGTAGACGGCCACGGTGTGGCCCGCGCGCGTCAGCTGCTGCGCCACGGCGAGCCCGGCAGGGCCGGAGCCGACGACGGCGACGGTCCGCCCGGTCAGACGTTCGGGCGGGTGCGGTTCCACCCAGCCCTGATCGAACGCCTGGTCGGCGATGGACACCTCGACCTGCTTGATGGTGACCGGGGGCTGGTTGATCCCGAGCACACAGGAGGACTCGCACGGTGCAGGGCACAGCCGCCCGGTGAACTCCGGGAAGTTGTTGGTCGCGTGAAGGCGCTCGATGGCCTCACGGCCCTTGTCCCGGAACGTGAGGTCGTTCCACTCGGGGATCAGGTTCCCGAGTGGGCAGCCCTGGTGGCAGAACGGGACACCGCAGTCCATGCAGCGCCCGGCCTGCGACTTCAGGACACCCTTCTCCTGGGCCTCGTACACTTCCTTCCAGTCCATGATGCGCACCGGCACGGGCCGGCGGGGCTGGGTCTGGCGCTCGCGCACCTTCATGAATCCGCGTGGGTCAGCCACCGGTTACCTCCAGGATCTTGGTCCAGGTCTCTTCGCCGTCGGGGTCGAGGCCCTGCTCGGCAGCGATGGCGCGTGCGCCCATCACGGCTGCGTAATCGCGCGGCAGCACCTTGGTGAAGCGCTTGACGGTGTCCTCGTAGGACTCCAGCAGGCCCTCGGCCAGGTCCGATCCCGTCTCCTCGACGTGCTGGATCAGCAGCCTGCGGACGATCTCGATGTCCTCGGCATCGAGCTCGACGAGCAACAGCTCACCGTTCTCGAGGCTCTGCTTGTTGACGCGGGCGCGGTCGAGGTCCAGAACGAAGGCCGTTCCCCCCGACATGCCCGCGCCGAAGTTCCGACCCGTGCTTCCCAGGACCACCGCCTGGCCACCCGTCATGTACTCGCAGCCGTGGTCGCCTATCCCCTCGGCCACCGCCGTGGCTCCCGAGTTCCGGACCAGGAAGCGTTCCCCCACCTGTCCGCGCAGGAACATCTCGCCGCTCGTGGCCCCGTAGCCGATCACGTTCCCGGCGATCACGTTGTGATCCGCCCGGAAGACGTTGGAACGATCGGGCCGCACGATGATGCGCCCGCCCGAGAGCCCCTTGCCCACGTAGTCGTTGGAGTCGCCGAGCAGCCGCAGCGTGATGCCTTCGGGGAGAAAGGCACCGAGTGACTGACCCGCCTGGCCCGTGAGCGTGACGTCGATGGTGTCGGTGGCCAGCGTGTCCAGGCCGAAGGTCCTGGTGACCTCGTGCCCGAGCATGGTGCCCACGGAGCGGTCGGTGTTGACCACGTCCACCGAGATCCGCACCGGCGAGCGGTGCTGGAGCGCGTCGGCGCTCATCTCGATCAGCTTGTTGTCGAAGTGCTGATCGAGCTCGTGGTTCTGCGGGAGCATGTTGCGCATCGGCTCGCCGGAGTTGAACTCGTTGCCGCGGAGGATCGGGTCGAGGTCCAGGCCGTCCGCCTTCCAGTGCTCGATGGCCTGGCGGGCGTCCAGCAGTTCGCTGTGCCCGATGGCCTCCTCGAGTGTCCGGAAGCCGAGCTCCGCGAGGATCTCGCGCACCTCCTCGGCGATGAACTCGAAGAAGTTGACCACGAACTCCGGCTTGCCGGTGAACCGGCTGCGCAGCTCGGGGTTCTGCGTGGCCACCCCCACGGGGCACGTGTCCAGGTGGCACACGCGCATCATGATGCAGCCGGCCACCACGAGCGGCGCGGTGGCGAAGCCGAACTCCTCGCCACCCAGCAGGGCGGCGATGACGACGTCGCGCCCGGTCTTGAGCTGCCCGTCGACCTGCACCACCACGCGGTCGCGCAACCCGTTGAGCATGAGCGTCTGCTGGGTCTCGGCGAGACCCAGTTCCCACGGGATCCCCGCGTGCTTGAGGGAGTTCAGCGGACTCGCACCGGTGCCGCCGTCGTGCCCGGAGACGAGGACGACGTCGGCCTTGGCCTTCGTCACGCCGGCGGCGACGGTGCCGATGCCCACCTCGGAGACGAGCTTCACATGGACTCTCGCGCTCGGGTTGGAGCGCTTGAGGTCGTAGATCAGCTGGGCGAGGTCCTCGATCGAGTAGATGTCGTGGTGCGGAGGCGGCGAGATCAGGGCGACACCCGGGGTGGAGTGGCGCGTGCGCGCGATCCACGGGTACACCTTCTGGCTCATCAGCTGGCCGCCCTCACCGGGCTTGGCCCCCTGCGCCATCTTGATCTGGATGTCGTCCGCGTTGGTCAGGTACAGGCTCGTGACGCCGAAGCGACCCGAGGCCACCTGCTTGATCGCGGACCGGCGCTCGGGATCCAGCAGCCGCTCGACGTCCTCGCCACCCTCCCCCGTGTTGGACTTGCCACCGAGTCGGTTCATAGCGATCGCGAGTGTCTCGTGGGCCTCCTGGGAGATGGAGCCGTAGCTCATGGCCCCGGTGGAGAACCGCTTGACGATCGCGGAGACGGACTCCACCTCGTCGATGCTGATGGGCTCACGCGCGTCACCGCGCAGGGTGAGCAGTCCACGCAGTGTCATCAGCTCACGCGACTGGTCGTCCACGCCGCGGGTGTAGGCCTTGAAGATGTCGTAGCGCCGCTCGCGCGTGGCGTGCTGCAGCCGGAACACTGTCTCCGGGTTGAACAGGTGCGGTGGGCCCTCCCGGCGCCACTGGTACTCGCCCCCGTTGTCCAGCCCGCGGTGCGGGTCCTCGATCCCGTCCTCCGGGTAGGCACTCTCGTGCCGGGCGGCGGTCTCGGCAGCGATCACGTCGAGACCCACGCCACCGAGCTGGGTCTGCGTGCCGTGGAAGTACTCGTCCACCAGCTCCTGCGACAGACCCAGTGCCTCGAAGGTCTGCGCTCCGCAGTACGAGCTGACGGTGGAGATACCCATCTTGGACATGATCTTCAGAACACCCTTGCCGAGCCCCTTGATGAGGTTCGCCACGGCGGTCTCCGCGCTGACGCCGGTGATGTCACCGTTGCGGACCAGCTCCTCGCAGCTCTCCATGGCGAGGTACGGGTTCACCGCGGAGGCGCCGTAGCCGATGAGCGCCGCGATGTGGTGGACCTCGCGGACGTCCCCCGCCTCGACCACCAGCGATGTCTTGGTGCGGGTGGCGCTCCGGAGCAGGTGGTGGTGCACCGCGCTGGTCAGGAGCAGGGACGGGATGGGTGCCCACTGGGCGTTGGAGTCGCGGTCGGAGAGCACCACGTACTCGACGCCGCGGTTGAGGGCGCTCGAGACCTGCTCGCAGATCTCAGCCAGCCGTGCCCGTAGCGCGGGCTCGCCGCCGTCGTGCCGGTAGAGACCGCGTACGCGGACGGTCAGGCGATCGCCGTCGTCCGTCTCCACGTTCGCGATCTTCGCCAGCTCGTCATTGGTGATCACCGGGAACTTCAGGGCGATCTGCTTGGAGCG
>JASLBS010000205.1 GCA_030146405.1 Arthrobacter sp.
TGCAGGGCGGGATCGAGGCCGAGGAGACCATCCAGCTCCCGCCGCGTGACACCAAGGCCGCGGAGAAGAAGAGCGACAAGCACCTCAAGATCGTTCGAGAGGGCCGCGAGCTCCGCGAGAAGTACGGCCGCGAGTCCAGCCGCCACTAGCAGAAGGCGCACGCAGAAGGCCCGGCCACCCAGGTGTCCGGGCCTTCTGCGTACGTCGGTTCTAGACTGGGAGGATGTCCGACAAACAGCAGTCCGAGCAGCAGTCCGATCAGTCAGAGCACACCACCAAGGGGTCCTACGTCACCGGGGGCAAGGAGTTCACGCGCGACACGCAGTACATCGAGACGCGGATCACGCGGGATGCCGTGGACGGTTATCCCGTGGAGGCAGGCCGCTACCGGCTCATCGCCGCCCGTGCCTGCCCCTGGGCCAACCGCACCATCATCGTGCGACGGCTCCTCGGGCTCGAGGACGCGATCTCCCTCGGCACCCCCGGCCCCACCCATGACAGCCGGTCCTGGACCTTCGACCTGGACCCGGACGGACGCGACCCCGTGCTCGGGATCGAGCGGCTGCAGGAGGCGTTCTTCAAGCGCGATCCGCACTACTCCCGTGGAATCACGGTTCCCGCCGTCGTGGACACCACCACCGGAGCGGTGGTGACAAACAACTTCCCGCAGATCACCCTCGACTTCTCGAGCGAGTGGAAGGAGTTCCAGCGCGACGGTGCACCGGACCTTTACCCCGAGGCGCTGCGGGATGAGATCGACACCGTCAACAAGCGGGTGTTCACCGAGGTGAACAACGGCGTGTACCGCTGCGGCTTCGCCGGAACGCAGGAGGCGTACGACGCCGCCTACGACCGGCTGTTCACCGCGCTCGACTGGTTGGAGGAGCGACTGACGAGCCAGCGCTTCCTCGTGGGCGACACCATCACGGAAGCGGACGTCCGCCTCTTCACGACACTGGTCCGCTTCGACCCGGTCTACCACGGGCACTTCAAGTGCAACCGGAGCAAGCTCACGGAGATGCCTGCTCTGTGGGGTTACGCCAGGGACCTGTTCCAGACCCCGGGCTTCGGGGACACGATCGACTTCGAACAGATCAAGCAGCACTACTACATCGTCCACGAGGACATCAACCCCACGGGGATCGTCCCGAAGGGGCCCGACCTCTCCGGGTGGACCACACCGCACGGGCGGGAGTCCCTCGGAGGACGCCCGTTCGGCGACGGCACCCCGCCGGCCGCGGCATGATCGGTCGGCGATCGCCGAGCCCCAGGGGCGGCAGTTCCCGGTCCGATTAGGCAACAAACACGTTTCCTAATTGTCGGAAGCGTAGGCTAGCCTTACTTCAGACCGATCGTCCGGCTGAGGAGGCATCATGGCAGTCCAGGCCTCCGCCCTGCGTCCGCCGGATGTCGTCCTTCCCCCCTCGCGATCACGGCGTTCCTCCGCCCCGCGGATGCTGATGACGTTGATGATCACCGCGCTGGTGCTGGTGGCATTCTGCGCCGCTTCGCTCACCATCGGTGCCCGCTCCGTCAGCCTCGGTACCATGCTGGACGCCGTCACGGCCTTCGATCCCACCAACGGTGATCACGCGGTGGTGCTCTCGCGCCTTCCCCGTACCGTGATCGGACTACTCGTCGGAGCGGCCCTCGCCACTGCCGGCGCAGCCCTGCAGGGGGTGGCGCGCAACCCCCTGGCCGATCCCGGGATCCTCGGGATCAACGCCGGCGCGGCGCTCGGCGTGGTGATCGGCATCTACCTCTTCGGCATCCAGGGTGCCACCGGTTACATCTGGTTCGCCTTCGCCGGGGCAGGCGCGGCGGCACTGACGGTCTACGCCGTGGCGAGCCTGGGACGCGAGGGGGCCACTCCCGTCAAGCTGGCGCTCGCGGGCGCCGCCCTCGCAGCGGGACTGGCGAGTCTCACCAACGGCGTGCTCGTGTCCAGCCAGGAAACCCTCGATCGATTCCGGTTCTGGCAGGTGGGCACGCTGTCCGGCCGGGGCTGGGACGTGATCGGTGCCGTGCTGCCGTTCCTGGTCGTGGGGTTGCTCCTGACCCTGGCCACCGGGAAGGTGCTCAACAGCCTCGCCCTCGGTGATGACGTGGCTCGGGGCCTCGGCCAGAACGTGAACCTCGCCCGTGCCGTCACGGCGCTCGGTGTCGTCCTGCTCTGCGGTGCGGCCACCGCCGCGGCCGGGCCGATCGGTTTCGTGGGCCTCGTGATCCCGCACATGGTGCGCCTGGTGGTCGGCGCCGACTACCGGTGGATCCTTCCGTTCTCCGCCCTGCTCGGGCCGGTACTGCTCCTCGGGGCGGACATCCTCGGGCGCGTCGTCCTGCCTCCGGGTGAGATCCAGGTGGGCGTGATGACGGCGGTGGTCGGGGCACCGGTGTTCATCTGGTTGGTGCGTCGCCGCAGGATGGCGCAACTGTGAGCACCTCTCTCGATCGCGCACCCGTCACCGCGCTTCCTGCTCCTGCGACGGAGTCGACGGCGGGGCTGGCCCGCATGCGCGCGCACCGTCGCCGTGGTGTGAACGCGCGACTGGGTGGGATCGCCGGCGTCGTGGTGGTCCTGTTCGCCGTCAATGTCCTGCTCGGCTCCTACACGGTGACCATCCCCGACTTCTTCCGCATCCTCGCGGGCGCTGACATCCCCGGCGCGAGCTTCATCGTGCTGGAGAGCAAACTGCCCCGCGCCGTCATCGGTGTACTCACCGGGGTGTCGTTCGGGATCGCCGGCGCGGTCTTCCAGACCATGCTGCGGAACCCGCTGGCCAGTCCCGACATCATCGGGATCACCTACGGTGCCAGCGCCTCCGCGGTCACCGCGATCGTCCTCTTCGGCGCGGCCGGCGTCGCCGTCTCACTGTGGGCGCTGATCGGCGGCCTGGCGGTGGCCACGGCGATCTACCTGGTCTCACGACGCGGGGGAGTGGCCGGCTACCGGCTCATCCTCGTGGGAATCGGCTTCGGCGCCGTGATGCACGCACTCGTCAGTTTCCTCCTCACGCGCACCGATCTCCGCACGGCCTCACAGGCGGTCCTCTGGCTCAACGGCTCACTCAATTCGAGCAACTGGAACCGCGTGACGGTGCTGGTCACCGCACTGGTGGTCCTCCTGCCACTGGTGGCGTTGCTCTCGCGCAACCTGCACGGCCTCGAACTCGGTGACGACACCGCTGCGGGGCTGGGCGTGCGCGTCGAGGCATCCCGGCTCGGTCTCATGTCCACCGCCGTCGCCCTCGCAGCCTTCGCCACCGCAGCTGCCGGCCCCGTGGCGGCCGTGGCCTTCCTGTCCGGCCCCATCGCGCGGCGGATGCTCGGCAACCGGCCGTCCCTGGCCATGGCAGGGCTGGTGGGAGCGGTGATCGTCCTCGGTGCGGACTTCGTGGCCGCGAACCTCGTCCCGGGCACGTCGCTCCCCGTGGGCGTCGTCACCGGTGCCCTCGGAGCGCCGTTCCTGCTGTGGCTCCTCGTCACGGCTAACCGGTCGGGAAAGGGAGGGGGATGATGGCAGGGCACCCGGAGACCACCGGAAAGACGCTGTCGGCCGTGGACCTCACGCTCGCCTACGACGAGCGGACGGTGGTGGAGGAGTTGTCCGTGGATCTGCCCGCCGGCAGGATCACGGTGATCGTGGGAGCGAACGCATGCGGCAAGTCCACCCTGCTGCGCGGTCTCGCGCGACTGCTCAAACCCGCCCGTGGAACGGTGGTGCTCAACGGAGCCGACATCCACGCGCAATCCACCAAGGCCGTGGCCCGGGTGCTCGGGCTCCTTCCGCAGACTCCCGTGGCGCCGGACGGCATCAGCGTGGCGGACCTCGTGGGCCGAGGGCGCTACCCCCACCAGGGCTGGTTCCGCCAGTGGACCCCGGAGGACGACGCCGCGGTGGCGGGCGCCCTGGAGGCCACGGACACGCTGGCCCTCGCGGACCGTGCCGTCGACGAACTCAGCGGCGGGCAACGCCAACGCGTCTGGATCGCGATGGCGCTGGCACAGCAGACGGGGATCCTCCTCCTGGACGAGCCCACCACCTTCCTCGACGTGACGCACCAGATCGAGGTCCTCGACCTCATCACCGACCTCAACCGGCGCTCGGGCACCACCGTGGTGATGGTGCTACACGACCTCAACCTCGCCGCGCGGTACGCGGACCACCTGATCGCCATGCGGGAGGGTCGGATCGTGGCCGAGGGCACCCCGCCAGCAGTCGTGACGCAGGAGACGGTCTCCGGCGTCTTCAACCTCGACTGCCGCGTCATCGAGGACCCGGTGTCCGGCACACCCATGGTGGTTCCGGTGGGGCGCCACCACGGCGCTCCCGCCACCGATCGACCACGTCCCTCCCCGACCGGCCGAGTGCCGGCCCGGGGCTACCGACCCAACCCGCAGGACACCGTTCCCGCCCATGTGGAGGCAGCATCATGACCCAGGTAACCCAGCGAAGCGCCCGGCGGGCGGCATCGGACACCGAGCCGATGGTGCTGGCATTCGACGTCGTGGTCACGCGCGTCCAGCAGCTCGGCGCCAACTTCCGCCGCATCACCTTCGGAGGCGCCTGCCTGGAATCCTTCGGTGTCGCGGGGGACACCCTGGACCTGCGGATCAAGGTCATCATCCCGTCCCAGGGCCGGGACTGCCCGGACATCGCTGGCCTGATGCGACGCGAGGACGCTGCGAGCTGGTACCAGCTCTGGCTCGCGATGGACGCCGAGGAGCGGGGCGCCATGCGCACCTACACGGTCCGGAGTTCACGCTGCGGGGGCGCGAGCCCGGAGATCGACGTCGACTTCGTGCTGCACCTCGACGAGGACGGGCGCGGGGGCCCCGCCGCCGAATGGGCCGCCGCGGCACGTCCCGGCGATCCCGTCTGCGTCATCGGCCCCAACGCGGCCGCCGCGCAGTGCACCACGGCGGGTGCCTACGGTGGCATCGAGTGGCGCCCGGGCCTCGCGCAGCACGTGCTTCTCGCAGGCGACGAGACGGCGGTTCCCGCCATCAGTGCCATCCTCGAGGCCCTTCCCGAGGACATCGGCGGGCACGCCTTCCTCGAAGTGCCCGACTCCCAGGACTTCCAGGACATCCCCACCAGGTCCTCGGTCTCCATCACCTGGCTGTCCCGGGGACGGCGTAACCACGGGGAGGCACTGGATGCGGCCGTCCGGGACGCCGTCCGCGTGCCGGGGTGGGTGTCCCTCGCGGGGCCCGGTGGCGCCCAGGGCGGCAGGGAGCCGGAGGAGGTGGACATCGACGGGTCCATCCTCTGGGAGACCCCGCAACGCCTGGAGGCTGCCATCGTGCAGTCCAGCGTGAACCCCGAGCGGCCTCCGGGCACGCAGCCCTTCTACGCATGGATCGCCGGCGAGGCCGCCGTGGTGCGTGGGCTGCGTCGCTACCTGGTCCGCGACGTGGGTATCGACCGCAAGCAGGTGGCCTTCATGGGGTACTGGCGCAAGGGCCGCGCCGAGCTCTCCTGACGGCATCCCCGCCATGTCCGGCGCTTCCGGGCGATGTTGTCCACATACCTCTGTACCCACTGATGTTCCTCGACCTCGCTGCCTAGTGTTGGACCGGTCAGAGCTGGAGCCCTGACCGGTTCCTCCACCGCCCGCCGGTGGCACGGCCGGTCCGGTCACGAGGGCTGATCCCGGCTCCGCCTCGGCGCCCGGTGGTCACGGCCTCCGGAAGAGGTGGGCACATGGTCGGAGCCAGGGCAGGACGTCATGCCGCCGTCGATCGCAGCATCGATTGCAGCGTCGGTCATCCCGAGCCGCTGTGGCACCCGGACGGGCTGCGTCCGCGCCACCGATCGCCGGATCGAACTCCCGCCGCATCGGTCGTCGCCTCGTCCGCATCCCTGCACGTCAGGCGGTACCGCCGTGGAGGAAGGGTGCGCGAGAACGGAGAGCTCCTCGGGATCGTGCTCGCCCTCGCGGGCCTGCTCCTCGGCGCGGTTCTTCCTTCCACCACGACCGCCGTCGCCGTTCCGGGTCCCCTCGGTGACGCCGGTGGTACGGGTAGGGCCGCCGTCATCGCTGCCGTCGGAGAACCCGCGCATCACCGCTTCGAGCACGCCATGGTGCGGGCGCCGGCCGGGTCGGAAGTTCCTGGCATCCCGACCGACCCCGCTGCAGGGTCCGAGACGTCAGCACCGCCCGAGTCGCCCGGCGCCCTCACTGACCCCATCGTGGACCCCGCGGCGTCAGTGCTGCCCGAGATCCCTCCGGCTCTCGGGGTTCCCGTGGCCGGAGCAACCGTGACCTCGCTCTTCGGTCATCGCGTGAACCCACTGGATGGGTCCACTCCGGAGTTCCACACGGGGGTGGACTACGGCAGTCCGTGCGGCACGGACGTCGTAGCGGCCGGAGCCGGAGTGATGACCGAGTCCGGCTGGCACGACTACGGAGGCGGTCACCGAGTCGCGGTGGATCACGGCGGGGGACTGCAGACCACCTACAACCACCTGAGTGTCCCCGGCGCACCGGTGGGTGAAGTGGTGCAGCGCGGGAATGTCGTCGGGTCCATCGGCAGTACGGGGAGCTCCACCGGCTGCCATCTCCACTTCGAGGTGCTGCTCGATGCCCGGAAGGTGGATCCGCTGCCCTGGCTGCAGCCGTCCGGCTGAGCAGGTACCCCGGCGCCGGCTAGGGCAGCGGTTCGCTCACCACGGCCGGATCCTTGTAGCCGAGAGGCATCCTCAACTGGAGAGAGTACGGCTTGATCTCGAAGAACAGGTGCTGTGCCTTGCCGAGCGGGTCGCCGTCGAGCTGGACCTCGAGCGGCTCCTGCAGCGTGACCTCGGCAGTTCGGCACTGGAAGTACTCGAGCGAGGGGTCCTTGCTCTTCCCGCGCGTGAACAGATTCCCCAGGACGGCGAGCCAACCGAACTTTCCCGTGGGCGCCACCGTCATCAGGTCCATGAGCCCGTCGTCGATCTTCGCCCCCGGGAAGATCTCCAGTCCGCCCATGATCTTGCCGCAGTTGCCGCCCATCACACTGCGCAGGCGCCGTTCGAAGGGCGCACCGTCGTCGACGGCGATGGTGGTCCGGCTCGGTTTGCCCGGGAGGTTCCTGATCCCGGCGTCCACGTAGGCCAACCACCCCACCTTGTCCTTCAGGTCGTCGCGGGTGTCGGACATGATCGCGGCGTCGAAGCCGAGCCCCGCCATCACGAGGAACACGTGGGAGTCGTCCGCACGGTCCATCGTCACGTGCACCACGTCGATGGTGCGTTCCGTCCCGCGGAACGCGGACTCCACGGCGGAATCCGGATCATCGACGGCGATGCCGAGGTTGCGGGCCAGCAGGTTCCCGGTGCCCAGCGGCACCAGGGCCATGAGGGTGTCCGTGCCCTCCAGCTCCTCCGCGACACACCGCACCGTCCCGTCCCCTCCTGCAGCGATCACGAGATCCACCCCGGCCTCGAGCGCCTCGCGCGCCTGCCCACGTCCCGGGTCGTCCTGCGTGGTCTCGATGACCAGCGGAGCGTCCCAGCCGTCCTCCGCGGAGATCCGCTCCACCGCCTGCTGGATGTCGATGGTGCTGGACTTGATGGGATTGATGATGAGCGCCGCTCTACGGCTGCCCGGCCCGGCATTCTGCGCGCCTGCGGATGCCTCGGGTGCTGTCGCGGTGTGCATGATGTCCTTCGGATCGTGGGGGAACAGGGGTCCTGCCGAGCTTATCCCGGAGCATCCGGGTACGAGGGTAATCTTTGGACCGTGACCCTTCTCCAGCGATACGTGGCCCTCGGTGATTCCTTCACGGAAGGAGTGGGCGACTGGGATCCGGCGTCGCCGAACGGGGTGCGCGGGTGGGCCGACCGCGTTGCGGAGCAGCTCGTCCTCGCGGATCCGGCCTGGACCTACGCGAACCTCGCCATCCGCGGCAAGAAGATGCGCCAGATCCTCGGTGAGCAGATCGACGCCGCGTTGGCCCTGGAGCCGGGCATCATGACCATCTATGCGGGTGCCAACGACATCCTGCGGCCACGCGTGGACATCGACGGACTGATGGCCTCCTACGACGACGGCATCGGGCGCCTCCGCGACGCGGGGGTCGACGTCGTGCTCTTCACCGGCTTCGATACCTCCGGTTCCGCCGTCTTCGGCAAGACCCGCGGACGCACGGCCATCTACAACGAGTGGGTGAGGGAGATCGCCGACAAGCGCTCCGCCGTCATCGTCGACTACTGGCGGCTGCGCGAGTTCCAGGACTGGCGGTACTGGGACGTGGACCGGATGCACATGTCCGTCGCCGGGCACACGCTGATGGCGGCGCGCGTCCTCGAGGTGATGAAGGCGTCCCACACGATCGAACTGCCGGAGCTCGAGGCGCGCCCCGCCCTCAGACGGGCCGAACAGTTGAGAGCCGATGCCCAGTGGGCGCGGGAGTACCTGAGCCCGTGGGTCGGCAGGAGGCTCCGGGGCGTTTCCTCCGGGGACGAACTCGCGCCGAAGTACCCCGTGCCGGGACATCCACGCAGGGTCACCGACGTCGACTGAAGCACCGGCCGAGGCGCCGGCTGGAGCACGGCTGGTTCGTCGGCGTCGCCTCCGGGACCGGCTCCTCACCACCTTCGCAACCCCCGGCCGATACCCGTACGCTGTCGGCGCGCGGGAGGCAATGTGCCAGAATGAGCGGATGGCGGCGCACTGGCTCACACCCGATGAGCGGCGGGCATGGTTGGCTCTCCAGGCCCTGACGTCCCTGCTCCCCGCGACCCTGGACGCGCACCTCTTCCGCGAAGCGCGGATCACCCTGTTCGACTACCACGTCCTGGCGATGCTCTCCGAGGCCGAGGGCGGCAGGCTTCCGATGAGCGAGTTGGCCGCCCGCTCCACGGCGTCACTCTCGCGTCTCAGCCACGTGGTGAAGAAGCTCGAGGGGCGGGGATGGGTCACCCGGCAGCCGTCGGACTCGGACGGACGGGTCACCACGGCCGCGCTGACCACCGCGGGACTCGACATGCTGGGTGAACTCGCCGTCGAGCACGTGAGCCAGGTCCGCTCGATCGTCTTCGACTCCCTGGACGAGAAGGACGTCGAGGACCTCGAGCGGGTGGGTCGCAAGATCCTGGGTGGCATGGACAGTGCGCACTGGATCCTGGCCGACGGTGATTCCTCCGCTCTGAGCACCCGAACCGACGGCGGCGACTGATCAACCCGACAGGACAGGACGCATGACCCAGCACAGGAACTTCCGGCACAGCCCCCGCATCCTCGCGATCGTGTTGGCGGGGGGAGCGGGAGGGCGCCTCGGTGCCCTGACCGACCACCGGGCCAAGCCCGCCATGCCGCTGGGTGGCAGCTTCCGCCTGATCGACATCCCGCTCTCCAACCTGATGCACAGCGGCATCTCCGACGTCTGGATCATGGAGCAGTACCAGCCGAAGACGATCAACGACCACCTCGCGAACGGCAGGCCCTGGGACCTGGACCGGACGCGCGGCGGACTGCTGGTCCTGCCGCCCTACAGCGGGCACGAGGGAGAGGGGTTCGCCGAGGGCAACGCCGACGGCCTGCTCCGCCAGGCCCCCTTCATCCGTGACTTCGCTCCCGATCTGGTGCTGGTGCTGAGCTCGGACCACCTCTACACGCTGGACTTCCGCGATGTCGTCGAGACACATCTGCACGCCGGCGCCGGCCTGACCATGGTGACGGTGGATTTCGACGGGGATGCCTCCAACCATGGAGTCGTCGAGGTGACCGATGCCGGCGCAGTCACCGGGTTCGAGTACAAGCCGGAGGATCCGAGGACCAGCATCGTCTCGGCGGAGGTCTTCCTGTACACCGCCGGTGTACTCCTCGACACCCTGGACCGGCTGCAGTCCGAGCAAGGGGGCCTGGGCGACTACGGGGACCACCTGGTGCCACACCTCGTGGACCAGGGCTCGGTGGTGGAGCACCGGCTCGAGGGGTACTGGCGTGACCTCGGAACACCCGCCAACTACCTCCGGGCGCACCTGGACCTCGTGGCGGGGAAAGGGCTGGAACTGACCGATCCGGAATGGCCGATCCTCACCGAGCCACCACAGCTGGCCCCCGCCTTCGTGGGCGAGGGGGCGACCATCTCCGATGCGCTGATCGCCCCGGGCGCCGTGGTGCGCGGGACCGTGCGCAGGAGCGTGATCGGCGCGGGCGCCGTGGTCGAGACTGGTGCCGTGGTGGAGGATTCGGTGCTGCTGGACGGCGTCCGGGCGCAGGACGGCGCGCTCGTCCGGTTCGCCATCGTCGATGCCGGCGCGCGCCTGTCCGGTGAGACCGTGGGAACGGGGCCGGACGATCCCGCCGTGGTGAACCGGGACGGTGGGATCGACGACTGACCCGTTTGGCGCCACCGGGGACTGTCGGTAGTATGGTAAGGCGTTTGGCTGCGGTCGGTGCTGCCCTGTTCTTTTGGAAGAGGGCGGGATTTACCCAGCTACCCGTGACCACTAGAATTCAAGGCTGTGCCGGCCGTCAGGCCGCGCCCCGCCTGATCTTCACCGTCTTCCCCGCGGCGAGGCGCTTCGGCAGGTTCTCACCCTGCCAGGTCAACCTCCGGAAAGCTGCAGTAATAACGGTGTCATTACTGGTGGCGGGACGCTCAACAAGTGATTCCGTCACGTTCATCTAATCT
>JASLBS010000216.1 GCA_030146405.1 Arthrobacter sp.
CCGTTCCTCATTCCCGGGTTTCATGAGACCGGACCGCTCGAGGGATTGCAGTCGCCATTCTTCCGCTTCCGCACGGGCGTGCGGTCCCGTCCTTCGGCCATACCCACCGTCCACCGTAGAGCTCCCCAGCCCTGTCCGCGGCAATTGATCAACCATTCTTTACCGCCTCCTGAGACCTCACCTTCTGGCGATGAGGATCAATGTTACTCCGACGAGGTGGTAGCCGAACACAGTTCGACCAAATAGGTGAAATAGGCGTCACGATTCAGAGCATCGATGTTCAGGAGGTATTGGCCGCGAATGGGAATTGAGAACAATTTCATCGTGCGTAGAGGCGCTCCTGCAGCTCGGCGCGGCGGTCTCCACCGCGGGAACTCCGACGCCGAGTCTCGCCCGCGCGACTCCTAGCAGACCCACCGGTACCTGGCGAGGGGTCGCCACACCTGATCTCCCGTTGCTACGCCGAAAGTGCGCTGCCTATGCCTGACACCACCTGTTCATACCGATCATGGAGGTACCTCATGGCCACCGGAGAAACCGGGTTCGACGACGTCTCGTTCGATCTCATCTCGCTGCAGTACCACTCGCTGAAGGCAGGACACGACTACGGACAGTGCGTCCGTGACGCCCGGAACGCAGGGCGCGACGACATCGCCGAGTTCTTCGAGCAGGTGATGGCGCAGGATTCCGAGCGTGCGGTGACGTGCCCCGCGTTCCTCGGGGAGCTGACGGCGTCCGCCGAGTCCGGCCCGGCGCTCAGCTGACCGAGTTCCTAGCAGGCACCAGTGGCGGGCGCCATTGGTACGACTGCGGAGCGTGCCCGGCGAGAACCGGGTAGACGGCGCGTGGTACCCGGGGAGCGCCTCGGGTACGAGAAAGCCCCGGCGGCGAACCGTCCGGGGCTTCGAGTGAGCCTCCTGCCAGAGTCGAACTGGCGACCTTCTCATTACGAGTGAGACGCTCTACCGACTGAGCTAAGGAGGCAATGCTTCCTGATCCGGATCATGCCCGGTCCAATCCACAAGCCACTACTTTATAGGAGCGCCCGGGCTGCGGTCAAAAGGACCGTCTCCGCCGGGAATTAGTACCCAGTTCACTCCGGTGCCGCCTCCCGGCCCTCGGTTGGTCAGCATGCTGCCGAAGTATGTTCCCTACCCGTATCCCCTTCAGGATCGGGCTCGGCCGGCAAAGGGGACGCCGTATGGCACAGGACCGCTCATTCGCACTCGCAGTCATCGACATGGCGGGGACCACCGTCAATGAGGGAGCCCTGCAGGAGGAGGCGTTCACGCGCGCGCTGACCTCGCACGGAGTGGAGGAGGGGTCCACGGCCTTCACCGCGATGACCGCCTACGCGCGCCAGACCTCGGGCACGTCCAAGGAGCTCGTCTTCCGCCACCTGTTCGAGGATGCCGCCACCGCGGTGAACGTCAACCGCAGCTTCGAGGCGGCGTACGACAACCTCCTGGCCCGGCACGGGGTGGAGCCCATCCCGGGGGCGGAGGAGTCGATCCTCACCCTGCGCAGCTCCGGACTGAAGATCTGCCTCGCCACCGGTTTCGGCCGCCACACCCAGAACATGATCCTGGAATCACTGGGGTGGATGGGGCTCGCGGACCTCAGTCTCTGCCCCTCGGACGCCGGCAGGGGCAGGCCTTACCCGGACATCATCCTCACCGCGGTGCTGGCCCTCGACATCGAGGACGTCCGCTCCGTGCTGGTGGCCGGTGACACCACGTCGGACATCCTGGCGGGACAGCGGGCAGGAGCCGGGGCCGTGATCGGTGTGCTCACGGGAGCCCACTCCGAGGCCGAGCTGCAACTGGCGGGAGCGGACGCCGTCCTGCCGTCCATGTGCAATCTAGCTTCGTGGCTCTCGGCGGAACCCGGCTCGGGAACGGCGCGGAAGATCGAGCCCCAGTCCGATCCCGCACCCGGTGACGGGCTGGTCCACCAGGGCTGAAGCCCTGCTCAGCAGCGGGTGCCGTCCTCCGGCACCGTGCCGTCGACGAAGTAGGAATCGACCAGGTCCAGGACGCAGTCGTTGGAGCGGCCGTACGCCGTGTGGCCCTCGCCCTCCCACGTCACGTGCACACCCGAATCGAGCTGGTCGGCGAGCGCCGTGGACCACGCGTAGGGGGTCGCGGGGTCCCCGGTGGTGCCGATCACCAGGATCGGGTCGGCGCCCTCGGCCTGCAGGGGAGCAGGCTCCAGCACCGGGCCGTAGGCCCAGGGCGCGCACGTGACGCCGCCGTAGGCGAGGAACGAACCGAAGGTCGGTGACGTGGCCACCAGTTCCTGCTCATCCGCCGCCATCTGCGCCGGATCGCTGGTCATGGGGTAGTCCAGGCAGTTGACGGCGAGGAACGCGGCGGTGGAATTGGTCGCGTACGCACCTCCCGGCCGGCGGTCCGCGGAGAGATCGGCGAGGTAGAGCATGCTGGTCGGATCGCCGTCCAGCGCTGCAGACACTGCCTGCGTCAGGGTGGGCCAGTTCGCGTTGTCGTAGAGCGGCAGGATGAATCCCTGGACGAAGGTGGAGGCCGGTACCAGGCGGCCGTCACGGGCTTCGAGGGGCTCACGCTCCACCTCGTCGAAGAGGTCCTGGATCTGGCGTACGCCGTCGTCCACGGTGCCCGAGTAGGGGCAGGCCGAGCCCTGCTGGCAGTCTGCCACGTAGGCCCGCACGGCGTTCTCGAAGCCGAGGGCCTGGCCCAGGGTGATCTCCTCGTTGCTCAGGGAGGGATCGATCGCCCCGTCGAGGACCAGGCGTCCCACCCGCTCCGGGAACAGGTCGGCATAGGTGGCACCGAGCTGCGTGCCGTAGGAGAAACCGAGATAGTTCAGCTTCTCGTCGCTGACCACCGCGCGGAGGATGTCCATGTCACGTGCCGCGGAGGCCGTGTCCACGAAACCCAGCAGTTCCCCGGTCCGCTCCGCACACAGGTCCGCGTACTCCGCCGCCTCGTCGGTCAGCACCGCCAGCAGTTCCTCCTCCGGCAGGTCCGGAGGAACGCTCTCCTGGCGAGCCAGGTCCTGCTCCTCGTCCGTGTAGCACTCGACGGCGCTCGACCGGTTGATGCCGCGGGGATCGAAGCCCAGGATGTCGTAGTCCTCGCGGAGGCGATCGCTCGTGACGAAGTCGAGGGAATCCTTCACGATGTTGACGCCCGAACCACCGGGGCCGCCGGGATTGACGAGGATGGTGCCCTGCGGGTTCCCCGTGGCCGCCGACCGGATGGCCGCGATCTCGATGCTGCTGCGGCCCGGATCGTTGTAGTCCAGGGGAACCTCGATCATGGCGCAGGAGAAGGACTCCTCGCAGCTCTCCCAGCTGACCTCCTGGGTGTAGAAGCCGCGGAGATCCTCGTCCACGTCGCCGACGGCCTCGGGGTCGGCACTCTCCACGCCCGTCACCACCGGCTCCTGGGAGTCATCGGATGGGAAGAGAGTGCAGCCGGTGAGCCCGAGCAGCACGGCGGCCGACGCCGCGAGGACGCCCGTCGATCGGCGGTGCCTCCGCCGACGGAGGGGGAGGGACCGTTCGGTGGAGGGGGTGATCATCGGTCGAGGTCCTTCCGGGACAGGAGACTCACGGTCATCGCTTCGATCGCAAGGAGGGGAGACACATTGGTGCTGACGAGGCGCGCGCGGACCTCGTTGATGGCTTCGAGCCGGAGGAGGGTGTCCTCCGGGCCCTCCCGCAGGGCGAACTCCTCGAGCTCGGGACGGAGGGGCTCATTGACCAGCGACTGCCCGCTGGAGACCTGCAGCATGAGCACATCCCGGTAGAACGAGATGAGATCCGTCAGCGCGCGGTCGAAGTAGTCGTTCTTGGACCGCTTGGCCCGCCGCGTCTGGTCCTCCTCCAGGCGCCGGATCTGCGCGCGCATCGACGGCGGGAGGGTGCCGGTCTCCGGCGCGCCGAGGGTGGCCAGCAGTGCCGTCCGTTCCTCGGCGTCGCGCTGTTCGAAGGAACTCTGCGCCTCGGCCTCGGCGAGCTTCACGAGGTCGGCGGCCGCTTTCATGGCCCCCGAGATCGAGCGCAGCGTGAGGGGTAGCCGCACGATCTGGTTGCGCCGTTCGCGGGCACCCTCATCCGTGGCGAGCCGCTTCGCCACGCCGATGTGGCTCTGGGCCGCACGGGCGGCAGCCTCCGCGATGGCCGGTTCGATGCCGTCGCGCGCCACGAGCAGTTCGGCGACGTCCTGCACGGGTGGCAACCTGAGTCCCACGGACCGGCAGCGGGACCGGATGGTCACGAGGACGTCACCGGGGCTCGGCGCGCAGAGCAACCAGATGGTGCGCGGCGGCGGTTCCTCGATGGCCTTGAGCAGCACGTTGGTACTGCGCTCCTGCATGCGGTCCGCGTCCTCGACGATGATGATGCGCCACCGGCCCGTGGACGGCTTGTCCTGCGCCTTGCGGACGAGCTCGCGTGCCTCCTCGATGCTGATGGTCACCTTCTCGGTGGTGACATTCGTGAGGTCAGCGTGCGTCCCGGACAGCGCGGTGCGGCAGGCCTTGCACGTGCCGCAGCCGCGCTCGCTCAGGTCACTGCGCTCGCAGAGCAGGGCGGCGGCGAACGCGCGGGCGGCGTTCGAGCGCCCGGAACCGGGCGGGCCGGTGAAGAGCCACGCATGGGTGGGGGTCCCCGACCTGGCTGCCCGGCTCAGTTGCTCCACCACCTGTTCCTGCCCGCGGAGATCCGCCCACACCCCGGTCGCCGGGAGCTGGTGGAGGGCTGCACTAATACGGCGATCCCGGACAGGGCGCCGAGGATGGCCCGGTGGATGTCCTCGGGACTCCCGGTCGCGGCCAGCACCACGTAGTGGTCGGGCCGTGCGCCGGCCAGGTCGAGGAAGGCGGAGCGGATACCGGCGTGGAAGGTATCGGGCTCGGCCTCGAGCCGGTCCTCGGCTCCGGCGGTCCGCCGGCTCCGCCCCTCCGCGGGTTCCACGTCGAGCAGCACGGTGAGGTCGGGGCGGAGCCCGTCCGTGGCCCAGAGATTGAGCTCGAGCACCGCCTGCGGTCCCAGGTTCCGGCCGGCTCCCTGGTAGGCCACGGAGGAGTCGATGTAGCGGTCGCAGACGACGACGTCGCCACGCTGCAGTGCCGGAACGATCACCTGATGGACATGGGCGGCACGGGAGGCGGCGAAGATCAGGGCCTCGGTGCGGGCGTCGATCTCGCCGTGGCCGTGCTCGAGCACCAGGGAGCGCAATTCCTCCCCGATGGGGGTTCCGCCCGGTTCCCGCGTACGGACCACCGTGCGTCCACTCGCCTCGAGTGCCCTGCAGAGCATTCCGGCCTGCGTGGACTTACCGGCACCGTCGCCGCCCTCGAGTGCTATGAAGAGCCCGGGGAACCCGTGCGGTAAGGGAGAGATCACAGACCCAAGCCTACCGAGGAACGGGGACCTTTCCGCCGAGTACCACGTCCCGGTGGGGTGTCGGCGCTAGGCTCGGGGCATGGCACACGAGCGCTCCCACCTCGCCCCTGATACCCTCACCGTCGCGGCCGGGCGCCCGCCCCG
>JASLBS010000229.1 GCA_030146405.1 Arthrobacter sp.
ACGGTGCTCCACCCCGCAGGCGATGGTCATCGCGGAGTTGGTCGTGCTGTAGCCGAGCAGGTAGCGGGAGCCCTCGATGCGCTTGAGCCGTGGCTGGAGAACCCGTTCCTGGAAGGATTCTGCTCGCCGCGGATCGAAGGCGCCCGTACCACCCGCAGGGCTCACGTGGTACTCGTCGACGGCGTCCTGCCGGTTGAGGATCTGACTGGAGATCACGATGGATGCATCCGCGTCGAGCATCTCGACCTCGTAGTCGATGACGGCCAGGTGCCGGTCCGTGAAGGACACCAGGCGTCGGGAGCGCACGAGCACATGCTTGCCCGAGGGTGTGCGCCACTGGAGCTCCCGGACCAGGACGCCGTCGGCGAAGTCCAGACGCCGTGAGTGCCGCAGGATATCGGCCTCCGTCAGGACGAACGCCTCGTCGTCGACGTACAGGCGGATGATCTTCGCGTCGGGCACGTTGACGATCGTCTGCCCCACGCGTGCGAAACCGAACGCCTCCTCCGCGTGCTGGATGGGCCACGTCTCGTGGAAGCCGTTGATGAAGCTCCCGGAGGCGTACGCATCGCGGCCCTCGTCGAGGTTGCCGCGCAGGCCCAGGTAGCCGTTGCCCACACAGAACAGAGACTCGTTGCGTCCCTGGAGTGCGGGGTCGAACTCCGCCTCGACGAGCGCCCACTCGTCGACGGGGAAGTGGCTGCGGTCCACGGGGTCTGCGGTGATGAGATTCAAGGGTTGTCCTGTGGTACTGGTGAGCGCGGTAGTGCTCAGCTGGCGGAAAGGAAGGGGATGAGTTCGGCGAGGTCATCGATCACGAGGTCCGCACCGTGCGTGAGCAGGCTGTCCGCCCCGACACCACGGTCCACGCCGATCACGAGGCCGAAGGCGCCGGCCCGGCCGGACTCCACCCCGGAGGGGGCGTCCTCGACCACGGCGCAGGCGGATGCAGACAGGCCGAGGAGCTGCGCGGCGTGGAGGTAGGTGTCCGGCGCGGGCTTACCGGCGATGCCGAGCTCGGCCGCGAGCACACCGTCGACGACGACGGTGAACCGGTCCCGGAGCCCGGCGGCGTCGAGGACGGGCACCCCGTTGCGCGAGCTGGTGACGACGGCGATCCGGATGCCGGCGGCAACGGCCGCGTCGATGAGCGCGACGGACCCCGGGTACGCCGTGACACCCTGGTCGCGGAGCGTGTCGTTGAACGTGGTGTTCTTCCGGTTACCCAATCCGCAGACCGTCTCCCGGTCCGGCGGGTCGTCGGGCAGCCCCTCCGGCAACGTCACCCCGCGGGAGGCGAGGAAGGCCCGCACGCCGTCGTAGCGGGGGCGGCCGTCGATGTAGGTGAAGTAGTCGTCGTCGGTGTACGCCTCGGCGATGCCCTTGGCGGCCAGATACGCGGTGAACAGACGCGACCAGGCCTGCATGTGCACTTCGGCGGTGGGGGTGAGTACGCCATCGAGGTCGAAGAGAAGTGCCTCGAGGGACGTCAGACGGTTCGCAGCGGAGGTTGGCGGCACGGATCAACGCTTTCCGAGTAGTGGTGGTGACCGGACATCACCACCGGGAGGTGGGTGTCGGTGCTGACCCGGCCACGTCGCCTTCGACAGGAGCGGGGTGCGCCTGGGGGATCGGAGCGATCCACCGGGATGTAGGAGAAGTCGTCCGGATCATGTGCTGCCCTGCACTGGCCGACCAGTGATGTGCGGTATCGATCGAGATGACCCTTCATTCTATCCTCCGGAACGTCCTGGACGTTCCACTGCGATGGGTGTTCCGCCGGTAGCAGAGCGGGTCCGAGCCGTGTCCGCAGGCCTGTGCGCTCCGCGGTTAGACTGCCGAGGTACCGGTCACGAGTAGAGGCCGGTTCCTGGGCGGCCCCGCTGCTCGACCGGGTGAGTTCTTCACCGCCGGTCCCCGCCCCCTGTAGTTCCGAGAGAAACCGAGATCCCATGACCACCACAGTCCTCGTCGCCGGTGCCACCGGAGACCTCGGTGGGCGCATCGTCCGCGAACTCCTGCTCCACGACACCCGCGTGCGCGTCCTCACCCGTCCCGGCAGTGGCCGGGCGCAGGAGCTCTTCGGAGACCGTACCCGGGTGGATATCGTTGAGGCCGACTACGCGGATCCGGTAGCGCTCACCTCCGCACTGCTCGGCGTCGATGCGGTGGTCTCCGCGGTCAGCGGCACCGCGCCGGTGATCATCGACGCCCAGCGTGCCCTGCTCGATGCCGCCGTCCGTGCCGGTGTCCGCCGGTTCATCCCCTCCGACTACTCCTCCGACTACCGCCGCATCGCACTGGGGAGCAACCGGAACTTCGAGCTTCGCCGACAGTTCGCGGCTGATGTGGATGCCGCGCCGATCCGGGCCACCTCGGTGCTCAACGGTGCCTTCACGGACATGCTCACGGGCCAGGCGCCCATGATCTCGTTCAAGCTCCGGCGCGTGCTGTTCTGGTCGTCACCGGACCAGATTCTCGACTTCACCACCAAGGACGACACCGCGGCCGTCACGGCGCTCGTGGCGATCGACGACGACGCCCCGCGTGTGGTCGAGGTGGCGGGTGACCGGGTGACGGCGCGGGACGTTGCACGCATGATGACGGAACTGACCGGAACGCCCTTCACGTTGCAATGGGCGGGAAGCACAGGATCTCTCTCGGCGATGAGTAACATCATGAGGCGCTTCTCGAAGGAGTCCGCCGATCCCTTCCCGGCCTGGCAGGGCATGCAGTACTTCGTGAGCATGTTCAGTGGGCAGGGGCAGCTGCGCCACGTGGACAACGAGCGGTACGGGCAGCGCAAGTGGACCACCGTACGCGACGTCCTCGGCGCCCACCTCGCGGCGTAGGTCCTGCGCGGAGCCTGCCTGCGCAGAGCATTGCGCAGGCAGGCAGGCAGGCAGGCAGGCAGGCTCCGCGAAGTCGCGGTCACAGAGCCCCTCGGCGGGGCCCGTCGCGACTAGAAGGTCAGCACGATCCGCCCACGGACGCCGCCTGCCTCCATGCGGCGATGGGCCTCTGCTGCTTCCTCGGCGGGTAGCTCGGCCGCGACGCGGGGGGTGAGGATGCCGTCCTCGACCGCCTGGCGCAGGGCGTCGAGCTTCGCCTGCGAGTGGTACTCGTCGAAGACCCACACGGCCTCGAAGCGGATGCTGCGGGTGGGCTCGCCCTTCCAGCCGCGGACCGAGACGAAGACTCCGGTGTCCCGCAGCGCGGGCACGACGTCGTCATGCAGGAGGGCCGTGTCCGCGATCGCGTCGACGCCGTCCGGGAAGATCTCCCGAATGCGAGCAGCGAGGTCGTCGCCCCGCTCCAGGATGTGATCGGCTCCGAGGCCCTGTACCAGTTCATGGTCTTTCTGCGCTGCATCTGCGACGACGATCAGACCCTGCTGCTTGGCGAGCTGGATCGTGTAGTTGCCGAGCAATCCTGCCGCCCCGGTCACGGCGAGAACCTGACCGGGCTCCAGTGCAGCGAGTTCGAGGATCTGTACGGCGGTGAGGCCGTTCATCGGGATGGTGGCAGCTTCCTGGAGTGAGCTGTCGGCAGGGATGCGTGCGAGGGAGTCATCTGGTGCCACGAGATACTCGGCGTACGCGCCGCCATGGTCTCCCAGTGGCAGAGCGATCGCCATCACCTCGTCCCCGACCTTCCAGGAGCTGTCTGCGCCGATCTCGTCGATGACGCCGGCCGCGTCCATACCGGGGATGTAGGGCGGCTCGGACCGGCTCATGTCGTAGGCGCCGCTGCGCACGCCGGCGTCGGTCGGACTGACGGCGGCCGCCCGGACATGTATGCGTACTTCCTTCGAACCCGGACGACGTTCCGGGACATCCTGGATCGCAAGGGCCTCGGGGCCCCCGAACTCAGTAACTCCGATTGCTTTGATGACGGATCAACTCCAATAGTCGTGGTCGATGGTGCCCGGGTGAACCGGCACCGGGACTCGCAATCCCACCTACACGGCTGAACAACAACGGATGTCCGCAGGGGATTCCAGCTTCACGTCGGCGTGTACTCCTCGGCCTGCCGGCAGATTCTTCGCGATCCGGTAGCGTCGGCATCCTCTCGGTACAATCGGTGCCGATCCTCGTGCGGTTACGTGGTGACGGTGCCCTCTCGCTGCCGCGAGCCGCGGCGTCCACTCCACCGGGTGTCTCCGTTGGGCAATACCCGTACCTCCTCAGTAGTGTTTGATCATGGCCTCTTCCCTCAGAAACAGCCGCGCTGCTGCGCTTCCCGCCAAGCTCTCACGATCCTGGCTCCTGGCCTCGGCCGCCTCTGAGGACAACTTCATCCCGGCCCTGACGTCCGAAGCCGATTCCGTGGTCTTCGACATGGAGGACGCAGTCCCCGCCGAGGGGAAGGCCGAAGCCCGCGAGCGTGTCGTCGAAGCGCTGTCCACGGGAATGACGGCGTGGGTGCGGGTGAACGGTATCGAGACCGACTACTGGGCGGACGACCTCGCAGCACTGTCCAAGGCACCGGGCCTGCGCGGCGTGATGCTCGCCATGACCGAGAAGCCGGAGCAGGTGACCCACACGGCCATGCGCCTCACTGCCGGTACCCCCGTGCTGGCCCTGATCGAATCCGCCCTCGGCATCGAGAACGCGACGGCGATCGCCAGCGCGCCCGGCACCTTCCGCCTCGCCTTCGGCGTCGGTGACTTCCGCCGGGATACCGGCGCCTCCGACGAACCCATGGCACTCGCCTACGCACGCTCCAAGCTCGTCGTCGCCTCGCGCGTGGGCCAGCTTCCCGGTCCGATCGACGGCCCGACGGTGGGAGCCCTCGGTGATCCACTACTGGAGGCGTGCAAGGTCACCGCATCCATGGGGATGACGGGCAAGCTGTGCCTGCTGACGGACGCGACGGACACGATCAATCGCGGGTTGTCCCCGAGTGACTCCGAGATCAAGTGGGCCTCGGAACTCCTGCGTGAGCACGCGGAGGGTGCCGTGGTGGGCGACGGCTCCTACCTGCCGCGCCTGGCGCGGGCCCAGAAGATCTCCTCGCTCGCCGACTCCTACGGACTGTGGAACGCCTGACCGTGGGAAGCTGATCTCACCGGGTTGGAAACGGAATTCCCACCCGAGGGTCCGATCGGGGTCTTGAGCAACCGCGCCTCGTCGTCGTAGAAAGTAATCGGCAATTCGAGACACCGTTCGCTCCTGCCGCGCGTCAGGGGGATGTACTCAACCGGTAGAACATCAGCAATGGGAAGTGCCGCACATCCGCTGACGCCTGCCAGTTTTTGTTCCTAGTGAAGGAGAAGCCGTATGAGTTCGTATGCTGTCATCGATCCCTCCACGGGGGAGACCGTTCGTGAGTTTGAGACGTTCACCGATCAGGAGGTGGACGCCGCGATCTCGAACACCGACAAGGCGTACCGGGAGTGGTCGCGGTCGGCTCCGATCGGGGCGCGTACCGCGTTGATCGCCCGGGTCGCTGCCCTGCACACGGAACGGCGTGAGGAGTTGGCGGAGATCATCGTCCGCGAGATGGGCAAACCCCTCGATCAGGCGTTGGGTGAGGTGGACTTCGCGGCGGAGATCTACCAGTACTACGCCGACAACGGCTCGGACTTCCTTGGTGACGAGCCGATCCAGCTTTCCGCGGGCACGGGCTCTGCTTTCATCCGTCGCGCGCCGATCGGTGTGTTGCTGGGCATCATGCCGTGGAACTTCCCCTACTACCAGGTGGCGCGTTTCGTGGGCCCGAACATCGTGGCGGGTAACACCGTGCTGCTCAAGCACGCCCCGCAGTGCCCGGAGTCCGCCGCGGCCATCGCGCAGATCTTCGACGACGCCGAAGCCGAGCTCGGTGCGCACGAGCACGTCTACGAGAACCTCTACGCCACCAATGAGCAGATCGCCACTGTCATCGCGGACCCGAGGGTGCAGGGGATCTCGGTCACCGGGTCCGAGCGAGCAGGTGCTGCAGTTGCAGAACTGGCCGGGAAGTACCTGAAGAAAGTGGTCCTCGAACTCGGCGGTTCTGACCCTTTCGTCCTGCTCTCCACCGCCGACCTCGACGCGGCGGTCCAGGACGCGGTGAACGCACGCCTGGACAACAACGGACAGGCGTGTAACGCCGCCAAGCGGTTCATCATCATCGACACCCTCTACGAGGAGTTCGTCGAGAAGTTCACGCACGCGATGTCCACGGTGCAACCGGCGGATCCGATGGTGGACGGCACCCTGCTGGGCCCACTGTCCTCGGCGGCAGCAACCACGAGACTCGTCGAGCAGCTGGAGCGTGCCGTGTCCCAGGGTGCGACCGTCCTGGCGTCGGGGGAGACCACGGGGAACTTCTTCCCGCCTGCGGTGCTCACCGATGTGACCCCGGAGATGGAGGCTTATCACGAGGAGTTCTTCGGACCCGTCGCCATGATCCACCGAGCGTCCTCCGAGGAGGACGCCGTACGCCTGGCCAACGACACCCCGTTCGGCCTGGGCTCCTACGTCTACACCACGGACCAGGACCAGGCCCTGCGCGTAGCGGACGCCCTGGAAGCCGGGATGGTGTGGATCAACCTGGTGCTCGGCGACGCAGCCGAGCTGCCCTTCGGCGGTGTGAAACGCTCCGGTGCCGGCCGTGAACTCGGCCGGTTCGCGATCGAGGAATTCGTGAACAAGAAAATGATCCGCATCGCCTGACCCTCCCGTCCGGCACCTGCATCAACCAGGTGCCGGACGGACGGCGATCGCCTCATCCCAGCGAGGACCGGCTTTCGTGGCACCCAAGGCCACCCGAACTGGAACGGAACTGCTGATTGCTCGGATTCTGCTGAGGCGGGCACGCCGGGCGCGGCGGTGTGCGCCGTGCTGGGGCTGCGCGGCTTCATCGCCGTGGCACTGACCCCGGTGCTGTCGGTGTCGATCATCGCGGTCAGCGCCGTGGTGGCGCCGGTGCTCGGGATGGAATGGGGGTGGTGGGTACCAGCCCTGGGAACCGCCGTCGTCGTCGCCTGTGTTCTCACGGTCGCCGGTCTACGCCGGCTCTTCCAGCCTCCAAGGGCCCCTGAGGAACACGATGGCGGCCAAGCCGGACGGGAACCCGCAGCCCTGGTGTGGGGCCTGACAGGTGCCGTCATTGCCGCGGTACTGATCAGCGTCCGGATGTTGTTGGCCGCTCCTGCGCTGGAGTCCATCACGCAGAACTATGACACCGTCTTCCACCTGAGTGCGGTGCACTACGCACTTGAAACCGGCAATGCCTCTTCCTGGTACATCGGGGAGTTCACGCGTCCTGGTGCCGAATCCCGGTCGCCCTACCCCGGTGCGTGGCATGCACTCGTGGCGCTGCTGGTGCAGCTCTCCGGGCTCAGCATCGCTGTTGCCACCAATGTGATGTGGCTCGCCATCGCCGCTCTTGTCTGGTCGGTGAATGCCCTGCTGTTGACCCGGACGCTGGTAGGGCCGAACCCGGCCGTGCTTGCTGCAGCAGGAGTACTCACCAGCGCGTTCGCGGCGTTCCCGTACCTGCTGCTGCAATACGGGAGTGTGTATCCGAACACGCTTTCCTATGCGATGGTCCCCAGCGGGCTGGCTCTGGTGCTCATCCTGGTTCGTGCGGCCCGGGTAACGGTCGTTTCGAGGCCCATGGCGGCCCTGTTGCTGGTCCTCTACCTACCGGCCCAGGCTCTGTCGCAGCCCAACGGGCTCGTCTCCATCGCGTTCCTGCTCACGCCGCTACTGCTGCTGTTCAGTCTGTCTTGGCTCCGCTCAGGCTTCGCCGTATCGGTCCCGACCGGTGTGCGGCGGACCGGGCTGGTGCTCGGAATCGTGGGCTCGGTGGTCCTTGTTCTGCTGACCAACAGCACCTTCAGTAGCCTGTTCTCCTGGGCCCATCCGAAAAGTATGCCCTTCCTCGAGTCCCTGTGGCGGGCCGCGATGCATTTTCCGGCGCCCACCTGGTTGCCGGCGGTGGTGCTCACCGCGCTGGTGCTGTCCGGACTGTACTGTTTCAGCCGCCATCACCATCGCGGATGGATGATGGGTAGCTTCGTGCTGATCGTGCTGGTCTACGGACTGGCAATCGGCTCCGACAATGGGGGTGGCAACCTCCTCATTGCGCCCTGGTACGGAAATCCCGAGCGGTTGGCTGCACTCATGCCGCTCCTGGCCGTTCCCTGGGCGGCAGTGGGACTCGAGCAGCTCCTCGCCGCGGCGAAACGCCGATCGAGTCCGGCCCTGTCACTCCCGTTCGCCGCACTGGTGGCCGCCACGCTGCTGGCCATCGCCAGCCCCACTCTGTGGCAGATGAACATCCGGCTGGCCGAAGTCTTCGAGGTCCCTGCCGCCTCCGACGAGGACAAACAGCTCGATGTGGACCAGCGGGCCCTACTCCAGCAGCTCGGAGAGCACCTGCCCGAGGACACGGTCCTGGCCAACAATCCGTGGAATGGCTCGTCGCTTGCTGCGGCCCTCGCAGGCCAAGACGTCCTTTTCCCCTATATGACCATGGGCGCCGTCGACGAGGACCGCGCGCTGCTGCGTGACGAACTCGACGGGATCACCACCTCGGTGCAGGTCTGTGCCGCGGCCGAGCGCCTGAGCGTGACCTACCTGCTCGACTTCGGTGACAACCTCATCGGAGCGGCGGAGGAGGGTGGCGGTTCTCTCTACCAGGGCATCGACCGCGCCACCGCTTCCGGGACCTTCGAGGAGGTTGCCTCCGTCGGTGAAGCCCGGCTGCTGAAACTGCCGGCCTGCAACACAACCGGCGGGTGAGAACAGGCGTCACCACGCATCCAGTTCCGATCGTCGTGATTCCTGCGGTGCTCCCTCGGGTGGGGCGATGCACAGCGACACGGGAGTTTGGTTCAGGCCCGTTCTGCTCGTCGAATGACGGGTATCTCTGAAGACAACTTTGGTTCCCATACCTTAACTGATCGGTAGTTGAAGGTCAAAGTAAAACCGAGGGGCGCAATTCATGCCGGAAGAACGAGTTCACAGGGTTGCGTGTGCGTCGTCCCGGTGACGGTGGAGTAGTTCGAGCGAGATGTCCCAGAGCCGTGTGGCGTTGG
>JASLBS010000236.1 GCA_030146405.1 Arthrobacter sp.
CTCGAACGCCGCGTGGACCGCGCGCACGGCGTCGTCCAGCAGGTCGGCGCCCGTGACCACGGAGATGCGGATCTCCGACGTCGAGATCATGTCGATGTTCACGCCGGCGTCGGACAGGGCCCGGAAGAAGCGGTAGGAGACGCCCGGATTCGAACGCATGCCGGCGCCGATCAGCGAGAGCTTGCCGATGCTCTCGTTGTACTCGACGCTCTCGAAGCCCACCCGGTCCTGCGCTTCGCCGAGTGCGGCGAGGGCCTCGGCGCCGTCGACGATCGGCAGGGTGAAGGAGATGTCCGTGCGGCCCGAACCGTGCGTCGACACGTTCTGCACGATCATGTCGATGTTCGTGTTGGCACCGGCGACGATGCCGAAGATCTCGGCCGCCTTCCCGGGGATGTCGGGCACGCCGACGACGGTGACTTTCGCTTCGGAGCGGTCATGCGCGACACCGGAGATGATGGGCTGTTCCAAGGGTTCTCCCTCTTGAATCTTGATCTGGTCGTCGGGGCTGGGCAGTACCCAGGTCCCCTCGTTGTGGCTGAAGGAGGAGCGGACGTGGAGGGGAACGCCGAAGCGCCGCGCGTACTCGACGCAGCGCAGGTGCAGGATCTTGGCGCCCGACGCAGCCATCTCGAGCATCTCCTCGCTCGAGATGGTGTCGATCTTCTGCGCTGATGCGACCACGCGCGGGTCTGCGGTGTAGACACCGTCGACATCCGTGTAGATCTCGCAGACGTCCGCATCGAGCGCCGCGGCGAGTGCGACGGCGGTGGTGTCGGAACCTCCCCGGCCGAGGGTGGTGATGTCGTTGCTGTCACGGCTCATGCCCTGGAAGCCGGCCACGATGGCGATGTCGCCCTTCTCGATCGCGGTGCGGATCCGGTGCGGTGAGACATCGATGATGCGGGCCTTGCCGTGGATGGCATCCGTGATCATCCCTGCCTGGCTGCCGGTGAAGGACTGCGCCGACGCTCCGATCCCGTGGATGGCCATGGCGAGCAGCGCCATCGAGATGCGCTCCCCGGCACTGAGCAGCATGTCCATCTCGCGGGCGTCGGACGACGACGCACTCACCTGGGAGGCGAGATCCAGCAACTCGTCGGTGCTGTCGCCCATCGCGGAAACGACGACCACCACCTGGTGACCCGCTGCCTGGGTGTCGACCACACGGTGCGCGACGCGCTTGATGCCGTCGGCGTCGGCAACCGAGGATCCGCCGAATTTCTGGACTATGAGGCTCATGCACTCGCTCACTGCTGAAGGACGACGGCGGTGGAACATGCCGTTCGGGCTGCGTGGTCACGGGCGGAGGCACGTGCCCCGAAACCCTCAGGGCGCGGTGATCTCACGCCCGTGCCAGTGTAGCGGCGGGCTGATTGCTGTCCCAAAGTCTGGGTCCGAATGAGAACCGGACGGGTTCGAGCAGCGCGCCCGGTCTCATGGGGCTGGATGGTCCGGTGTCGCATACCCTCGGAGCATGACCAACGAATTCGGGGGGATCGTCGTCGAGGGAGTTGCCCGTAGTTTCGGCTCGGTGCAGGCGATCCGCGACATCGATTTCAAGGCCCCACCCGGTGAGGTGACCGCACTGATCGGTCCCAACGGTTCCGGCAAGACCACGCTGATGCTGATTCTGGCGAGCCTACTGGCGCCCGACTCCGGTACCGTGCGCGTTGCCGGTTTCGACCCCGTGACCCGACCGGCCGAGGTTCGGAGCCGGGTGGGATGGATGCCGGACACCCTGGGGACCTGGGACTCCCTGACGGCCGTCGAGGTACTCCGGACCGTGGGTGCCCTGTACGGGATGAGCTCCGAGGACCGGTCGCGGCGCACGGACGAGCTGCTGCGGACCGTGAATCTCACCGAGTTCGGGCACCAGGCGGCCCGGGTGCTCTCGCGCGGACAACAGCAGCGGTTGAGCCTCGCGCGGGCACTGATCCACGATCCCGAGGTGCTCCTGCTCGACGAGCCGGCGTCGGGACTGGATCCGGGTTCACGGGTCGAGCTACGAACCCTCCTGCGGTCCCTCGCGGAGGCCGGCAAGACCATCGTCGTGTCCAGCCATGTCCTCTCCGAGCTGGACGAGATCGCGGATCGCGCCGTGTTCGTCAGCCGAGGTCAGTCGGTGAAGAGCCAGACGCTCGACGAGGCCGGCAGCCAGCTGCGCCGCTACTACGTGCAGGCGCAGCCCATGTCCGCCCTCGCCGACGCGCTTCGGACCCACGGCGTCCGTTTCGACGTGCGCGGTGATTCCCGGCGCGAGGAATTCCTCGTGCAGCTCGGCAGCACCGCGGAAGCCTCCTGGCTGCTCCGGACGCTGGTGCTGGCCGACGTCGTGGTCACGGCCTTCGCACCTGCCGGTGGTGCCCTCGAGGAGACCTACATGAGCCTGGAGACGGACAGACTATGAGCACAGCAACGCAATCACCGGCACCTCGACCCACCCCGACCACTGCACTGCCGTTCTGGTCGGCCGTGCGGACCGTCTTCGTCCTCGAGACCAGGCAGCGCCTGCGCGGCAAGGGCTGGTACTGGATGCTCGGCACCTGGTTCGTGGTGATCGGCTTCATCTTCGTCCTCGCGGCCACCTACCTCGGCAGCAGTATCAACGAGGGTGGCATCCTCTTCGACCTGGTCCTGGGCTTCGTCCTGCTCTTCGGGCTGCTCGTGGCCCCTGGACTGTCCGCCAACGCGGTGAACGGTGACCGGGCGGGCGGCACGCTCGCCATTCTCCAGGTGACGCTGCTGACTCCCGGGCAGCTCCTGGTGGGGAAGTGGCTGGCGTCCTGGACGGGCTCGCTCGCGTTCCTGGTCCTCAGCACACCGTTCATCTTCTGGGCTCTCACCCTCGGCGGCGTGGGCGGTGGGGTGGCCCTCGTCTCGCTCGTGATGCTGGCGATCGAACTGGGTGTGATCTGCGCCCTCGGTGTGGGGGTGTCCGCACTCGCCGACCGTCCCCTGTTCTCGATCGTCAGCACCTACATGATGGTGGCTCTGCTGGCGATCGGGACCGTGATCGTGTACGCGCTGAGCGCCGCCCTGACAGCCGAGCCGCGGACCGTGACGACCTCCTACTACAGCTACCCCGAATCCGCTTATCTGGAGGACGGCAGCGTCGATGAGAGCGCCGAGCTGGTGTGCTACACGCAGTCCTATACAGCCGACGTCGCGCACACCGAGTACATCGCCTGGCTCCTTGCGGCCAACCCGTTCGTGGTCGTGGCCGACGCGGTGCCGTACAGCTACGAGGACGAGCCGGTGGAGGACTCGGCGGTCCCGGACCTCGCATCTCTGAACAGCGGGAGTTCCTACTCGCCGGGGGTCCTGGAGTCCGTCAGCCAGCTGGTGCGGGAGGCCCAGGCCGGCGAGGATCTGGAGGTCACGTGTGAGGAGGCCCGGCAGGGAATGCGACGGCTCCCGCAGGGTACTCCGATCTGGCCGCTCGGCCTCGGACTGCAGGTCCTCCTCGCGGTTGGGCTCCTGCTGGTGGGCAGGCGGCGCCTGACCATGCCGGCGAAGCGCCTGGCGCAGGGTACCCGCATCGCCTGATCAGGGGCCGACGAGGGGCGTCGCCCTTCGGCGATCCCGCCGTGCCAGAACCAGGATCAGGACATGGCACGGCGCCCCTCGAAGGCTCGGCCCAGGGTCACCTCGTCCGCGTACTCCAGGTCCCCGCCCACCGGGAGGCCCGAGGCGAGGCGCGTGACCGGAATGCCGATGGTCTTGAGCATGCGGACCAGGTAGGTGGCCGTCGCCTCTCCCTCCAGGTTGGGGTCCGTGGCGATGATGATCTCCTCGATCTGCGAATCGGAGAGGCGGGCGAGAAGTTCCCGGATGCGCAGCTGGTCCGGTCCCACACCGGCGATCGGGTTGATGGCTCCCCCGAGCACGTGGTACCTGCCGCGGAAGGAGCGCGTGCGTTCCACGGCGATGACGTCCTTGGACTCCTCGACCACGCAGATCATGCTCGGGTCACGGCGGGGGTCCCTGCAGATGGCGCAGAGATCCTGCTCCGCGACATTGCCGCAGACGGTACAGAACTTCACGCGTTCCTTGACCGTGGTGATGGCGGTGACAAGACGCCGCATGTCCTCGCCGTCCGCCTCCAGGATGTGGAATGCGAGACGCTGGGCAGATTTGGGCCCTACGCCGGGGAGGCGTCCGAGCTCGTCGATCAGCTCCTGGACTGCGCCTTCGTACACGATCGTTCCTCTTCTGCTGTCCGATGGCGGTGCTGCCGATGCGCCCGCCGTGAATTGCCGCCGGCCCTCCTCAGCTCACCGGCGGAAGGGCACGCCCTCCATTGTCCGCCCTGCAGCGCCCGGGCCGGCGCGAGCAGCTCCGAAGTGCCGTGATCTACTGCCCGTTGGTGCTGCGTTCCTCGATCAGGCGGCCGTTGAGAATCCGTTCGATCGCCGTACGTCCCACGAGGCCGGAGTCCTCGAGTGTCTCGTCATCGGCGCTCGGCTCGTCCTCGATGAACCGGAGATCGACGGCGCCCCGAGCAGCAGCGGCTTCCTCGGTCCGCTTCCGATCGGCCTCGTCGAGGAGCTGCTGGTAGCGGCTGACCGGTTTCCGGTGCGCGTTCCCATCGGGCTCCGGCCGCGACTGTTCCCCACCGGCTGCTCCACCTGCTGTCGCAGGATCGACTGCCACCGAGGCCACGGCCGGTGTCCCCACGCGGGAAGGAGAAGCCCCGGCGGGAGCGCGGCCCTGGGCAGGAGCAGGCGGCTCCTGGGTGGGAACCCCGGCCGTCCGTACGTCGTCCTGCACCGGCGACCCGATGAAATGGGGTATGCCCCGAGCCTGCTCATTCGAGGTGGGCTCGGTCGGCGAGGACACCGACGGCTCGGGTGAGGGGTTCGCGCCGTCGGTGTCCGGGCTCCAGACCACCGAGCGCGAGGAGCGGGGGACCGGCTGGGCCGGATCGTCCTGCCTCGCTGGACTGTTCTGGCGCACCTGTGGTCCCCGGTTCTCCGGAGCTCCTCGAGGGTCCGGAACCACTCCACGGTTCCGCGGGTCCTGCTGCCCCTGACTGCCTCGCTGGGCCGCTTCCGTGCGCGAGGGGGCGCGTGTGGAACCGTGCCGTGGTTCCCGCTCTTCCCCTACGGGCGCTGTACGGCGCTCCGCCGGATCCTCGGGTACCGAGTCCCAGCCGGGGCCGGGATCGAAGGCTTCCTCCGGAGGCTCGACGAGTGCCCAGGAATCGTCGGACATGGAGGGGTTCCAGGCACTGACCGCTTCCGGCACAGCCTCGCTACCGCCTGCAGCCTGACGGTCCGCAGGTGCCGCGTGGGTCGCAGGCGGCCTGGGAGGCGTGCTCGGGCGGGATGGGGCCGAGGGCCGGGGAGCATCCGCCTTCGCTCCCCGTCCGCCGGCGGTATGGCTACCGGTGCGGGAGCGATCGGGGGACGGAACGTTGCACTGCTCGGATGTGTCGACGGCAGGTGCACGCTGCGTGCGCGGTTCCGGGAGGGCCTCCCGCTGAGCGGCAAGCCGCTGTCCGGGTGCAGTGGCCTCGGGTGTTGCCGGTGGCACCTCCCGCTGCGCCACCGTCCGCTGTCCGGGCGCAGTGGCATCCGGAGCGTCCGGTGTTGCCGGGTTCACCGGCAGGGTTCCCCGCTGTTCGGGCATGCCCTGTGCCGGGCGGGCCGGAGCCTCCGGAACCTGGCTGCCGGGACGGCCGGACGGCACGGAGGAAGCAGGGCCCGGGGTACTGTCCCGGGCCGGCTGGCTAGCCGGTACTTTTGGGCCCGACTCACCCGACCCGCCGGCGTCGTGCATCGCCTCGATGGAACAGGTGAGACCCAGCACCGTATGGATCGCCTGTTTCAGGTTGTCCAGGTGCGGGCCGCGCTGGAAGCCGATGGCGTTGCCCTGGTTGACGAAGGCGAGCACCAGCTGGTTGCCCTCGAAGGAGCGCGGCTTCGCCGAGACGTTGACGATCAACCAGGTGGCGCGCTTGATCTTGGCCACCTCGTCCATGATCTCCGGCCATGCCCTGCGGACCATCTCGATGTTGCCGCTCGAGGGAGAGGACTGCTCCGGTGTCCGTCCGACGTCGGGGCCGGTGCGCTGCGGTTCCTTCACAGGATCTGCGGGGAACGGCGGAGCTGCGGGGGACGGCGACCCGGGAGAACGCTGCACCCCGGAGGTGTCCGCCGGCGACGACGGAGCGGGGCGCTGCTCGTTCGTCGGACCAGCTGACGTCCGTGAGGGCGCCGGGGCATCGGCCCGGGGGCCGGACCAGGCGTCCTCCACACTGTCGGCCAGCTCGTCGGTGGCGCTGCCGGCTCGGTCGGGGAGTGGCTGCTTCCGGGCTTCGTCGCCCTGCGCTGACGGGTCTGCCGGCTGCCGCGGTTCCTCGGGTGCAGTGCCCTCAGCAGGGGACTGCGGGGGTTGCGCGGCGGGGACGGCGGGCCCGGATGGTGCGGACGGAGGTGCCGCGGGGCTCGGATCAGCGAAGGCGGAGTCCGTGGAGACACCCCAGCTCCCACCCCAGTCCGGGGAGGAATCCGCGGTGGAGGGTCGGGAGGACGGGCGGCCACCGGAGGGAGCCGCTGCGTTCGGGGCAGGCGAACCGGAGGTGTCGGGGGCCGATGATGTCGGGGCGGTGGCGGGGAGGGACCAGCGTGCAGCGGCCTCCTCGGCGTTCCGAGGGACATCGAGGCGGGGCCGGGCCGGTGCCTTCGGTGCCTCCACCGCTTCTGCCGACGGTGCCTCGGCGGGGGTGCCGGCGGCGTACTCGAGCCGGCGCTCGATGCGGTCCACGCGGGCCAGCGTGCCGCGGACACTGGCGTCCGCCGCGGGAAGGAGGAGCCGCGCGCAGAGCAGTTCCAGGTGCAGCCTCGGGGACGTGGCGCCGGTCATCTCCGTGAGCGCGGTGTTGGTGACATCCGCCGCCCGTGACAGCTCCCCCGCACCGAGCTGGGTGGCTTGCGTGCGCATGCGGTTGAGCTGGTCGTCAGGGACGCCACGCAGGATGGACGCGGCCCCCTCGGGGACGGCGTTGATGACGATCAGGTCCCGGAAGCGCTCGAGCAGATCCTCCACGAATCGTCGGGGGTCGTGTCCGGTCTGGATCACTCGATCGACGGCGTTGAACACCGTACCGGCATCATCCGCGGCCATCGACTCGACCACGTCGTCGAGGAGCGTGGCGTGCGTGTAGCCGAGCAGGGAGACGGCGAGCTCGTAGTCGAGGCCGTTCTCACCCGCTCCTGCCATCAGCTGATCCAGGACGGACAGCGAATCGCGCACCGAACCACCACCGGCGCGGATCACGAGCGAGAGCACGCCCGGTGCCACCGGCACGTTCTCCTGCCGGCACAGCTGCTCCAGGTACTCCATCAGCGGCTCGGGTGGAACCAGCCGGAACGGATAGTGGTGCGTGCGGGACCGGATGGTACCGATCACCTTGTCCGGCTCGGTGGTCGCGAAGATGAAGAGGATGTGCTCCGGCGGCTCCTCCACGATCTTCAGCAGGGCGTTGAAGCCGGCGGACGTGACCATGTGGGCCTCGTCGATGATGAAGATCTTGTAGCGGTCGCGGACCGGCGCGAAGGTGGCGCGTTCACGGAGATCGCGGGCGTCGTCCACACCACCGTGGCTGGCAGCGTCGATCTCGATGACGTCCAGGCTGCCGGAGCCGTTGCGGGCCAATGCCACGCAGCTGTCGCAGGTGCCGCACGGGGTGGAGGTGGGGCCCTGGGCGCAATTCAGGCACCGGGCGAGGATGCGGGCCGACGTGGTCTTCCCGCATCCACGCGGGCCGGAGAAGAGGTAGGCGTGGTTGATACGGTCCTTGTCGATGGCCGCCATCAGCGGTGCAGTGACATGCTCCTGGCCGATGACGTCCGCGAAGGTCTCGGGACGGTAGCGGCGGTAGAGGGCTGTACTCACGGAGAAACCTTATCGGTTGATGCTGACGGTTTACCTGCCGGTCCGGCAGGGGTGGAGGACAGGACCGCCGAATCCACGACCCACGGTTCCCGGGGTAGCGCCTCCGGTGTGAACACCCCGAGCGCTTCGTCCAACGAGGCGCCGGGAAGTCCGAGGGACGTGAGAATGAGGTGCAGCACCATCGGTGGGGTCCAGCCCAGTGCGCCGAGGTCCTCCAGTGTCACAGCGCCGTCCCGTTTTGCCAAGCGGCGTCCCTCCCCGCTGACAGCGAGGGGAACGTGCGCGTAGGTGGGAACTTCCAGGCCCAGCAGCGAGGCGAGGTAGGCCTGCCGGGGAGCCGATTCGAGGAGGTCGTCCCCCCGCACCACCTGGTCGATCCCGTCGGCGCCGTCGTCCACCACCACGGCGAGGTTGTAGGCGATCACGCCGTCGTTCCGTCGGAGCACGACATCGTCCACGGGACCTTGGACCGGACCTGCGAGGAGGTCCGCGATGACCCAGGTGTCCACCTCGGAGCGCAGGCGGAGGGCAGGAGGGCGCAGTGCGCGGCGTCGACCACGTTCCTCGGCGCCCAGGTTCCGGCAGGTCCCCGGGTAGAAGCCGGGGCGTCCATGCGGCGCGCTCGCAGCCTCCGCCACGTCCCGCCGGGTGCAGAAGCACTCGTACAGGAGTCCCCGTTCGCCGAGGGTGTCCAGCGCCCCCACGTACCGGGCGTACTGCTCGCTCTGCCGGACCACGGGGCGGTCGGCGGTCAGGCCCAGCGCTGCCAGTTCCGCGAGCTGCTCGGCTTCGGCGCCTGCGCGCACGCGGTCAAGGTCCTCGACCCGCAGCAGGAAGCGCCGTCCGGTGGAACGGGCGAAGAGCCAGGCGAGGACGGCGGTGCGGAGGTTGCCGAGGTGCAGTTGCCCGGACGGGCTCGGAGCGAACCGGCCGGCACCGTGGTGTGTCACCCTCGGCCCTCCTGCCCCGCTCGCGCCCGCCACCCGGTCCTGGGAAAGGGCCCGGTTCTTAAAAGTAGGACCCCTCATGCACCTGCCAGAGCCCGCTTACCCTTGCTACCTTCCGGTCCTGGGGGAGTTCACAGGATGACACCACATGAGGGGCCGGGAAATAGTCTACACAGTCGGGCAGGCGCCTCTCGAATCGACCCAAGGGCTCCCGGTCGAAGGCGCGATTCGGCAGGAACCGGTTGTATGGGTAGTCTGGTATCTGCTCCATTAGAGGAGGATTCGCCTAGCGGCCTATGGCGCACGCCTGGAACGCGTGTTGGGTTCACGCCCTCGGGGGTTCAAATCCCCCATCCTCCGCTGAAGCACACCAGCTGAACCCCGGCCCCGCGCCGGGGTTCAGCTGGTTAAGCGGTTCCGGTCACGCGCCGGATGCGGTTCTTCGCCGCTTTCTCCGCCGGGCCCTCGGGGCCGAGTCCCAGCCGGATCACCCCGAGGACCACGCGCACCGCGGTGCCGATCGGCAGCGGCACGGGTCCCAGCGAGGGCACCTTCAGACCGAGCAGCTCGCGGTGTCTCGGCTCGAGCGTGGCCACCGCTCCGGCGAACAGGATCTGGTACCCGAGGCGCTGCGAGCGCGGGAGCGGCGGCCGGCGGATGTAGGTCAGTGTCTCCCGCACCTGCTCACTGCCGGTGAGCTCGTCGTCGAACGCCGCGAGCTGGGACCGCAGGTCGGCCTCGGACCGCGGAGGGTCCTCGAGCCCCATCAGTTCACCCGCCGCAGCCCACTCCGCCACGTACTGGTCCGTTCCGCCGGGAATCCGCCCGCCGTAGGCGGAGTGGGCGGCCACGAAAGCGTCCGTGAAGGCGAGGTGCACCCAGCGGATCAGGTGCGGATCCGACGCCGCGTAGGGCTTCTCCTCGCCACGGCTGTCCACATAGGTGCCGTGGACGCGGGTGTGGAGCCGCTGCACGAAGTCCGAGCCCTCCTTCGCTGCGGCCTTCGAGCCGTACGTCACCGTGAAGATCCAGCGGATGGTGTTGGCGAGGCGGCCGAGGGGTTCCTCGCGGAAGTTGGAGTGGGCGTGCACCCCGGCCATCGCGCCGGGATGGAGGGCCTGGAGCAACAGGGCCCGGATGCCGGCCACGGTGGGCGTCATGGAGGTGTGCACGGTCCAGACAGCGGAATCGACGGGGAAGTAGCCGACGTCGTCGCCCTTCTCGAAGTCGAGTTGCCACTGCTGGATGGTGGCGGCTCCGTCGGAGAAGGTTTGCCGGAGCTGCGTCCGCCACGTTCCGATGATTCCCATGCGGTGACCCGTTCTCTCGGTGAACACGCGGCTCGTACCCCGGCCGCTGTGGTGGCGTTTGCGCGCCGCCCTCCTGTCCAACGTTCCCCCGTGCCCATTTGCTCCTCATCGGTCGGCGGACCGCGCTAGGGTGCGGAGTAGAGCGCGTCCACCACAGAGCGTCCACCACAGACCAGGGAGCAGCAATGCCATCGTCCGATCTCTACGACATCGACCTCACCATGAACGATGGCAGCCGGACGTCCTTCGGTGATTTCCGCGGCCGGCCGGTCCTGGTGGTGAACGTGGCGTCCAAGTGCGGCTTCACCCCGCAGTATGCGGGACTGGAGGAGCTCTACGGGAAGTACGCCGAGCAGGGCCTGGTGGTCCTCGGGATGCCGTGCAACCAGTTCATGGGCCAGGAGCCCGGGACCGACGGCGACATCGCCGAGTTCTGCTCCACGACCTTCGGCGTGACGTTCCCCCTGCTGAGCAAGGGCGACGTCCGCGGTAAGGATCAGCACCCGCTGTACGGGCAGCTCACCCATTTCAGGAATGGCGTGCTTCCCGGGCTGGTGAAGTGGAACTTCGAGAAGTTCCTGGTCAACCGCGACGGCGAAGTGGTGGCCCGCTTCGCGCCGACGGTGGAACCCGACGCCCCCGAGGTCATCGCGGCGATCGAGGAAGTGCTCGCAGCGCCGGCGGGCTGACCGCGGCGGGTCCTACCCCTGCCTCAGGCCAGCGAACCGACGCATCGCGCGAAGAACGCAGCCCCTGCCTCCTCGTGGACGAGGTCTCCCTCGGTGAGGACCTCGTAGGGTTTCACGGGCACGCCGTCCGCGGGGCGGACGTCCACGTGGGCGACGTCGAACCCCTGCTCGTGCAGGTAATCGGCCATGGCGTAGTCGGTGCGGGAATCGCCCACGGTCCGCCAGGTGCGGGGGATGTCCATGAGCGGGGCCACCAGCGTCAGCGCACGGTCGGCGCCGAGGTCCTTGCCCACGCGCACCGATTCGATGTCGGTGGAGATGATGGTGGGGTCCACCCGGTACTCGATGTCCCCGTTGCTGTCCGGCTCCTCGCGGTCCAGGCGGCACGCACCCATGTCATGGCTGTGCAGGATCTCGAGGGCGTCGTCGTCGAACCCGCGTTGTCCCTCGAGGTAGTCGGCGTTGGCGGCGTCGAGTTGCTGTTCCACCGAGACCATCGCGAGCTTGGTCTCGTCGAAGAACATGAGCTCGCCGTACTTCTCCTCCACGAGGTCCCGGACGTCGTCGGCGAAGCTGGTGGGGAGCGCGAGCTCGCGGTCCACGAACACCTCGCCGGCGCCGTCGGCCGTGAAGGAGAACCAGGTGGCGCCCTTCTCGCAGACCGCGTGGAAGGTGACTCCGGCCGGGATCCCGGCGGCGAGCATCGGCACCATGACCTGCTCACGGATGAAGGCATCGGACCTTCCCGTATTGAAGACCACCGGCCACCCTGCGGCAGCGAGCGTCAGCAGGTCGGTGATGATCCCGGCGGGAACGGTCCGCGTGACCGGGCTCGCGACCGGCCCGTCGACGTCGAGGAGGAGCCCCTGAACGGGTCTCCCGCTGTCACCCCCCGGTGGAACGGGGGAGTCGGGGAGCAGATCGATCGGAGCATCGGTAGGCATGGCTCCATTATGTTCCGGGGCGGCGGCTCCAGCCATTCCGGGCGGCCGGCCGCTCGTGGAAGACTGCGGACATGAGCATCGTCGTGGTGGGATCCATCAACGCGGACCTCGTGGTGACCCTCGAGCGCCGTCCCCGGCCGGGTGAGACCGTCCTGGGCCGATCGATGACCGTACTACCCGGCGGCAAGGGCGCCAACCAGGCCGTGGCCGCAGCGCTGCTCGGCGCGGACGTGACCATGATCGGAGCCGTGGGAAGCGATGCCTACGCGGCGACCGCGCTGTCCGGGCTGGGCACGGCAGGGGTGGACGTGCGGGCGGTCGGGCGCACGGACGGCGGTACCGGGGTGGCCGTCGTGGAGGTGTCCGACGACGGCGAGAACACCATCGTGGTGCTGCCCGGCGCCAATACGGATGTGACCCCCGACGTGGTCGCCGCGGCGGCGGACGTGATCCGGGGCGCGGACGTCGTCGTCGTGCAGGGTGAACTGTCCGCGGACGCCACTGCGGCAGCGGTGCGCACTGCGACCGGCCGGGTGATCGTGAATCTCGCTCCCGTGATCGAACTGGACCCCGAGGTGCTCCTGCGTGCGGACCCGCTCGTGGTCAACGAGCACGAGGGCGAACTCGTCCTCGCACAGCTGGGCGGTGATGAGCAGCCCGATCAGGAGGCGGTGGCGGCCGCCCTGCTCTCCTGCGGCTTCGCCTCCGTGGTGATGACGCTCGGCGGGGCGGGAGCGCTGGTGTCCGACGGCGGCCCGATCAGGCGCATACCTGCCCCACGGGTGGCGGCCGTGGACACCACCGGGGCCGGTGACGCCTTCGTCGGGGCCCTCGCAGCGCGCCTCCTGGCAACCGACACCTTCGAGGACGCCGTACGGTTCGCCGTCCGCGTGGGGTCCTACGCCGTGCAACGTTCCGGTGCGCAACCCTCCTACCCCGCGCTCGGGGACGAACTCCCCGAACTTCCCGCCGACCATCGGCGGTCCGGGCCGTGAAGGAGGCCCGCATCCTCGCGCTCCACCCCCGTCAGCAGTAACCTTTCGGCCATGAGATGACGGCCTCGATGGACGCACGTTCCATTGAGTGAAGCAATTACCTAGGCTGTAGCAGTGATCTTCAAAGCAGTAAGTGACGGCAGGCCCTACCCGGACCACGGATACGTGACGCCCAAGGACTGGGCGGAGGTACCCCCGCGGCAGGTGCGGCTGGACGAACTCGTGACCACCAAGACCACGCTGGACCTCGAAGCACTCCTCGCCGAGGACTCGACCTTCTTCGGGGATCTGTTCCCCCACGTGGTGCAGTGGAACGAGATCATGTACCTCGAGGACGGCCTCCACCGTGCCGTGCGGACCGCCCTGCACCAGCGGACCATCCTGCACGCGCGGGTCCTCGTGCTCAATGACTGAGTATGAGCCGCCCCGCCAGCGGCGCGCACGCGCCAAGCGGGACCCGATCGAGTGGCACGGGCACCGGATCGTCACGGAGACCGATCTCGGGGCGGTGTTCGAGGACGAGACCGCCGACCGGCAGCGCGTGAAGCGCCGTCGGATCCGCCACGGGATCGTCCTGGTGCTCCTCGTGGGACTGCTCGGTGCCGCCGGTTATATGGCCGTGGGCATGGCTCGCGGGGACATCGAGCTGGAGTTCCTCGAGACCGCCTCGACGCCCACGCCCACCTCCGAGTGCCCCGCAGGGCCCTTCGACTACCAGGACCCGAGCGCCATCACCGTCAACGTGTACAACAGCACCCCGATCGACGGACTCGCGGGAACCGCCGCGGGGCAACTGCGCGAACGTGCGTTCGTGGTGCAGGACATCGGTAATCGGGAGGTCGCGTCAGCCGGCATGACCGCGATCATCGTCTCGGGTGAGGGTGGCCGCGCCAACGCGTTCACGCTCCAGCGCAACATCCCCGACACCCTCTACCGGGCCGACGAGCGCGAGGACAGGTCCGTGGACGTGATCCTGGGCTCCGGGTACGAGGGAACGCTGCCGGCCTCGGCCATCGACATCACGCCCGCCGGTCTGGCCTGCGGACGGACCGAGGACGAGACGCCGGAGCCGTCCGAGGGCTGAGCGCGTCAGGGGTGGGCTCCGGAGTTTCGGGCCGGGCATCCTTCACACTGTGCTGATGGAGTGGACACGCGCGAAGGACTGGTTGATCGGTGCGCTCGGGATGGTGCTCCTCCTGGGGATCGCCGTGGTGGTGCTGTGGTGGGTGGTGAGCGACCCCGCTGGTGAGCCCGGTGCGGAGCCGTCGCCTCAGGGCGCAGCGGGAGAACCGCCGGCAGCAGCGCCTCCCGCCGGCCTGGGCGAGAGCGACGTGTGGCTCGCGGATCTGACGTTCGACGCCGGAACCGTGATCGCCGAGGGCTCGACGCTCCGCGATGTACGGGCGGTCGGTGCGGATGTGGTCACGGGGGCGGACGGGCTCGTTGCCGGGCAGCTCAGTGTGGACGCGACCGTTCCGTTCGAGGTGATCGCCGGTGAGCTCGGCGACGGGAGCGTGGTGGCCGCCGCCGACGACGGCCGCACCAGTGTTGTCCGGACGGTCGAGGTCCTCGGCCGTGAGGTGCAGGTCACCGCCACCGGCACCGTCGAGGTCGTGGCCGGCGGGATCGTCATGCAGCCGACCTCGATCGACGTCGGCGGTCCGGATTTCCTCGCCGAGGGCATCGCCGCCGTCGTCCGCCGGTTCGTGGTCATCGAGCACACCATCGAGGGCCTGCCCGAGGGGCTCGTGCTCCAGGACGTCACGGTGCAGGACGACGGCTTCCGGGCCACGCTGCGCGGCAAGGACGTCAGACTCGCCTCGTGACGTCCTCGCCGCCGGCGGTCCATCGGGGTCGCGCCCGCGACCGGTGCTAGGAGGCGCGCCCGCCGCCCTGCCAGACGGCATCGAACGGTGCGTTGGACGCGACGCGGTCGTGGATTCCCCGGGTCACGAACTGCTTGGCGGTGCGGGCCGCGTCCAGCGGCGTGGCACCCTTGGCCAGTTCTGCGGCGATCGCCGCGGCGAGGGTGCAGCCGGCACCGCTCACGGCCAGTTCGCCCACCTTGGGTGCGGACAGGACCTCGAGGGTCTCGCCGTCGAAGTAGACGTCCAGGGCGTCAGGGCCAGCGATCCGCACACCACCCTTGGCGAGGACCACCGCACCGCTCTGGCGGTGGATGATCCGGGCGGCTTCCTTCAGGTCCTCGAGGGAGTCGATGGTGATCCCCGACAGTGATTCCGCCTCGAAGTGGTTGGGGGTCACGAAGGTGGCCAGTGGAAGGATGTTCGCCTTGAGTGCCTGGTCCGTGTCCAGTGCGGCACCGGGCTCCTGTCCCTTGCAGATCAGCACGGGGTCGAGGACCACGTTGTCCCACTGCTGGTTCTTCAGTGCCGCCGCCACGGTGTCGATCGTGGCGGGCGTGCCGAGCATGCCGAGCTTGACGGTCCCCAGCTCGTAGCAGGACTGGATGGCCTCGAGCTGGTCGGCGATGACCTGCTGGTCCACGGGCACGAAGCGGTGCTGCCACTGGTTCTTCGGGTCGAAGGACACGATGCAGGTCAGGGCCACGATGCCGTAGACGCCCAGTTCCTGGAACGTCTTGAGGTCGGCCTGGGCGCCGGCGCCACCCGTGGCCTCGGATCCCGCGATGGTGAGTGTGACGGCTGGAGGAACAATCATCTGGTTCTCGGACATCCCTCTAGTGTGCCCGACCGGCGCGCAGGGCGGCGACTTCGGCGGGTGCCGCGATCGCCGTTCATCGCAGGCCCGAAAATGGGGTAGGTCACCCCGGGTGCCCCGGCGATCACGTCCTCGGCGATGCTCAGTGCACGCGGACCAAGGTCCAGACGCTGGCGCGGGCCAACGCGCCGGCGCCTCCGATGACGAGGACGGCGGGCAGGTTCTCCAGCACCGACTGTGAGGGGAAGAGCCGGGGGGACGCCAGGAGTGCCACGGCGGCGAAGCAGCCGAAGAACACGCCGACGTGGATCCACTGGTTCCGGACCCTCCTGAGGAGGATACCGAGCGCCACCCCGAGCGGAAGCCCCGTGAGGACGCCGATCATGAAGCCGTACCAGAGGGCGAAGAGAAAGATCGCGGGTGCGCCGGGGAAACCCCCGGCGAGGCTGACAGCGAGCGCGAGGGTGACCAGTCCCACGAGGAACCCGACCGCGACGGCGCAGGGCCCGAAGGTCACGGCGTTCCGGGGCGCTGCCGGTCCGACGTCGTCCGGGGTGTACCGGTTGTTCACTGTCGCGTCCCGCGGATGAGCTGGACGATGTCCTCGACGATCTTCCGCACCACGGGCAGGCGCGAGAGGATCACGAGCCTGGAGATGAGCGGGGCGGCCTGGTCGATCAGGCGCCGCGTGCGCACCTGGTCGGGGGAGGAGTCGTAGACCCAGAACAGGGTGATCCCCATGTAGGCGAACCAGAGGAGCTCCGGGAGATCGTCCCGTAGCGCGTGGGGCGGTTGCGGCCGGGCCAGTGTGAGTCCGTGCCGGAACAGCGAGATGGCGCGAGCACGGGCCACGGCCGACTCGCTGCCGAAAGGGCTCGTGGTGGCCGAGGGCCGGATCGCGATGCCGATGAAGTGGGAACCGAAGTCGTGGTAGGGCCGCATCACGTCGATGCCGGTGTTCAGCACCACGCGCAGGAGCTCGCCGAGATTCTGGCCCTCGGTGAGCAGCGGCAGGGCCAGTGCGCGGTGTTCCTCCTGCAGGCTCCGGTAGAGCTCGTGGACGAGGTCGTCCTTCGACGTGAAGTAGTAGTAGGTGCTTCCCGTGGAGACGCCGGCGGCCATGGCGATGGCGCGCATGGTGGTCTTCTCGTAGCCGACCTCGCGGAACAGCCGCAGGGCGGTGCTGACGAGCAGTTCCCGCGTGGCCTCGCTCTTGGCTCCGGACGGCGGCATGACAGCTCCTTCTCGAACACGTTCAGATTCCAGTCTACCGACATTTGAACGTGTTCAGTTCTCAGCCGTAGTACCGGCCCAGCACCTCCGCCTTCAACTCGTGGAAGGTGCCGTCCGCGATGGCACGGCGGGCATCGTCCACCATCCGCACCACGAACCGTTCGTTGTGGATGGAGATGAGCGTGGCCGAGACCATCTCCTTCGCCTTGAACAGATGGTGGATGTAGGCGCGCGTGTAGTTCGTGCAGGTGTAGCAGTCGCAGCCCTCCATCAACGGGGTGAAGTCCCGTTTGAAGCGTGCGTTCGAGAGGTTCCACCGGCCGTCGGGGGTGTAGAACGCAGAGTTCCGGGCCACCCGGGTGGGTGAGACGCAATCGAAGGTGTCCGCCCCGTTCTCGATACCGGTGAACAGGTCGTCCGGTTCGGAGATCCCGAGGAGGTGCCGGGGTTTGGCCTCCGGGAGCTCGTCGCAGCACCAGCCGAGGATGGTCCCGAGATTCTCCTTCTCGAGGGCACCACCGATACCGAAGCCGTCGAAGTCCATGGCGCCGAGATCGGCAGACGCCTTCCTGCGGAGGTCCTCGTACTGCGCCCCCTGGATCACACCGAACAGTGCCTGGTACGGGCGGTGGCTCCGCTCCTGCGTGAGCCGCTCGTGCTCCGCGATACAGCGCAGCGCCCATCGGCGTGTCCGTTCGAGGGACTCCTCCTGGTACCCGCGGGAGTTCATCAGGGTGGTGAGCTCGTCGAAGGCGAACATGATGTCCGCCCCGAGCTGGTGCTGCACCTGCATGGAGATCTCCGGACTGAACCGGTGCCGGTCACCGTTGAGGTGGGACTTGAACCAGACGCCGTCGTCGTCGATGTGGGCCAGCCGTTCCTTGCCCGGCGCGATGCGATCGTCCGCGCCGGCCAGCCCGGTGTCCACGGGAACGTCCATGGAGATCACCTTCTTGAAGCCGGCTCCCAGGCTCATGACCTGGAAGCCGCCGGAATCGGTGAACGTGGGGCCGGGCCAGTTCATGAAGGCACCGAGACCGCCGGCCTCGTCGAGGACGTCCGCTCCGGGCTGCAGGTACAGGTGGTAGGCGTTGGCCAGCAGGGCCTGAGCGCCGAGATCCGCCATGGCCCCGGGGAGTACCGCCTTGACGGACGCCTTGGTGCCCACGGGGATGAAGGCGGGGGTCTGGATCTCGCCGTGCGGCGTGGTGATCGTCCCCGTGCGGCCATGGCGGTGGGCACTCCCGCCGGCTCTCGGCGACGTGTCCTCGAGGCGACTGCCCACTGAGAAGGAGAACGGGGGCTGCTGGGACCGGGAATGCACCTCCCCATCTTGCCAGTCCACTGGCCCGGGAGGGGTCAGCCCTCGGAGAGCTGCTCGTTCAGGGTCCCGACGGCGGCGAGTTCCGCGGCGATCCGCCGCTCCAGGACCTCACGGCTCAGTGTCTCGGAGCCGCCGTGCGCCCGCAGGTACAGCAGGACCCCGATCCGGAGGATCCGCCAGTCACGTTCCACGGCGGTCCTGCCCGCCGATGACGCGCGCAGGATCTCGGGATCGTACACGTTGGGCTCGTTGAGCTGGCGCTGACGGTACAGGGCGGCGGTCTTGGCACGCAGCGGATCCGTCTCGGCATCATCGGCCGCCCGCAGCGCCGCCGAGTACCGTGCGGACCGTTCGGCATCGTGCCGGGTGAGATAGGCGGCCAGGGCGAGGCCACCCTCGATCCACTTCCAGCGGCCGAAGTTGCCGTCGAAGGGCAGCTCGACCAGGAGGCCGGCCACCGTGAGGGCACCTGCGGTGTCCCCTTCGTCGATGAAGAGGGTCAGGGCCAGCTGGTGCAGGTCCTGCAGGTTGCTGCCCGCCTTGAGGTTGACGCCCCGCGCCAGACGCGCGGCGATCTCCAGGACCGCGGCGCTCTCCGGGTGCGCTTGTGCGATCTGCGCCACGAGGGCTTCGGGCGAACCATGGTCCGCGGCCACCGCGGAGGTGCTGATCTCGGCATCGGCCGGTTCCACGTAGACCATGGATCCGATGGCGATCGAGACGCGGCCCTCGGCCGTCGTGGCGACGACGAGCGCCGGCACACCGAAGTCGTCGTGCTCGACGTCGACCGCCACGACCTCTGCCGCGTCGTCGACGCCCGGCAGCGCCAGGACGTCCCCGACGGCCAGTCCCTCCGCCGGGACGGCGCGCAGCCCTGTCCTGTCCACCCTGTTCACCATCATGATCGTCGTGCCGTTCCCTGCTCGTAGCCGCGAAATACCTCGTGGTCGCCCTCAGCGCGCCCGTAGGACCCTACGGTAGCGGCCGGGGCTGGTGCTTCCGTAGCTAGCGTCCCCACCCGGCATGGGCGAGGGCCTGACGCAGCAGGTCCCCGCGGCCGCCCGAGAACTCCGCCTGGATGGCTGGACTGAGCGCTTCGGAAGGGGTCAGCCAGGAGAGTTCGAGCGCGTCCTGGCGGGGAGCGCACTCGCCCGTCACGGGGATCAGGTAGGCCAGCGCGACGGCGTGCTGGCGGTCGTCGGTCAGCCCGGTCTCGGATGGCGAGGGGAAGTACTCGGCGATCGTGAAGGGCAGCGGGGACGGCGCGAGCTGCGGCAGGGCCAGGGGGCCGAGGTCCTTCTCGAGGTGCCGGAGGAGCGCCGCCCGGATGGTCTCGCGGTACATCACACGCCCGGAGACGAAGGTGCGCACCATCTCGCCCTGATCATTGCCCTGCAGGAGCAGCCCCACCTCGTTGACGTAGCCGAGGGCGTCGCACCGTACGGGGATCGCCTCCACGTAGACCATGGGCAGGCGGCGGCGGGCCTCGTACAGGTCGTCCTCGGAGAGCCAGCCGGGATTGGGGTCAGGGGTGCGAACGTTCATATCCCAGTTTTATAGCAGACGTCCGGGCAGAGTGAGGCGGCGCGCGGTTCTTCGGCCCCTGGCTGAATCCGCAACCGGGGAGGATCAGCCCGTGGCGACGCCGGTGACGTCCGGCAACTTCTCCTCGACGAGGAGCCTCGCGCCCCAGGGAGCGGTCACCCTGAGCGAGCGCACGGGACCGTCCTGCAGGACCACCGGTTCGGCGCCGGCATCGGCCAGGTTCCCGAGGAGCTCCCGGACATCGCCGTCGTACTCGAACGCCAGCTCCACGACGGTGCGGTCCGCCGCGAGCACTTCCACCGCGCCGCCGTTCTTGGCCCGGTACGCGTGCCGGGCGCCCGGGGTGTTCCTTGGTTTTGCACCGATGTCCTCGAGGACCCGGGCGGCGGAAGCAAGATCGGGTGTGTGCCAGCGGGCCACGACGGTGAGGAATGAGGCCGGGGCTCCGGTGTCCCGCGGTCCGAGCTCCGCCGAGAAGGACATTCCGTCCGGAGCCGGAATTCTGGCCGTGGTGCCGGGGCCCTCGCCGAGAATCTCGGCGGGGGTGCCCGACTCCACGGTCCGGCGGGCGAACTCCCGGACATCACCGACGTCGAACGCGAGCGATGTGCTGCCCTGCTCGGGGCTGCCGGTAGCGCAGGAGCGCAACTCCACGCGGCCGCTGCCGGCGTCGAACATGGCTGAGTTCGTGAGGGCAGGATCTTCCGCAGGGCTCAGGCCGAGTGCCCGCAGGAATGCCGCCGCGCGAGGGAGGTCCGTCGTGGAGATCAGGGGTCGGACGCGGAGCATCGGTTCTCCTTCGGGTGGGTACGGAGTGATGGACGGGCCACGCCTGCAGGGGTGCACCGGCCGAGCGTCCCGGTCCACCGTAACGGCCCTTCCATCCTCGGGCGATACGAGCACTGGGACACCGATCCGTGCGCTGTCCCGGGGCCTAGGGTGGTGGCATGAAGGCGGAACTCCCCGAACTCCTGGTCCCCGATGCGCCCGCCTGGCGGCAGTGGCTCGAGGAGAACCACGCGTCGTCACCCGGTGTCTGGCTCATCGAGCACAAGAAGGGCGGAACCGTGACGGCCCTGACCTACGCCCAGGCGCTCGACGAAGCCCTGTGCTTCGGCTGGATCGACGGCCAGGCGCGGTCCCGGGATGCCGACAGCTACTTCCAGCGATACACACCACGCGGTGCGCGCAGCATGTGGTCCGAGCGCAACCGGACGCACGTGGACCGTCTGCGCGCCGAGGGACGCATGCGTGAGGCGGGGGAGCAGGCTGTGGCGGCTGCGCAGGCGGACGGCCGATGGGCGCGGGCCTACGCCGGACAGGCGACGGCGGTGGTCCCTGCGGATCTCCTGGCCGCGATCGAGGCCGATCAGGCGGCATCAGGCATGTTCCGCACACTGTCCTCGCAGAACCGTTACGCCATGATCCTCCGGCTGGGGCAGCTGAAGACGCAGGCGGCCAGGGAGCGGAACATCGCGAAGTTCGTCGCCATGCTCTCCCGCGGTGAGACCATCCATCCGCAGGGCACGCAGGGCACGCAGGGCACGCAGGGCGCACCGGGGACCGCGGACGGCGACTAGTCCGGTTGCCGCCGGCACGACCGCTCGGCTTCCAGGACCAGCCAGGCCTGCAACTGCGATGAGAGACTGACGGGCCCGTCCTGCTGCGGCGGGAAGAGCATTCTGTCGTGGTCCGTCGGCGTGCGGCCCGTCCACAGGTGGCTCGCCGTCGCCTCGAGCAGGGTGCGCGCCGTCGTCGCTGCGTGCTCCGCGAGGCCGGGCGTCGCTGCTGCAAGGGCGAGGTAGCGCGCCAGGATGCCGGTGAAAAGACCGCCGTCGCCGCGATGCGCCAGCGGGAGGACGCCGTCCTGGTCGGCGAGGTGCCGGGCCACGGCGTCGATCAGGGCACCCGCGTGTGCCAGGTTCTGCGGTCCGCCGACGGCGACGAGTGCACCCAGGACCGTTCCCTGGTTGTAGGTGTACACATCGCGCTCGATCCGCCCGTCCGCCTTCACACCGTCCAGGTACAGGCCCGTCCCGGGATCCTGCAACCGGTCGCGCAGCCAGTCGAGGAGCTGCTGCGCCCGGGTGGTGTCACCGGCCCGTGCGAAGAACAGGGCCGACGGCCCCGTGCTCGCCGTGTTCTTGTAGTCGCGCCGCGTGTTCCAGTACACGCCACCGCCGAGTTCCGCCGTGTGCGCTGATGCGAGCGCCGCTCCGAGCGTCCGCACCCGGTGGCTCGGCCGGCGTCGTCCCTCCAGTGCGTCGAGACGCTGCAGGGCGAGGGCCAGCCACGCCATGTCGTCGTAGTAGGAGTTCCGCCAGCGCGCCCCGTTCCGTACCCAGATGCCGCGCGCCAGCCTCCGTGCCTCGGCCCGGGCATCACCGGTAGGGACCCGGATCTGCTCGTCCAGGAGGCAGTCGAGGTAGTGCGCCTGCCACCAGTAGTGCCAGTGGACGTGCGGTCCCTGCGGCGCCGGGTAGGCGATGGCGCCCAGCCTCGTGCCGGGCACGCGCAGGGAACGCTGCGCGAAGAGCCGCCGCACACTTGCCGCCGCCGTCGCAGCGGCCGAGTCGGGGATAGGCATGGAATCACCCTAACCACCTCGGGTGCGCACCGGATTGAGCAGGATGCACAATGAAAACAGCACCGGGTGCGCAGTGGGCTCCGTCACAGTAGGCTTGACGGACAGGCGAACCAACGACGGCTCGGCAGCAGGAGAGGGAACACCATGGACATCAGCAGAGCGGTGGCCCTCGTCACGGGTGGCGCCTCCGGCCTGGGGCTCGCCACCGCGCGGCGCCTGCTCGACGACGGCGCCTCGGTGGTGCTGGCCGACCTCCCGCGATCCGCCGGTGACGAGATCGCCACCCAGCTCGACCCCTCAGGTGAGCGCGTCCGCTTCGCCCCCACCGATGTCAGTGACACCTCCGACGTCGAAGCCGCCGTGGGCATCGCCGCCGGACTCGGCCCCCTGCGGATCGTGGTCAACTGCGCGGGCATCGCCACCCCGGGGAAGGTCCTGGGCCGGGACGGGGTGCTGCCGCTCGAGCAGTTCGCGCACGTCGTCAACGTCAACCTGATCGGTACGTTCAACGTGGTCCGGCTCGCCGCGGAGGTGATGGCCGCGACGGATCCCGTCACCGGTCCCGGCGGGTCGGCCGAACGCGGCGTGATCATCAACACCGCCTCCGTGGCGGCCTTCGACGGCCAGATCGGCCAGCCCGCCTACGCCGCCTCGAAGGGCGGGGTCGCCGCCATGACGCTTCCCCTGGCCCGCGAGTTCGCCCGGTCCCTGATCCGGGTGGTCACCATCGCCCCCGGGATCTTCGAGACACCCATGATGGCCGGACTGCCGCAGGACGCCCAGGACTCGCTCGGTGCGCAGGTGCCGCACCCCTCGCGCCTCGGGAAGCCCGCGGAGTACGCGGCGCTCGCGGTGCACATCGTGGAGAACCAGATGCTCAACGGGGAGACCATCCGTCTCGACGGAGCCATCCGCATGGCCCCCAGGTAACGCCACCCGGTCTCGATCGAAAGGACGGCTCGATGGAGAGCCAGCTGCCCACCGCCGATTTCCTCGGTTTCGAATCCCTCCTCGGCACGTCCGAGCGGGAGAAGCTGCAGGACGTCAGGGACTTCCTCGCCAAGGAGGTCTCGCCGCGCGCCGCCGAGTGGTGGAACCACGCCGAGTTCCCCCACGAGATCCTGCCCGGGTTGGCCTCGCTCCACCTCAGCACCCCCGTGGAGCAGGGGTACAGCCATCTCTTCAGCGGCCTCCTGATCGCCGAGCTGACCCGCGCGGACACCTCCGTGGCCACGTTCTTCATGGTCCACCACGATCTCTTCGTCGAGGCACTCCACGCCTTCGGCAGTGAGGAACAGAAAGCACGCCTCCTGCAGGACGCGATGGACCTGAAGATCACCGGCGCCTTCGCCCTCACCGAGCCGCTCCACGGCTCCGACGTGGCCGGTGGCATGGCCACCACGGCAACCCGCCACGGCGACGAATGGATCATCAACGGCGCCAAACGATGGATCGGCAACGGGACGTTCTGCGACTACATGGTGCTGTGGGCGCGGGACGCGGACACGGGAGCGGTGCGGGGATTCATCCTCGACGCAGCACTGCCCGGAGTGACGCGGACGGCCATCCGCAACAAGACCGCGCTCCGGACCGTGCAGAACGCGGACATCACCCTGACGGAGGTCCGGATCCCCGAGGCCGACCGCCTCGCCGGTGTCGAGTCCTTCAACGACACGCGTCACCTCCTCCTCGGATCGCGGATCATGGTGGGCTGGCAGGCAGTGGGCCAGCAGCTGGCCGCCTTCGACGTCGCCCGGCAGTACGCCGTGGAACGCCACCAGTTCGGCAGGCCGATCGCCGCATTCCAGCTCGTGCAGGACCAGCTGGTCACCATGATGGGCAATACGACGTCCAGCCTGGCCGTGATGGTCCGGGTGGCCAAGTTGCAGGAGGAGGGTTCGGCGGACATGGCCCAGGCGGCGTTCGCGAAGTCCTTCACGACGGCGCATATGCGCGAGACGGTGGCACTCGGACGGGGCATCCTCGGCGGCAACGGGATCCTGACGGACTACGGCATGGCGAAGATCTTCGCGGACGCCGAAGCGATCTACACGTACGAGGGTTCCTACGAGATCAACAGCCTGATCGTGGGGCGCGCCCTGACGGGCATCTCGGCGTTCGCCTGACCCTGCGGGGGACGGGCGGCGGGCGTTCATATGACGGACCGGGTGAGGCACACGCCACATCACTGGGTAGGATCCGAGAAAGAAGCCGTCGTATCCAGCGCTGCATACGTCTCGTTTTCCGCACCCCCGAAAGCAGGCCGTTGTGACAATGCCCCTCGAAAGCTCGCCCGAGACCGCAGCCGAAAGGCTCAGCGAACCGGCGGGTGACATCAGCTCGGATCTCCGGGCAGACGTGCGCCGCGTCAGCACGCTCCTCGGTGAATCGCTCGTCCGGCAGCACGGACAGGAGCTCCTCGACCTCGTGGAGCGCGTCCGGCTGCTCACCAAGGAGTCCAAGGAATCGGGCAGCGGGAACGACGCCGGCGAGCGCGCCGCCCTTGCGGAGCAGGTACGCGAGCTCCTCGCAGGGCTGCCCATCGACCAGGCCACCGAGCTCGCCCGGGCCTTCGCGGCCTACTTCCACCTCGCCAACGCCGCCGAACAGGTGCACCGCGTGCGCGGGCTCCGGGCGCGGCCCGAGGAGGACGGCTGGCTCGCCCAGACTGTCGCGCGGATCGCTGACGACGCCGGGCCGGAGGCCCTCGCGCAGGTCATGGGGGAGCTGGATGTCCGTCCGGTGTTCACGGCCCACCCCACGGAGGCCTCGCGCCGCTCCGTGCTCGACAAGCTGCGCAGGCTCTCCGACGTACTCGCCGAGACCACGGAGGAAGGCACCCAGCAGCGTCGCCGGCAGGATCGCCGGCTCGCCGAGGTGATCGACCTGATCTGGCAGACCGATGAGCTGCGACAGGTCCGTCCCACCCCCATCGACGAGGCCCGCAACGCGATCTACTACCTCGGGGACATCCTCACCACGTCCCTGCCGGAGCTGCTGGAGGACCTCGGGGACCTCCTCGCGGATCACGGCGTCTCCCTCCCGGCCGCCACGGCACCGCTGAAGTTCGGTTCCTGGATCGGCGGTGACCGCGACGGCAATCCGAACGTCACCGCTGCGGTCACGCGTGAGATCCTCCAGATCCAGAACCAGCAGGCGGTCCGGATCGCGATCCACTTCATCGACCGCCTCATCTCGTCGCTGTCCTCGTCCACCGCGATCGTCGGGGCGTCCGAGGAACTCATGGCGTCGATCGAGGAGGATCTCGGCAGCCTCCCGCGCCTGGACAAGCGTGTGCTGGAACTCAATGCGCAGGAGCCGTACCGGCTCAAACTGACCTGCGTGAAGGCGAAGCTCCTCAACACCGCGTCCCGGGTCCAGCACCAGACCGCCCACGAACCCGGCCGCGACTACAACGACACCGCGCAGGTCCTGGCCGATCTCGCCCTCGTCGGGGACTCGCTGCGGCAGAACGCGGCCGGCTTGGCCGCGGACGGCGCCCTCGCCACCGCGTCCCGCGTGATCTCCTCCTTCGGCCTGCACCTGGCCACGCTGGACATCCGCGAGCACGCGGACATGCACCACGACGTCGTCGCGCAGTTGACCGACCGGCTCGGTGAGCTGGAGGTGCCCTACCTCGAACTGGACCGGCCGGCCCGGCTGGCCGCGCTCTCCCGGGAACTGGCGTCGCGGCGCCCGCTCGCAACCACCAACCCCCCGCTGGACGACGGTGCGCTGAAGACCTTCGACGTCTTCCGCGAGATCGCCTCGGCGCTCGGCACCTACGGACCCGACGTCATCGAGACGTACATCGTTTCCATGACCCGCGGCGCGGACGACGTCCTGGCCCCGGTGGTGCTCGCGCGTGAGGCAGGCCTGGTCGACGTCGTCGGTAACGGCTCGGGTGGCCCGGACTCGGGCGCCTACGCGAAGATCGGCTTCGCCCCCCTGCTCGAGACCGTGGACGAGCTGCGCGTCTCGGCGGAGATCGTGGACACGCTCCTGTCCGATCCCACCTATCGCGAGGTGGTGCGCCTGCGCGGGGACGTGCAGGAGGTGATGCTCGGGTACTCCGATTCGAACAAGGAGTCCGGTGTCCTCACGAGCCTCTGGGAGATCCACAAGACCCAGCGGCGCCTGCGGGACGTCGCGGCCGAGCACGGTGTGCGGCTGCGCCTCTTCCACGGTCGTGGAGGGTCGGTCGGGCGCGGCGGCGGACCCACGTACGACGCCATCCTCGCCCAGCCCAACGGCGTGCTCGAGGGTGAGATCAAGTTCACGGAGCAGGGTGAGGTGATCAGCGACAAGTACTCGCTGCCCGCGCTGGCGCGCGAGAACCTCGAACTCTCCCTCGCCGCGGTCATGCAGGGTTCCGCGCTGCACCGTACCCCGCGTACCTCCGAGGACGAGCGCGGCCGCTGGGCCGAGGTGATGGAGACGGTGTCCGACGCCGCGTTCAGCCGTTACCGCTCGCTGATCGACCACGAGGACCTCCCCGCCTACTTCCTCGCCTCCACCCCGGTGGAGCAGCTGGGATCGCTGAACATCGGTTCCCGTCCGTCCAAGCGCCCGGATTCCGGCAGCGGCCTCGGTGGGCTGCGGGCCATCCCGTGGGTGTTCGGCTGGACGCAGTCGCGGCAGATCGTCCCCGGATGGTTCGGTGTGGGATCGGGCCTCCGCGCCGCGCGCGAAGCGGGCCACGAGGGCCTGCTCGACGAGATGCTGGAGCGCTGGCACTTCATCCGCACCGTGGTGTCCAACGTGGAGATGACGCTCGCCAAGACGGACCTGGAGATCGCCGCGCACTACGTGGAGGCCCTGGTTCCCGGCGACCTCCAGCACCTCTTCATGGTGATCCGCGAGGAGTACGAGCTCACGCTGGCGGAGATCCGCCGTCTCACGGGTGAGCGCGAACTGCTCGACAACCAGCCCACCCTCAAGCGCTCGCTCGCGGTGCGCGACCAGTACCTCGACCCGATCTCCTACCTCCAGGTGGAACTGCTGCGCCGGGTGCGGGCAGGCTCCGGTGATGATGCGTCCGACGCCGGTCAGACCGACGGTCAGCTGCAGCGCGTCATGCTCATCACCATCAACGGCGTGGCCGCGGGGATGCGCAACACGGGCTGATCCCGCCGTCATCCATGGTGCGGGTTACCCCTGAGGAATACCCGCCGGTGGGTCCCGGTTCCCGCCAGTGGAAGCAATGACCTACCGGCCCCGGGCCGGCAGACCGCAGGAGGAGCACCATGAAGGCAGTCTTTTACGAGGAGTACGGGGATCCGGACGTTCTGCAGTACGGGGAGCAGCCCGAGCCGAAGGTGGGCCCCGATGCCGTGCTCGTCGACGTTCGCGCGTCCTCGGTCAACCCGGTGGACTGGAAGATCACCGCAGGGTATCTCGACGGAGCCCTGCCCACCTTCTTCCCGGTGATCCCGGGCTGGGACGTGGCAGGCGTGGTGGTGCAGCCGGGCCCCTCCGTCACGGAGTTCCAGGCCGGCGACGAGGTCATCGGGTACGTGCGTGCCGACACCGTGGGCTTCGGAACGTTCGCCGAGCGGGTGGCCGCACCCGTCCGGGCGTTGGCCCGCAAGCCGGCCAACGTCTCGTGGGCCGAGGCCGCCACCATGCCGCTCGCCGGGCTCACGGCCTACCAGGCGCTGAAGGCGGTGGGGGTGTCCGAGGGTGAGACGGTCCTGGTGCACAACGGCGCCGGCGGCGTGGGGACCTACGCCATTCAGATCGCGAAGGCCTGGGGCGCGCGCGTGCTCGCCACGGCGTCGGAGAAGAACCACGACTTCCTGCGCACGCTGGGGGCGGAACCGCTGACCTACGGCGAGGGCATAGCGCAGCGCATCGCTGACGCGGCCCCGGACGGCGTGGACGCGATCGTGGACTTCGTGGGCGGCGAGGACTGGGTGGCATCGCTCGAGCACCTCAACACCCCGGGACGGGTGGCTTCCGTGACGGACGCCGAGGTCAAGGAGAAGGGCGGCCGCTACATCTTCGTCCGTCCCAACCCGGCGGACCTGCTGGCCCTCACCGAACTCGTCGAGGCGGGCAGCGTGAAGCCGGTCCTCGCCGAGTCCTTCCCCCTGGAACGTGCAGCCGACGCCTTCCGCAGCAGCATCGAAGGACACGTGCGCGGCAAGATCGCCGTCACCGTCGGCGACCAGGACTGACCGACACCCCGAACACGAGCGCCCCCTGACCGCGATGGTCAGGGGGCGCTCGTCGTGTGCGGTCGGGGGGTCAGTACCGCCAGGAACGGTCGTCGTCCTCCTCGTAGTCGTTCTCGCCGAGGAGGTCGAGGGGCTCGCGCTTGGCGTCCTCCTCGGCCCGGAGCGACCGCCGGTACGCGTGGTCCACCCGGTGCCGGCGCGAACCGGCGGTGATCAGCAGCAGGAAGATGGCCAGGGCGGCCACGAAGGTCACGTCGATGGCGAACGGCTCACCCAGCACGCGCTCGATCGCGATCCAGAACAGGCCCCACGAGGTGGCCGCGGCCACCGACAGGCGCCCGCGGTCCGTGGAGCACACCACGGCAGCGGTGATGAGGACGGCGACGATCCCGAGGATGGCCCAGGTGGTGCCGTGCCAGTCGAAGAGGTCCACCTCACCGTCCGTCAGCAGCGCGGCCGCGTTGGCGGCGGCTGCGACGAGCACCCAGCCGAGGTAGAGGCCCACGGGAACGTCCACGAAGGCCCCCTCGGGCCGCGTCCGGTTCGGGAACTCGTTCATGGTCCGCACGGCCGACAGCAGGGCGAGGAGGAGCAGCATGATCACCACGAAGCCGAGGATCAGCAGATCGGCCTGTGCGCTCAGGATCCAGGCGAGATTGAGCAGCATGGATGCCGCCACGGTCCATCCGAGGCGGCGTTGACGCTCGCTGGTCCGCTGCGAGGGCAACCACTGGTAGGCCGTGTACACCACGAGCCCCACGTAGATGACGCTCCAGATCGAGAAGGCGGCCGACGACGGCGCGAGCAGCGTCGAGTCCGGCGCGAAGAGCCCACCGGCGGCGTCGCGGATGGACGGCCCGCCGAAAGCCCCCACCCCTGCAGCGGAGCCGAGGATGCACGCCACGGCGCAAAGGGTTACCACGCACTGGCGCACGAGGTCCGGATCCCAGGTGCGCACATGGCGGGCGGTCGCACTGCTGCCACGTCCGATCGCCCGGCCCGTGACGCCTGCGGCGACCCGGGCCTTCTGCGCGGCGATCTGCGCCTTCCGAGCCGCGACCTGGGCTCGCTGCCCGGCACCCTCTGCGACGGTGCGGAACTGTTCGGCACGTTCGGCCCTCGTCCGGCGGGCGGGAACCGGGCGCGCATCGGTGGCGGACGGCCGCCCCGCGGCTGGGCCGGCGTCCGCGCCGGGGCGCTGGCCCTGCGGTGAGCCGGTCTTCGCGCCGGGGTGCCGTGCGGAGTCCGGAGTGTCCTGTGATCCCGGCCCGGTCGCTGGCCCGGGAGCAGGCGAGTCGTCACCCGGGGTGGCTCCGGCGTCACGTGGTCTCGCCGCTCGAAGGCGCTCCAGCACGCTCGCGGTGGTCGAGGGTACCCCTGCTGGCGCTGCCGCTGCCGGTGTCCGTTCGGGACTCACTGGTGGCGCGACCGGCTTGTCAGGAAGCTGGTGTCCCGGGCTCTTCGGGGTGCTCATTCGTTCTTGTGGCCTTCCGGTGTTTCTTCAGGGCGAGAATGGCCGCCGTGATGACTCCCACCAGAGTACCGACCACCATTCCGAGGAGTGCGCTGATCCCCGCGGGGAACCCCGTGGTGACTCCGGCCACGAAGCCGAGCCCCACCAGCCAGGCGGTCCACAGGGCACCCCCGGCGGCTGCCGCGAGGGCGAACGGGCGGAGGGGAAGATCGGCGATGCCCGCCGCGGCGACGCTCGCGGTCCGCCCGGCAGGAAGGAACCGGACCGCCACCACGGCCGCGTAGGTGGAGGAGCTTCCCGCCGTGGTGATCGCTTTCCGCAGCCCCCGGTGGACGGAGCGGCCCCAGCGGTAACGGTCGAGGACATGCGTGAGCTTCCAGCGGAACAGGAGGAAGAGTGCGAGATCACCCAGCCAGCTCCCGGCGAGAACCATGACGATCGTGAAGGGAAGGGTACCGGGACTGTCCGCCGCCAGGGTGCCCGCTCCGATCACGAGGAGCTCCGAGGGCACCACGGGGATCGCCACGTCGACGATGATGACCGCGAACATGACGAGGAGGTAGAGCGGAACCGGGATGTCCGTGCCGAGCAGGTCCACCCGGCCAATGTACCGCGGGCGGCAGGATCCCCGAGGAGACCTCGACGACCAGCTCGGTATCGAGCCTCAGAACCGGGCATCACCACGTCGAGCGGCTTTCAACGGGAGGCGTTGACCATTGATCACCCGCGCTTCACGGGTGAACACGTCCCTGACTGCCTCGGCGAGGACGGCTACGTCGGTGAAGCCCGGGAACGTCCGTTCCGGTTGCGCCGCGCGCATCCGATCATCGACCAGCGCTTTCACGACGAGCACCAGGGCGGCTGAATGCTGCTCGACCGTTGCATCGGGATTGCCTGCCTGCAGACGCTGGAAGCCGTCCGCAACGGCCAGCGTCCATGCTTCGGCTGCCGACTTCACGGCCGCGTAGGCAGCGCCATTGACCGTCGGAACGGCAGCGGATTCGGCTGACACGATGACCAGGCGCCCTACCGGGGAAGCTGCCAGGTCGTCGAAGAACGCACGGCTGGTGTTGCGCAGTGTTGTCAGGATGCTGGTGGAGAGGAGGTCCCAGTCCTCGTCCGTCTGGCCCTGGATCCCACCGCCCCCACGCCATCCCCCCACCAGGTGGATGAGACCGTCGACCGGGCCGACCTCGGCGCGTACCGACCCGGCCAGTCCATCGACCGATGCCTTGTCGGCGAGGTCGCAGACGTAGCCCGTGACACCGTCATGGGCAGCTGCGAGCTCACGGACCCGGTCCCCGGCGATGCCCACCGCCACGACGCGCGCCCCCGCTCCGGTCAGGCCTCGGACCACCGCGGTGCCGGAAGCGCTGGTCGAGCCGGCGACGACGATGGTCCGGCCGGTGAGAACCCGGCTCATGCAGGACCACCCCCACCTGTGCTGATCGGGCTCGTACCGGTGATGCCGGCCGTGGATTCGATGATCGGCCGCATCTTCCTCTCGAGCGCCTCGTAGAACATGGACAGGGGGAACTCGTCGTCCAGGACCTGGTCCGTCAGTCCGCGGGGCGGCCCGTCCAGGGGAAGGGCATCGGGCCCCTTGGCCCACACGGAAGCGGGGTTCGGAGTGACCGTACCGGAGACGAGTTCGTAGGCGGCGAGCCAGTGGGCGGTCTTGGGGCGGTCGATGGAGCGCCAGTACAACTGCTCGATCCGTTCACCGAGGGCGACGACGACGTCGGCGGCCTCCTCCCAGTCGATGGTCAACCTGGTGTCGGTCCAGTGCAGCACCCGGTGCTGGTGCATCCAGGCGAACAGGAGCTGTCCGCCGAGTCCGTCGTAGTTCCGCACCCGACTGCCGGTGATGGCGAAGCGGAAGATGCGGTCGAAGATGACGGCGTACTGCACGAGCTCGGCGTGCTTGCGTGCTTCGGGCGATGCGTCCTCGTCCTTCCCGATCCGGACCGATTCCCGGAAGGCGGTGAGGTCGCAGCGCAGCTCCTCGAGGGAGTAGAGGAAGAAGGGCATGCGCTGCTTGATCATGAAGGGATCGAAGGGCAGGTCACCGCGCATGTGCGTGCGGTCGTGGATGAGGTCCCACATGATGAAGGTCCTCTCCGTGAGCTCCTGGTCCTCCAGCAACTCTGCGGCGCCGGTCGGCAGTTCCAGCGAGGTGATGCCGGCAGCTGCTTTCACGACGCGACGGAAGCGTGCGGCTTCACGGTCGGCGAAGATGGCGCCCCAGGTGAAGGTGGGAGTACTCCGGACCGCGACACTCTCCGGGAACAGGACGGCCGAGTTCGTGTCGTAGCCGGGCGTGAAATCCACGAAACGGATGGGCACGAACAGCGTGTTCGAGTAGTCCCCGGCTTCGAGCTCGGCGACGAAATCGGGCCAGACCACCTCGATCAGGACAGCCTCGACGAAGCGGTTGGTGCTGCCGTTCTGTGTGTACATGGGAAAGACCACCAGGTGCAGCAAGCCGTCGACCCGGGAGTGCTCGGGGTGGAAAGCCACCAGGGAGTCCAGGAAATCCGGGACACCGAAGCCGGCGGACTCCCACCTCCGGAAGTCCTGCGCCAGTAACTCGAGGTACTGCGCATCGTGCGGCAGCAGGGCGCGGAACTCATGGAGGGAATCGACGATGATGCTGACCTGCGACCGCGCAGCGTCATGGTCCGCGTCAGCCGGGATGGACCCGTCCTTCACCTGCACGCCCTGCAGCTCGACCGCCGCCGCCTTCAGGGCGATCCACGCCGACAGATTCTTGAGCTCCTCGGCCCTGACCAGTTCGTCCGCCGTCGTCGGCATGTTCGTTCCTTTCCACACACGCTTTCCCTCAAGGTAACGGGAGCTAAGCATTCCTAATAGCTGGATGACCGATGAGACAGTAACGCTTATGCTCGGAGCTGCACGGAGGTGGTTATCGCGTCCTTGCTCTTGGGGTGCGACGAATCGACGAGAGGGTGAGCGAGACATGCTGAATCCGGTCCACCTACGGACCCTGCTCGAAGTGATCCGCCATGGATCCTTCAGCGGCGCCGCGACCAGTCTGGGCTATACGGCTTCGGCGGTGTCGCAGCAGATGTCTGCCCTCGAACGTGACACGGGCGCCACGCTGTTCACACGATCAGCTCGCAGCGCTGTCCCCACCGAGGCCGCCATCGCGATGTCCCGCCACGCCTCGAAGGTGCTGACCGATATCGACGCGCTCCTTGCCTCGACGGCCCGCGCCGATGCCGGGCCCGCCCACGAACTAAGGCTCGGTATCTTCCCCAGCCTGGCGACGGTCGCCCTCCCTCGGCTTCTTCGGATGCCCGAGTGGCAGAGGCTCGGCGTCTCGCTGCGCCTCTTCGTCGGTGAGCCCGCCCACACCCTCCAGGGACTGCGCAAGGGTGGCGATCTCGACCTGGCCCTCGTCTACCAGGTGGGCCAGGCGGGGCTCGCCTGGCCGTCCACCCTCACCCGCGAGTGGATCGGTGATGACGACTTCCGCGTCGTCCTCCCCTCGAGTTGGGGTATCCGCAGCGGCGCGCGTGTCACTGCTGACCAGCTCGCCGACATGCCGTGGCTCATGCATCATCCCGGCACAGCGGATGCGATCGTCATCGAGCGTCTCTTCGCGAGTTGCAACCTCCACCCCCGCATCGCGGCCTACTGCGACGACTTCAACGCGAGCCTCGAGCTCGTGGCCGCAGGCCTGGGCGCGGCGCTCGTCCCCGAACTCGCCATGGTCCACCGGCCCGAGGGCGTCATCACCCTCGACGTCCCCGAGATCCGACTGACGCGCAGCATCTTCGCGCTGCGGACGGGTGATGCCGACGATGCGCGGGTCCGGCTGTTCATGGATCACCTCGCCGACATCCTGCGGACCCGGAGCATCGGCCCGAAGCACACTCCGAGCGGGTACGCGCCTCCTCCGGAGCGCTGATTCCACCGTGCCGTTCCACCTGGTCCCGTGATGCGGCGGCCGAGGTCCGCCCACTGTCCGTGACGCCCCGGACCATGGCCGGAGACACCGGCACTAGGCGATGGTGGGGAACTCGGCCAGCGTGAGGCCGGACTCGAAGCGCCGCTCCGATGAATTCACCGGGTCGGTGAACGCGATGCTGGAGGCGAGCAGCTGCAGCGGGACGGCGTAGTCGTCCGGTGCCTGCGGATGGAGCACGGGATAGAACGGGTCGTTGATGATACCGAGGCCCAGGGATGCCATGTGCAGGCGGAGCTGATGCGTCTTACCGGTGTGCGGCTGGAGCCGGTACAGGCCGCGATCCCCGCGCTGCTCCAGCAGACCGACGGTGGTGTGGGTGTTGGCCGGGCCTTCCACCTCCTGCGCCAGGAGGTAGGTGCGGGACTTCACGATGCGGCTGCGCACGTCGAGGGGCCCGGTGTCCAGGTGCAGCTCGGGCCGCACGGGCGCCACCGCACGGTACTCCTTGCTGATCCGGCGGTTCTCGAACAGGAGCTGGTACGCGCCGCGGGTGTCCGGGTTGACGGAGAACATGAGGATGCCCGCGGTCATGCGGTCGAGCCGGTGCATGGGGATGAGGTCCGGGAGGTCCAGTTGCACCCGCAGCCGGACGAGCGCGGATTCCGCCACGTACATGCCACCGGGCGTGGTGGGCAGGAAGTGCGGCTTGTCCACCACGAGGAGGTGATCGTCCTGGTGCAGGATGGACAACTCCACCGGGAGCCGCTGCTCCACCGGCAGTTCCCGGTAGTACCAGACGAAGGTGTGGGCGCCGAGCGGCGTGGTCCGGGTGAGCGTCTCGCCGCCGAGGGCCACCACCTCGCCGCGGTCGAAGCGCTCGCCGATGCCCTCGGGGTCCACGTGGTCGAAGCGGTCGAGGATGTACGCGAGGGCCGTCTCCCACGGACCTTCCTCGGGCAGGCGGAGCCGGGTCGCGTTGACGCCGTTGCGCACAGGCAGTGGCGACTTCATGGCCATCGGTGCATCACCCGTCCTCTTCCGTCCACCTCGTCAGGGTAGTGCCGCTCCTGCCGGGGCTTCCAATCGTGGTTGGCAGTGCGGGCAGTAGTACAGCTCGCGGAGCTCGGTGTCCTTGTCCCCGAGCTGCTCGAGCGCCACCGGGGTCCTGCACCGCAGGCAGCCCCGGCGGGAGCGCCCGTACACCCACAGTGTGTTGCCGCGCAGTTGCCCGGTGGTGGCCCGGGTGCTGCGCGCCTTGTTCGCCTCCAGCAGCTTCTTGGACAGTTCCACCATGCGTGGCAGGTTCGGGACCTCGCCCACCGGGGTGAGCGGGTGGACGCCCGCGAGGAAACACAGCTCGCACCGGTAGACATTGCCGATCCCGGCCAGGTTCCGCTGGTCCAGCAGGGCCAGTCCGATCGGTCGGTCGGGCTGTTCACGCAGGCGGCGCAGCGCCTCCTCCGCGTCCCAGTCCGGGCCGAGCAGGTCCGGTCCCAGGAATCCGACGGCTTCCTCCTCCTCGGCACGGGAGATGACACGGAGGAGCCCGAGCTCGAACCCGACGACGACGGCGTCCTCCGTCTCGAGGATGCATCGCGCCTTGAAGGCGGGCCTACGCCACTTCTCGCCGTGTGCGTAGACGTGCCAGAGCCCCTCCATCTTCAGGTGCGAGTGGATGTCCCACCCGTCGTCGCCCCCGCCGCGGATGAGCAGGTGCTTACCCCTGGCCACGGCCTCCTGCACGGTGTCCCCGGTGAAGTCCACGGTGGCGAAGCGCGGCACCCGGATGTCGCAACGCGTCAGGACCTTCCCCGCCAGGGCCCGGTGCAGCTCGCGGGCCGCCCGCCAGACGGTGTCCCCCTCAGGCACGGATCCTCAACCCCCTCGGTGTGGTGTAGAAACCGGCATCCGCGAGGGCGCGCCCGATGTCCGTGTCCAGGATCTCGCCACCGTTCACTTTCTCGAGGGCCATCTTGTCCGCCGCACCCCGGCGGATGACCGTCACGAGGGCAAGGGCGGCGGCTCGGAGCACATCGACGTCCTCGGTGAAGGTGAGGAGCGTCTTGCCGCCGCGCTCCACGTAGAGGGACAGCGCCCCGTCCACGAGGACCACGAGTGCGCCCGCCTTCCGGCCCGCCCGGTGACCGCCCTCGGCGTGCGGCCAGCTGAGCGCCGATCCGTAGGGGTTCGCGGGATCGGTCGCCGCCAGTGCAACGGCCTTCAGGGGTGGTGCCTCACCGCCGAGGACGTCCTGGGCCGTGGGCAGCTGGTTGTCGGCGCTGAAGGAGCGCAGTCGGTCCACCGTCGCGGGGACGGCGAACTGGGCGGCGCCGAGGTGCTCGATGAAGTAGCCCCTCCGGCACCGGCCCATCTCCTCGAGCCGCGCCAGCACCTTGTACATGAGGCCGAACCCACCGGGGATGCCCTCGTTGCCCACCGCTCCACGGGTGACCACTCCGTAGCGGTCCAGCAGCAGTTCCGCGGTGGCGTGCGCGTGCAGGGTGGCCTCCGCCTCCACCGCGGGCAGCATGTTCCAGCGCCCGGCGGCCAGCGGAGGGGTGGGGCGCTGGTAGCCGCCACCGGCGTCGTCCGCCGCATTCAGGCGCATCGACGCACCGGTGAGCGATTTCCCCGGCGCCCGGCCCAACCTCCCGGCCCGCGAGGTGCGTGCCCGCGCGGGGACGGGCTTCTGCTTGTGCGCGGTCTTGCCGTTGGCGAGGAGCGAGCGCACCGGGGTGAACGTGTCATTGCTGATACGGCCCGCCCAGACGAGCTCCCAGAGGGCTGTGATCACGGCGGTGTCCGTCACGATCTCCTGGACGTCCAGCAGGTTGGTCAGCTGCCGGAGGAAGTAGCCGCCGCCCCCGGACAGGGCATCGAGCAACGCCGTGTGCAGCGCGGACGGCTCGAAAACGGGATCAGGACGTAACGTGAGCGACGCGTTCTCGGCCAGGTGCAGCGCGATCCAGCCGTCATTGCCGGCCAGCGAACCCGCCCCGGACCACAGCACCTCACCCGTGGCCGTGAGCTCGTCCAGCAGCGCCGGGGCGTAGTTGGTCACGCGCTGTGCGAGGATCAGCGGTTCCCACGCGGAGGCGGGGATCGGCACACCGGAGAGCTGGTCGATCACGGTGAGCACGCCGTCCAACCCGCGCAGGCTGGACCCGACGTGCTGCCATGCCGGGAGGAACCTGCCGTAGGCGGCCGGGTCCACCGGCTCCACCTCGTGGCGCAGCGCTGCCAGGGAGCGACGCCGGAGGCGCCGGAGCACCTCGGCATCACACCACTCGCTCGAGGCGGGGGGATGCACGGTGATGGTGCCCGGTGCGGCTCCGGACTCCGCCGAGATGTCGAGCACGGGCACGGCTTCGGTGGGACGGAACTCGCCCTCCACCACACGGCCCGCTCCGGCGAGCCTCTGCAGTGACCCGGCGACGACGGCGACGCCGAGCCCCAGGTGGGAGGCCGCCTCGGCCGCGGTGAACGGCCCGTGCGTGCGGGCGTAACGGCCCACGAGGTCGCCGAGAGGATCGGCCACGGGTTCGATGAAGGCCAGGGGGATGCCCATGGGCAGGGGAACACCGAGGGCGTCGCGGAGACGGGCGGCATCCTCCACTGCGGAGATGCGCTCCCTCCCGGCGATGTTCACGGTCAGTGCCCTGTTGGCCTTCACGAGTGCGGCCACGTGCCCGCGCACGGTCTCGGGGGAGGCCCGCGCCGGAGCCGGGGCGGGCGTGGTGGTCTCGGCGAGCAGCATCTCGTCCGTGGGATCCTCGTCGGTGACCGCGAAGTCGGTCACCCCGGAGTCGGTGGCATCGGCATTGCTGCCCCCATGACCGGCAGCCCGGAGGGCGGCACTCGCGGCCAGGGTGCCCCCGGCGTCCTGCTCTGCCGGCCGACTCGCTGCGCGGTGGTCCTCCGGCGGCGCCTCGAGCCGCTGGGCGATCTCCTCCAGGGTGAGCGGTCCGAGAAGGCGCAGCAGATCCGCCACCCCCTCGAGTCCGCGCGCCAGCCGGTCCGGCTTGAGCCGCTGGAGCTCCAGCTCCGTCTCGGCGATCACGCGGGCGTCCAGCAGCTCGCGCAGCTCGGCGCGTCCCAGCAGTTCGTTGAGCAGGGTGGGATCGAGCGAGAGTGCCGCGGCCCGGCGCTCGGCCAGCGGGGAGTCCCCCTCGTAGAGGAAGGACGCCACGTAACCGAAGAGCATGGACCGGGCGAAGGGGGAGGGCTGCTGCGTGGTGACCTCCAGGATGCGCAGCTCACGCCGTTCGAGGGACGCCGCGAGATCCTTCAGGGCCGGGAGATCGTAGACGTCCTGGAGGCACTCGCGCACGGTCTCGAGGACGATGGGGAACGTGGGGTACTTCTTGGCGACGTCGAGGAGCTGCGCCGAGCGCTGGCGCTGCTGCCAGAGCGGTGAGCGCTTCCCCGGGTTCTGGCGCGGCAGCAGCAGGGCGCGCGCCGCACACTCCCGGAAGCGGGACGCGAAGAGTGCCGATCCACCCACCTCGGCGGTCACGATCCCGTCGAGTTCCTCGGCGTCGAACAGGAAGAGGTCCGCTCCGGGTGGCTCGTCGTCCATGAGCGGTACGCGCAGGACGATGCCGTCGTCGGAGGCCATGGCGGAGCCGTCCATGCCGTAGCGTTGCTCGAGCCGCGCGCCGACGGCGAGGGCCCACGGCGCATGCACCGGCATGCCGAACGGGCTGTGCAGCACCACGCGCCAGTCGCCGAGCTCGTCGTGGAACCGTTCGACCACGAGCGTGCGATCACTCGGGACCACTTCCGTGGCCTCGCGCTGCTCCGTCAGGTAGGTGATCAGGTTGCCGGCCGCCCAGTCGTCCAGGCCGATCCTCGCGCAGCGCTCCTGCGCCTGCTCGGGCGTTGACCCGGACATCTCGCGGTTGAAGGCGCCGAGGGCGCGGCCCAGCTCCACCGGACGCCCGAGGGAATCGCCCTTCCAGAACGGCAGCTTCCCGGGCTGACCGAAGGCGGGGGAAACCAGCACGCGGTCGTGCGTGATCTCCTCGATGCGCCAGCTCGTGGCTCCGAGCGCGAAGACGTCACCCACCCGCGATTCGTAGACCATCTCCTCGTCCAGCTCACCGACGCGGCGTCCGCCGGCACGCGGGCCCTCACCCTCGGAGCCCACGAGGAACACCCCGAAGAGTCCGCGGTCCGGGATGGTGCCGCCCGAGGTGACGGCGAGGCGCTGCGCCCCGGGCCTGCCGGTGATGGTGCCCTCCACGCGGTCCCAGACGATGCGCGGGCGCAGCTCGGCGAACTCGTCCGAGGGGTAGAGGCCCGCGAGCAGATCGAGCGTCGCCTCGAACGCGGACCGCGGCAGGGTGGCGAACGGCGCGGAGGCGCGGACGACGTCGAACCACTCCTCGACGTCGATGGTGCCGAGCGCCGCGGCGGCCACGGTCTGCTGCGCGAGGATGTCCAGCGGATTGGTGGGGATGTAGAGGGGTTCGATCCGCCCGGCGAGCATGCGCTCCACCGTGACG
>JASLBS010000127.1 GCA_030146405.1 Arthrobacter sp.
CCGGGCGATGATCTGCCCCACGATCCACACGAGGGCCAGCAGCTCCGCCCCGTACTGCAGGGCATCCGCGAGGAGCTGCTGGGGGATGTACCGCTTCTGGAAGTCGAGGCGCCGCTTCTCGTCGGCGTTCCGCAGGGTCGACCGCAGGTCCATGAGGTACCGGACGATCCCGTAGAGGCGCATCTCGGCGATGTGCTGCGGCTTCATCAGGTTGTTCTCGATCATGCGCCGCTGCCTGCGTGAGTCCACCTGCGTGTTCCAGTGCGCCATCTGCTCACGTGAGAGCCGGAACTGGAGGTAGACGCTGGGGATGATCGCGACGAGCACGATCAGCGCGATCCACCAGCTGACGAGGAGGAGCGCCCCGATCGCGAGGACCACGGAGGCCAGCTGCGTGAAGATGGCGGCGATGCGGTCGAGGACCCTCGCGTAGGAGTCGGAGAAGCGGCGGGCCCGGTCGTACAGGTCCACCGTCTCCTTGTCGTCGTACCGCCAGAACTCCAGCGCCAGGAACCGCTCGTACATGCGGTCGCCGACGATCGCACCGACCCGGAAGCTGAGGACCTGCTGGATGTAGCGGTCCACACTGGTGAAGCCGCCCCAGAGCAGGCCCAGGACGGCCGTGATGATCACGTACGTGATGGCGGAGCGGCCGGCGGCGGGATCACCCGCATACGCGGCGGCGAGCGCCGTCGTCGTCAGCGCGGCGAAATAGGTGGTGACGAGCGGCAGGACCGCGGAGATCAGCGAGCCGGCGACCTTCATGGCGACGGCGCCCGGCGAGGCTTTCGCACTGACCACCAGGACCTGCCCTACGGCGCGGGCGTAGGGGCCCAGGCGGAGCTTGCGGCGGGCGGTCGCTTCGGGCTGCGGGAGACCACTCATGCGCCAGGAACCCTCCGGCGGAGAGTCGCTGCGCGGGCCGGCCTACTTGGAGCCGTAGTTGGGTGCCTCGACCGTCATCTGGATGTCGTGCGGGTGGGATTCCTTGAGGCCGGCAGCGGTGATGCGGACGAACTTCCCCTTGGCCTTGAGCTCGGGGATGGTGCGCGCACCGGTGTAGAACATCGTCTGGCGCAGGCCGCCGACCAGCTGGTACGCCACCGAGGCGAGGGGCCCGCGGTAGGCCACGCGGCCCTCGATCCCCTCGGGGATCAGCTTGTCGTCACCCGTGACGTCCGCCTGGAAGTAGCGGTCCTTCGAGTACGAGGTGTTCTTGCCGCGCGTCTGCATGGCGCCGAGGGAGCCCATACCGCGGTAGGTCTTGAACTGCTTGCCGTTGACGAAGATCAGCTCGCCCGGTGCTTCGGCTGACCCCGCCAGGAGCGAGCCGAGCATCACGGTGTCGGCGCCGGCGACGAGCGCCTTGCCGATGTCCCCCGAGTACTGGAGACCGCCGTCGGCGATCACCGGCACGCCCGCCGGGATGGCTGCCTTCGCCGACTCGTAGATGGCGGTGACCTGCGGGACGCCCACACCCGCGACCACGCGGGTGGTGCAGATGGAGCCCGGTCCCACACCCACCTTGATGCCGTCCGCACCGGCGTCGATCAGGGCCTGCGCACCCTCGCGGGTGGCGGCCTGGCCACCGATGATGTCCACGTGGGCCAGGGACTTCTCGGCCTTGAGGCGTGCGATCATCTCGAGGACGCCGGCGCTGTGGCCGTTGGCAGTGTCCACGAAGAGGGCGTCGACTCCTGCGTCCACGAGCGTCATGGCACGCTCCCAGCCGTCGCCGAAGAAGCCGATCGCAGCTCCCACACGGAGACGGCCGTCGTCGTCCTTCGTGGAGAGCGGGTACTGCTCGGCCTTGATGAAGTCCTTGACGGTGATGAGCCCGCGCAGTACCCCCTCGTCATCGACGAGAGGGAGCTTCTCGATCTTGTTGGCCGCGAGGAGGTTGATCGCGTCGTCGCCGCTGATGCCCACGTGCCCGGTGACCAGCGGCATCTTCGTCATGACGTCGTGGACCCGTGTGGTCGGGAAGTCCCGCTCGAGGACGAAGCGGGTGTCGCGGTTCGTGACGATGCCGAGGAGGTGACCGGCGTCGTCGACCACGGGCAGTCCGGACACCCGGTAGTGGCCGCAGAGCTCGTCGAGTTCCTGCAGCGTGGCATCGGGGCCGATGGTCAGCGGATTGGTGATCATGCCGGATTCGCTGCGCTTCACGCGGTCCACCTGATCCGCCTGGTCCTGGACGGACAGGTTGCGGTGGATGACGCCGAGGCCGCCCTGCCGCGCCATGGCCACGGCCATGCGCGATTCGGTGACGGTGTCCATGGCGGAGGAGAGCAGGGGGGTCTTCACCGTGATGCGCTTGGAGATGCGCGAGGACGTGTCCGCCTCCGAGGGGATCACATCCGTGTGGCCGGGGAGCAGGAGCACGTCGTCGTACGTCAGGCCGATGAATCCGAAGGGGTCGTGGGTCTCGTTCTGGCCGGACTGCTCGCTCACTGATGCGCCTCTTTCGGTAAGACCGGGTGGGGGTAAGGGGCCTTCGACGGCGTGCGTCGGCGGGCCTTTCCAGTCTAGAACGGATCCCGGGAGCACCCTATTCCGGTGCTGGTGCTCACCAGCCGAGCAGGGCCCGGAACCGCTCCTCGAAGACGGGGGCCGTGGTCTCGACGTAGGTCCTGGTGAGATGGTCGTGGTCCAGGTACACGCGGACGTTGCCGATCACGCCGTGGCAGGACCCATCAGCACACACGAGATCCGTCATGTCGAGGTGCTCCACTCCCACGGTGCGGGCGGCGATCGGCCCGACCGGCGACACCGGCGCCAGCACCTCGTCCGCCGGGACGTCGCACACGCCGGGATCGGACGCGTGCCGATCGGTGCACTCGGCCATATTGTCCTCGAACCGGGGGGTGTCACGCAGTGCGACCACCGGGATCCCGGTGTCGAGGAGAGGCTCGAGCCCCTCCTCGAAGCCCTCCGGCACCGTCTCGTCCGGAGAGCTCCACCCGGTCCTCGATCCCAGGGTGAGCACGGCATCCGGCCCGAGGTCCAGGGCGAAGTCCCGTGAGGCCTCGTTGAACACCCGGCACTCCGGGTCGACCGTTGCCGGCGGGTCCACGAACCTGCAGTTGGGCAGGTGCACCGAGACCGCGAGCCAGTTGTTGGCCCGCGCCATCTCACCCACGGCCGTCATCCACATCTGGGAGTGCGAATCGCCGAGCACCAGGACGGTCTTCTCCGCCGTCGCCTCGTCGCCGGTCTGCACACAGGACTCCAGGGTGGGATCGACCGGCATCAGGGCCTCGGAGCACGGGCCGCCGACGGAAGCCCACTCCGCGCCGAGACCACTCCCCAGGGGCGTGACCACGGCGTCCTCCGAGCCCTCGAACCGGAAATCCGGGAGGAGTGCCGCCGCCCCCGGATTGTCGGCCCGCGTCTGCTGCTGCGCAGCCTCCTCCAGTGCCTGGACGCGGTGCTCCCACATGGACAGCGGTGCGACCACGAGGGCCAGCGCCACCGCCACGATCAGGGAGGTACGGCGCCGCTGCACGGAAGGCCACCGCCAGGAACGTACCGGTTCCTCGACGAAGCGCGTGGTGACCACGGCCAGGACCAGGGAGGCGGCGATGATGACGGCGCCGTCCACCGGACCCGCCGCCCCCTTGTCCGCCACGATCAACCAGATGACGAGGATGGGCCAGTGCCACAGGTACAGGGCGTACGAGGCCCCGCCGAGCCGCACCAGGATGTTCGACGATAGCCAGCGGTCCACCCCGAATCGTCCTTCGGTCCGGCCCGCGACGATCACCGCCGCCGCGGCGAGGGTGGGCCAGAGCGCGATGTAGCCCGGGAACTGCTGCTGGACCTGGAGGACGATGCCGCCGCTGAGCATCAGGAGCGCTCCGACCCAGCCGAGGACCACCCGGATCCGCGACGGGAGCACCACGTACGGCAGGACGAGTGCCACCAGGGAGCCGAGCGCGAACTCCCACAGACGGGCCCTGGTGTCGAAGTACGCGGCGGCCTGATCGGTACCCGTCTGCCAGACGGAGAACACGAGCGAGACGGCGAGGACCGCCCCGAAGAGCGCGATCAGCAGCGGGCGGGCACGTACGCGCGTGAGTGCCACCACCATCGCGCACGCCCCGAAGAGCAGCGGCCAGAGGAGGAACACCTGCCCCTGGACGGAGAGCGACCAGAAGTGCTGCAGCGGGCTCGCGGCACTGCTGTCCAGCGCGTAGTAGTCCACGGCGTGGCCCGCCAGTTCCCAGTTCTGGCGGTAGGTCAGCGATGCCCACGTCTGGTCGAACACGGCCTACCATCGGGAGCTCGGGACGAACACCGCCGTCGCGAGGAGGACGGCCAGCAGCACCACCACGGCGGCGGGCAGGAGACGCTTCAGCAGACCGAGCCAGTACGCTGCCAGGGCCAGCGGCTCTCCCGCCTCGAGGCGCCGGGTGAAGGTGCTGGTGAGGAGGAAGGCCGAGACGAGCAGGAAGACGTCCACGCCCCCGGACACGCGGTCGAACCACACGTGATAGACCACCACCATGACCACCGCGAGCGCTCGCAGGCCCTGCACCTCCGGCCGGAACCTGCGTTCGTCCATGCTCGCCGAACGCTTCCCGGCAGAGGTGGGAGGTGGGAACTGCAGGACGGACACCACGCTGTTCCTCCTCGGAAGTCGGGACCCGATGGGCACGCAGGCACCCATTTTACCGTTCCGCTGCGACGCCTGCCGGGCCGTGCACACCGGCCGGAACCTCGGGTAGGCGCTGAACCACGTACCCTTGAAGAAGTACGTCCTCGCGTAACCGGGGACAGCAAGACCGCAATTACCGGGGTGCCGGCCTCCACGACGGACGTCTGACGGCCTCTCCCCCGTGTCACTCCACCAATGAGAGAAACCTAATCTGTGAATAAAAGACCTGCCGCACTGACAGCACCACGGGAACTGGCCAAGGGAGCCATGCGCATCGTCGCTCTCGGTGGGATCGGTGAGATCGGCAGAAACATGACGGTCTTCGAGATCGACGGCAAGCTGCTGATCGTGGACTGCGGTGTCCTCTTCCCCGAGGAGCACCAGCCCGGGATCAACGTGATCCTCCCCGACTTCTCCTACATCCGGGACCGGCTCGACGACGTCGTTGCCGTCGTCCTCACGCACGGTCATGAGGACCACATCGGTGGCGTCCCCTATCTCCTCAAGGAGCGCGCGGACATCCCCCTGATCGGTTCGCGGCTCACGCTCGCCTTCATCGAGGCGAAGCTCAAGGAGCACCGCATCACCCCGAAGACGGTCCAGGTCAAGGAGGGCGACCGCCGCACCCTGGCAGGCTTCGATCTCGAGTTCGTCGCCGTGAACCACTCCATCCCCGACAGCCTCGCCGTCGCCATCCGCACCGCGGCCGGCATGGTGTTGCACACCGGTGACTTCAAGATGGACCAGTTCCCACTGGACCGCCGCATCACGGACCTCTCGGCCTTCGCGCGCCTCGGCGCCGAAGGGGTGGACTTGTTCCTCACGGACTCCACGAACGCCGACGTCCCGGGCTTCACGACGTCGGAGAAGGACCTCGCGCCGGCCATCGACGCCGTCTTCCGCACCGCTCCGCGCCGCATCATCGTGTCCAGCTTCGCGAGCCACATCCACCGCATCCAGCAGATCATCGACACCGCGCACCGCCACCGCCGCAAGGTGGCCTTCGTGGGCCGTTCGATGGTCCGCAACATGACGATCGCCGCGGACCTCGGGTACCTGAACATCCCGCAGGGCCTGCTCGTGGACTTCAAGAAGCTCGAGCGCAGCGATGACCACAAGGTCGTGCTGATCTGCACCGGCTCCCAGGGTGAGCCGATGGCGGCCCTCTCGCGCATGGCCAACAAGGACCACGCCATCCGTATCAGTGAGGGTGACACGGTCCTGCTGGCGAGCTCGCTCATCCCGGGCAACGAGAACGCCATCTACGGCATCATCAACGCACTCACCGAGATCGGTGCCAACGTGGTCCACAAGGGCAACGCCAAGGTGCACGTCTCCGGTCACGCGAGCGCCGGCGAGCTGGCATACTGCTACAACATCGTCAAGCCCCGCAACGTCATGCCCGTGCACGGCGAGTGGCGCCACCTGCGCGCCAACTCGGAGATCGCCGTCGCCACGGGCGTCGATCCCCGTAACGTCCTGATCGCCCAGGACGGCGTGACCGTGGACCTCGTCCGCGGACGCGCGACCCTCTCGGGCAAGGTGGACGCCGGGCTCGTCTTCGTCGACGGCGACAGCGTGGGTGGCATCACCGAGGAGGACCTCGTGGAGCGCCGCCGCCTGGCCGAGGAGGGCGTGGTCACGGTCCTCGCGATCATCGACCCCGACAACGGCACCATGGTGGAGGCTCCCGAGTTCTTCACGAAGGGCTTCTCCTGCTCGGACGCGGACCTCGACAAGGCCGGTGCCGCCGTCGAGAAGGCGCTCCGCGATGCCGGGTCGAACCGCCAGGGTGGCCGTAAGCAGGACCCGGAGGAGATCATCGAGCGGGCGACGGCGAACTGGATGCGCCGGTTCTACAACCGCACCCCCGTGGTCACCGCGATCGTGGTCGACGCCTGATCTCCAGCACGTCCGCACGCGGCCCCGGTACTCCCTCCAGGAGTGCCGGGGCTTCTGCGTTCCCCCACCCGCTCCACCGACTCGCTTTCCGTTCCGGTGGGCCGGGGATGCGCAAGCGGAGACGACAGCACCCCGGCTCCGAGGAACCGGGGTGCTGTCGTGCTCTTGCTCGGGCTGTGGACCCGGGCTTCTCCTAGTGCGAGTGGCCGTGGCCCTCGTCGTCGGATTCCTCCGGCTTGTCGACCACGAGGGTCTCCGTGGTCAGCACCAGCGCCGCGATGGAGGCCGCGTTGCGCAGAGCGGACCGCGTCACCTTCACGGGGTCGATGATGCCGGCGTCGATCAGGTTCTCGTACTCGCCCGTGACGGCGTTGAAGCCGTTGCCGGCCTCGAGCTCCGAGACCTTCGCGACGACGACGTAGCCCTCGTATCCGGCGTTCTCGGCGATCCAGCGCAGCGGCTGGGCGAGTGCGCGGCGAACGAGGCCGACGGCGGTTGCCGCGTCGCCCTCGAGTGCCAGGACGTCGGGGTCGGTGTCCAGCGCCTTGCCCGCGTGGACCAGCGCTGATCCACCACCGGCGACGATGCCCTCTTCGAGAGCTGCTCGCGTGGAGGACACGGCGTCCTCGATGCGGTGCTTCTTCTCCTTGAGCTCCACCTCGGTGGCTGCACCGACCTTGATGACACCGATGCCGCCGGCGAGCTTCGCGAGGCGCTCCTGGAGCTTCTCACGGTCCCAGTCGGAATCGGTGCGCTCCACCTCGGCGCGGATCTGCGCCACGCGGTCGGCGACGTCGGACTCGCTGCCGGTACCGTCCACGATCGTGGTGGCGTCCTTGGTCACCGTGATCCGGCGTGCGGATCCGAGGACCTCGAGGCCCACCTGGTCCAGCTTCAGACCGAGGTCGGGCGAGACCACCTGCGCACCCGTGAGGGTGGCGATGTCCTGCATCATGGCCTTGCGGCGGTCACCGAAGCCGGGAGCCTTGACGGCGACGACGTTCAGGGTGCCACGGATCTTGTTCACGACGAGCGTGGAGAGCGCCTCGCCCTCGAGGTCCTCGGCGATGATGAAGAGCGGCTTGCCGGCCTGCAGCGCCTTCTCCAGCAGGGGAAGGAACTCCTGCAGAGAGGAGATCTTGCCGGAGTTGATCAGGATGAGTGCGTCCTCGAGGACTGCTTCCTGACGTTCCGCGTCGGTGACGAAGTACGGCGAGAGGTAGCCCTTGTCGAACTGCATACCCTCGGTGAGGACGAGCTCGGTCTGCGTGGTGGAGGACTCCTCGATGGTGATCACACCATCCTTGCCGACCTTCTCGAAGGCCTCGGCGAGGAGGTCACCGACCTCGGTGCTCTGCGCGGAGATGGACGCGACGTTGGCGGTCTGCTGACCGACGACTTCGCGGGCGTTCTCCAGCAGGCGCTTGGCGACGGCTTCCACCGACACCTCGATGCCGTGCTTGAGCTGACCCGGGGCAGCGCCCGCTGCTACGTTGCGGAGGCCTTCCTTGACGAGGGCCTGGGCGAGGACGGTGGCCGTGGTGGTTCCGTCACCGGCCACGTCGTTCGTCTTGGTGGCGACCTCCTTGGCCAGCTGAGCACCGAGGTTCTCGTACGGGTCGTCGAGCTCGACCTCGCGGGCGATCGTGACGCCGTCGTTCGTGATGGTGGGAGCGCCCCACTTCTTGTCGAGCACGACGTTGCGTCCGCGGGGGCCCAGCGTCACCTTGACGGTGTTCGCGAGCTTGTCCACGCCGGCCTCGAGGGCACGGCGGGCGGCGTCGTTGAATTCCAACTGCTTTGCCATTGTTGATTCCTTTCAGGCTGATGCAGCGAGAAAAACCCCGGCCGTTGCGGGCCGGGGTTTCTCAAACGGTTACTACTTGACGACCACTGCGAGGACGTCGCGGGCGGAGAGCACCAGGTACTCCGTGCCACCGTGCTTGACCTCGGTTCCGCCGTACTTCGAGTAGATGACGATGTCGCCCTCGGCGACGTCGACGGGGACGCGGTTGCCGTTGTCGTCGACACGACCCGGTCCGACTGCTACGACTTCGCCCTCCTGGGGCTTTTCCTTGGCAGTGTCCGGGATGACGAGGCCGGAAGCAGTGGTCTGCTCGGCTTCGAGGGGGCGGACGACAATGCGATCCTCAAGGGGCTTGATAGAGACCGACATACGGCTCTCCTTTGCGTTCGATATCAATGGAATGAAGGCCGTCGGGCTGGGCGTGAACCGTCGTCGCGGTGCCGGTGAACGCTTCCCTCAGGGTTGGCACCCGCGCGGAGCGAGTGCCAAGTCCGACTGTATGCAACGGTTAGCACTCGGTCAAGACGAGTGCCAGCCGGCGATGCCCTTGATCAGGCTCCGATGACACTCCGAGACCTATTACGTCATGGTTCGTTTGCGTAATTCACCCTTCGCGCCCTACGGTTCAGAGGTAAGGCTTCCCTTACTCGTCTCGTTCCCGGCCGCCAGGCCCCCACCACCGGAGATCCCATGGCACATCCGCGCCTCGCCGTCCTTTCCGTCACCGCTGCGGTCACGCTCGCCCTCACCGCGTGCGGTGGCTCGTCGGAAGCCTCCGACGAGCCCGCCGGAGCGTCCACCGTCTCCGTCGAGCACGCACAGGGGACCACCGACGTGCCCCTGAACCCCGAGACGGTCTTCACCTTCGACCTCGGCGCACTCGACACGCTCGATGCCCTCGGCATCCGCGCCGCCGGCGTCCCGCAGGGCGGCCTGCCGGCCCAGCTCTCGGACTACGAGGGCGACGACACCACGAACATCGGCTCCATGTTCGAGCCCGACTTCGAGACGATCGCCGCCGCGGAACCGGACCTGATCATCATCTCCGGACGCTCCGCCGACTCCTACGAGGAACTGTCCGACCTCGCCCCCACCATCGACCTCAGCGTCGACGCCGCCGACCCCCTTGCCGGCTTCACCACCGTCACCGAGTCGCTCGGGACGATCTTCGGCGTCGAGGACGCCGTGGCCGAGCGGCTCTCGGCCCTGGACACGGAGATCAGCGCGACCAGGGAAGCCGCGGCGACCGCCGGCAACGGACTGATCGTCATGACCAGCGGCGGCGAGGTGACCGCCTACGGTGCCAACTCCCGCTTCGGCCTCATCCACGACGTCCTCGGTGTGGAACCCGCCACGGACGTGAAGATGGACGGACGCCACGGTGAGGCGATCTCCTTCGAGTACATCGCCGAGGCCGATCCCGCCCACCTGTTCGTGATCGACCGGGACGCAGCCGTCGGGGAGGCCGGAGCCGCCGCAGCGGCGGTGCTGGACAACGATCTCGTCAATGGCACGGACGCCGCCCGCAACGGGGCCATCACCTACCTCGACTCGGCGAGCTGGTACCTGATCGGCTACGGACTGAACAACCTCGATGCCATGGTCGCCACCGTCAACCAGGCTGTCTCGGCCTGATCCGACCCGCCGCCGACGGGCGGCAGGCGATTTCCTGATGGCGACGATCTCCCTCCGACCGCGACAGCGCGCGGTGCAGCACGGCTCCTCCCCCTCCATGCCCCTCTGGCCGGTGGTGGTACTCGTGGCGCTCCTCGCCGTCGTCAGTCTCTTCGTAGGCGTCTCCAGCGTGCCCCCCGCCGGCCTGCTGGCGGGGGATGCCGGCGTCTGGCAGACCTTCCTCGTGAGCCGCGTGCCCCGGACGCTCGCCGTGATCCTCGCGGGTACGGCCCTGAGCATCGCCGGCTTCATCCTGCAGCTCATGGCGCGCAACCGGTTCGTGGAACCCTCCACCGTCGGCACCGTCGAATCCGCCACGGCCGGCATCCTGGTGGCCACCCTCCTGATACCGGCCGCGCCCATCGTCGCGAAGATGGGCGTCGCCTCGCTGTTCGCGATCGCCGGCACAGCTCTCTTCCTCACCGTCCTCCGCCGTCTCCCGCTCCGCGACACCCTGATCGTGCCGCTCGTGGGCATCATGCTCGGGGGCGTGATCGGCTCGGTCACCACGTTCTTCGCCTACCGCTTCGACCTCCTGCAGACCCTGAACACCTGGATGATCGGCGACTTCTCAGGGCTCATCCGCGGCCGGTACGAGCTCCTCTGGATCGTCGCCGTGCTGGCCGTGGTGGGCTACGTCTGCGCCGACCGCTTCACCGTCGCCGGGATGGGCGAGGACTTCACCACCAACCTGGGCCTGGACTACCGGCGCACCATGAACCTCGGCCTGGTCCTGGTGAGCCTCATCAGCGCCGTCGTGGTGGTGGTGGTGGGCGCCATCCCGTTCCTCGGCCTGATCGTGCCCAACCTCGTGTCGCTGCTCATCGGCGACAACGTACGCCGCGCCGTACCGTGGATCGCGGTCTTCGGCGCAGGTTTCGTGCTCCTCTGCGACATCCTCGGCCGAACCATCCGCTTCCCCTACGAGGTACCCGTGGGCGTGGTCGTCTCGGTGGTGGGCAGCGCCCTGTTCATCGTTCTCCTGGTCCGGAGGAACGCCCGTGCGCGCTAGGACCAACGCCCTCCCCACCGCCATGGTGCAGTCGGGCAGGAAACCCGTGAGGTCCCTGCCACCCGCCTTCTGGCTGGTGGTCCTCGGCGCAGCGGCCGTCGCCGTCGTGGCAGCGTTCCTGCTGGTGGGCCTCCAGGGCAACCTCGCCTACGTCCTGCCGCGCAGGGCCAATCGCGTCGGGGCCATGGTGATCGTCGCCGTCGCCGTGGCGGTGTCCACGATCCTGTTCCAGACCGTGACCGGCAACCGCATCCTGACGCCCTCGATCATGGGTCTGGACGCCCTCTACATCCTCATCCAGACCGTCCTGGCCTTCGCCCTCGGCGCCGGGACGCTGTTGGGTCTCGGCGCCCCGATCCGTTTCCTGGTCGAGGTCACCCTGATGGTCACCTTCTCCTGGCTGCTGTACCGGTGGCTCTTCACGGACCGGGGGCGGAGTCTGCATCTGCTGCTGCTGGTGGGCATCGTGTTCGGGGTGTTCTTCCGGGGGGTGTCCTCCCTGCTGCAGCGCCTCATGGACCCGAGCGAGTACATCATCCTGCAGGACCTGTTCTTCGCGAGCTTCAACCGGGTGGACCCCACGCTGCTGCTCATCTCCGCGATCGCGGTCGGGGGTCTGAGCATCCCCGCCTGGCGGCTCCGCCACCGCCTCGACGTGCTGGCCCTCGGACGCGACACCGCGGTGGGCCTCGGGGTGGAGTACCGCCGCACGGTGACGCTGGTGCTGGTGATCTGCTCGATCCTCGTCGCCGTCTCCACCGCTCTCGTGGGACCGGTGACCTTCTTCGGCCTGCTGGTCTCGGCGCTCGCCTACCAGCTGTGCCGGCAGTTCAGGCACGCCGTGGTGCTGCCGATCGCAGTCCTCTTGGGCGTGATCGCGCTGGTCGGCGGGCAACTGGTGCTCGAGCAGATCTTCTCGTTCAACACCGCACTGAGCATCGTCATCGAGTTCGTCGGCGGCATCGTCTTCCTCACCCTCCTCCTGAAAGGCCGGGTCCGATGATCACCATTGACCACGCCACGAAACGGTACGGTTCCACCACGGTGGTGGACGACGTCAGCTGCACCATCCCGCACGGCGGTGTCACCTCGATCATCGGTCCCAACGGGGCGGGGAAGTCGACGCTGCTCTCCATGATGAGCCGCCTCCTCCCGCTGGACGCCGGGACCGTCGAGGTGGACGGATTGGACGTGACCACCACACCCGGACCCACGCTGGCCCGCACCCTCTCCATCCTCCGGCAGGAGAACCAGTTGACGGTGCGCCTGACGGTGCGGGACCTCGTGGGGTTCGGCCGTTTCCCGCACAACAACGGTCGTCCCACCGTGATCGACCGGGAGCACATCGATCGGGCCCTGGAGTACCTCGACCTCACCTCGCTGGCGTGCCGGTTCGTGGACGAGCTCTCCGGCGGGCAGCGCCAGCGGGCGTTCATCGCGATGGTGCTGGCACAGGACACCGACTACATCCTGCTCGACGAGCCGCTCAACAACCTGGACATGAAGCACTCGGTGGACATGATGCGCCTGCTACGCCGGCTGGTGGACGATCTGGGGAAGACCGTGGTGCTGGTCATCCACGACATCAACTTCGCCTCCTGCTACTCCGACACCATCATCGCGATGCGGGACGGCGCGGTGATCCACCACGGCTCCCCGGAGGACATCATGGCGCCCGCCGTCCTCCACGACATCTACGACGTGGACATCCAGGTGGAGCTCATCCGCGGCAACAGGATCGGCGTCTACTTCGCCTAGGCTGGCTCCCATGGCTTCGGACAACATCGCGGACATCCTGACCTCGGAGGGCTGGGAACTGCTGAACGCCCTCGGGCCGTACTCGGAGGCCGACAGCATGCGGTTGACCGAGCAGCTCCGGAGGGCCGGGCACCCCCCGGAGAGGGTCGCCGCCGCGCTCACGCAGTCGCGATTGCGGGCGAAGGCAGCCGCGAAGTTCGGCCCGTTCGCCGAGCGCATGGTGTTCACGACGGCGGGGCTCGAGCAGGCCACCCGGCTCTCGGTCGCCGCCCGGCACGCACAGCGTTTCGTGGACGCGGACCTGGTGCGGGTGGCGGACCTCGGGTGTGGTCTCGGCGCGGACAGCATGGCGCTGGCCACCCTCGAGCGGAACGTCACCGCCGTCGAGGTGGACGAGACCACGGCCGCCGCGGCGACCATGAACCTGATGCCCTTCCCGAACGCACGTGTGATCAACGCCGATGCGTCCTCCGTGGACGTCACGGAGTACGACGGCGTCTGGTTGGATCCCGCGCGCAGGACCACGACGACGTCGGGTACCTCGCGGCTCTTCGACCCCGAGGCGTTCTCCCCACCGCTCTCCTTCGTGCAGGAGCTCGCGGACGGCGGCACGGCGATGGGCGTGAAGATGGGCCCGGGAATGCCGCACGACGCCATCCCGACCGACTGCGAAGCCCAGTGGGTCTCGGTGGCCGGCGACGTCACCGAGGTGGCCCTGTGGTTCAACGCACTGCGGCGCGCCGGCGTGCGGCGGGCCGCGCTCGTTCTCGGACCACGCGGAGCTGCGGAGCTGACCTCGGACGCAGATTTCGGGAACGGCCCCACCGCACCGGTCGGAGCGCCGGAAGGGTATCTGTACGAGCCGGACGGTGCCGTCATCCGCGCCGAGTTGGTGGCGGACCTCGCCGAACGTCTGGGCGGGCACCTGATCGATCCGATGATCGCCTACATCTGCGCGCCCTCGCTCCGGGCGACGCCCTTCGCCCGGGCCTACCGGATCCTCGAGGTACGGCCCTACAACATCAAGGCGCTCAAGGCGTGGGTGCGCTCCGAGGGGATCGGCGTGCTCGACATCAAGAAGCGCGGTACCTCCAGCACGCCCGAGGAGGTGAGGAAGCAGCTGCTCACCGGGTCCGGCAAGGGCCGCGGGAAAGCCACCCTCGTCCTGACGCGCATCGGTGACGAGCGTGTGGTGATCGTCGTGGAACCCGTCCCGGCTCCCTGACCATACCCGGACGTCCGATAGCCACACATCGGATCGGCCCGCAACCACGCAGGCCATGTACCGGGGAGACGCCGGCCTTCCTAGACTCGACGGGACGAGAACATCGGCAAGCGGAAGGCGGCAGACATGGCAGACGGTACGACGAAGTCCTCGGAGGTGCGGCACGGCGTGCTGTTCGACGTCGACGGCACCCTGGTCGACTCCAACTACCAGCACACCATGGCCTGGTGGCAGGCGTTCCGGCGCTTCGGGCACGACGTGCCGATGGCGGAGATCCACCGTGCCATCGGCATGGGTGGCGACAAGCTCGTGGCCCATCTGCTCGGCGAGGACAGGGATGCGGAGCAGGATGCCGAACTCGACTCCACCCACGGCGCGATCTTCTCGACCCACTACTCCGGTCTGCGCGCCTTCGAAGGAGCCGGCGAGCTCGTACGGCGGTGTGCCGACGACGGACTGACGGTCGTCCTCGCCTCCTCCGCCTCGCAGCAGGACGTCGACGTCAACCGGGCCATCATCGACGCCGATGAGGCCATCAGCGCGGCCACGACCTCGGACGACGCCGAGAACACCAAGCCCTCCCCCGACATCCTGGAAGCGGCCCTCGAGGCAGGCGGGCTCGAGGCCTTGGACACGGTGTTCGTCGGCGACTCCGTCTGGGACGTGATCGCGGCGTCCGAGCTGAAGATCCCCACGATCGGACTCGCCTCCGGCGGCACCAGCGAAGCAGAGCTTCGCGAAGCCGGTGCCGTGGAGGTCTACAAGGACATCCGCGCACTGCTCGATGCTTTCGACGACGGGGCGCTGCACAGGCTCGCAAGGTCCTGATTCTCCTCCTGCGGGCAGACTCCACCCTGCTTCGCCGGTGTCGGTCGATGCCGCCCGTGGCGCCCGGACGCCACGGGCGCCACGCCGTCCCCGAGCCTTTCGCGCCGAAAAGACGTAGGGTGGGGGTAGTTGTCTAGAAAACGGCGGCTGTTTCCGCTCCTTCTTTCTGTTGCTCTGGCATTTCTGCCGGGCACCCGATGGGCGAGCACTATCCCCGAGAGGGGCGTGCATCATTAACAGCGCATATCCCCGTCCACTACAGCCGCGCACCACCGGATCCACCCTCCGGCGTGCCCACCAGGGTTCCTGTACCAGCTACAGCTGCACCCTGGCACATCACCGAACTCCTCCCGGCGTTCCCGCGCCCTGACGCGAGGAACACGCCCGCGGCGTGTTCCTCCGTGACGACCACTCGGAACGCCTCGACCGCGCCGAGTGGGTCCGCCCATGCCGGCCCACCCCCCGCCGGTGCGCTCTTCCATCACTGCAAAGGATCACCCCCTATGACGCAGCACATCGACAACTTCCTGCAGGACTGCATCACCGTCACCGATGACGGTTCCCTCGTTTCCCTGGATGAACTGGAAGGCCTGTACGTCTACTGGTGCTCCCTCCGCGGCCAGGATGCCCTGGCGACGGGTGCCCTCCTCGAAATCCTCTCCGCCGCTCGGATGGAACCCTCGCACCAGGACGGTGTGGACTACGTCGAAGGGCTCGTCCTCACCGGGCACGTGGTGGCCGACTTCATCCTGGCCCACGATTTCCGCGGGAACTGGGGAACCCCGGCCGCCTGGGAGTTCGTCGAGGCGCCGGTCGCCGTCGGCGTCTCCTGACGCCCGCACCTCCCGATCCCGGACAGGGCCATGGCGGGCAGGAAACTCCCCGTACCCCGGAGCACCCCGGCGCTCGCCGCACTGGTGGCCGCCGGTCTTCCCTTCACACCGAGGCCCTATCAGCACATCGACGGCGTGACGGCCTACGGGCTGGAAGCCGCCGCAGCCCTGGGCGTAGACCCGGACCGCGTGTTCAAGACGCTGATGACGAGCGCCGACGGTGACCTCGTGACCGCCGTGGTGCCCGTCAGCGGGTCCCTGGATCTGAAGGCCCTGGCCCGGGCGTTGCGGGCGCGGAAGGTGACCCTGGCGGACCCGGTCCTCGCGCAGCGCCGGACCGGGTACATCCTCGGAGGCATCTCTCCTCTCGGCCAGCGCCACCCCTCGCCCGTGGTCGTGGACGAGTCGGCGCTCTCCCATTCCTCCATCCTGGTGTCGGCCGGCCGGCGGGGGCTGGACGTAGAACTTGCTCCCGGGGACCTCATCTCCGCCACCCGCGCTTCCACAGCCCTGATCGCCGCCCCGAAGCCTCGGTAGGCTGAGGTGGTGAAGCTGACCTCGGGAGAGATTCCGGTGCTCGATGAAGCGCTCCTTCTGTACTCCGCCGTCGGGTGGGGCGCCTATACGCGGGACCCGGAGCGGCTCCGGCGCAGCCTGGCGGGCTCGCACCTGGTACTCACGGTCCGGGACGACGACGGCGGTCTCATCGGACTGGCCCGCACCGTCTCCGACGGCGAGTCCATCTGCTACGTGCAGGACATCCTCGTGCAACCCGACGCCCAGCGCCGCGGTGTGGGCCGACTGCTGGTCCAGGAGATCCTGGAACGCTACCGCCACTGCATGTTCGTGGCGCTCAGCACGGATGCCGCCGATGCGGAGGACGCACTCCGGTCCCACCCGTTCTACCGTTCGATGGGCTTCGTCCCCCACCCCGAGCTCGGCCTCGCGGCCTTCGGGTACCGATCGTGAGTGGAAGCCGCCAGGGGTGCCGGTGCTGAGTGGGCTTCCCGAACCCCTCCCGCCGTGGCCCGCGCTCCGGCCCGCATCCGGGTCGGTGACCCTGCGTCCGTTCGGGGACTCGGACATCGGAATGGTTCAGGATCTCGCCACCGACCCCTACATCCCGCTGATCGGTACGCTCCCGTTCGGGTGTGATGCCGCGGAAGCGCTGGCCTACGTGGAGCGCCAGCGGCAACGGCACCCCGAGGGCACCGGGTTCTCGTTCGTGATCGCCGATACGGCGGACGACACCGCCCTCGGCATGATCGGCCTGTGGCTGCGGGACTACGGGTCGGGCCGGGCGCAGGCAGGGTATGCCGTGGCTCCCGGCGCCCGCGGGCGAGGGGCGGGCTCGGACGCGCTCCGGGCGCTCGTCGGTTTCGCCTGGACGCTGCCGGCGCTCCATCGCCTCGAACTGCACATCGAGCCGTGGAACACCGCGTCCATCAGCGTGGCCCGCCGCGGGGGCTTCGACCACGAGGGCACGAAGCGGAGCTACCTGGAGATCGGCGGAGCGAGGCGCGATCTCGAGGCCTACTCGCTGATCCGTACCGCTCCGCCCGACACCGTGAGCCCGCCGGTGGACGGGACCTCGACGGTGAGGACGGACGGTCGGCCGACGTCCGCACCCTGATGCACCGTGATGGTCGACGGCGTGCCCACCTGCCCCAGGTGCCGCAAATAGGCACCGAGCGCGGCCGCCGCGGAACCCGTGGCCGGATCCTCACGGACACCGCCGGGCGGGAACGGGTTCCGGGCCTCGAACACGTCCGGACCGAGGCGGTGCACCACGGCGACGGTCGCACCCCAGCCCTGCGCCGCCATCAGCTCCTTGAGTTCGACGTAGTGGTAGTCCAGCCCGCGGAGTACGGCGGCATCCACGACCGGGACGATCGGATGCACATTGCCCGAGAAGGCGAGGAGGACGGGAAGGGACCCCGCCAGATCCTCCTCCCGCAGGCCGAGGCACCGGAGCAGATCGGCGCGCACGGAGGTGTCCGGCGCCGCGACCCACGGCTCCACCGTGCGGATCGAGGCGACGATCCTCCCGGAGATCATGCGGGTGGCGAGTTCGAGGTCACCCACGGGCGTGGACAGCACGTGGTTCCCCGGGCCCTCCCGTTCAGCGAGAGCCACTCCTGTGGCGATGGTGGCGTGACCGCAGAACGGGATCTCCGCCTCGGGGGCGAAGTAGCGGAGGGAAGCACGTCCCGACGACCGCAGGGAGACGAAGGCGCTCTCGGCGTAGCCCAGCCGCGCTGCGACGTCCTGCATCTGCTCGGCGGTCATACCATCGGCGTCGAGGACCACGCCCGCCGGGTTGCCGCCGTCGGGACGATCCGTGAAGGCGGCGTATCTGAGGATCTCCATGCTGCCGATGCTAACCCGCGGCCGCACCTGGCTCCCCCGGAGGTGGCCGCTACACCTCCCGGCGGGAGAACTCCCCCGCGGCCCGCACCTGCTCCGGAGTGGGCCGGATGCCCGTGTAGAGGACGAACTGCTCCTCGGCCTGCAGGGCCACCACCTCGGCACCCGTGATCACCGGCCTCCCGGCCCGCCGGGCCGCGAGGATCAGCGGAGTCTCCGACGGGGAGGCGACGACGTCGAACACCACGCGCGCGGCGTCGATGGCGTCGTCCGGGAAGGCGAGCGCACCGGCGTCCGGGCCGGTCATGCCCAGTGGCGTCACGTTGAGGAGGAGGTCGGCCCTCGAATCCTCCACGTGCCGCTGCCACGCGAACCCGTACAGTTCTGCGAGCGCACGGCCCGTGCGCTCGTTGCGGGCCACCACGGTTACCCGGGTGAAGCCGGAGTCGCGGAGGGCTGCGACCACGGCCTTCGCCATCCCCCCGGAGCCCCGAACGAGCACGGAGTACGACGAGGGCACCGAGTGCTCCCGCAGCAGGCGCTCGATCGCGAGGTAGTCCGTGTTGTAGGCGGTGAGGACGCCGTCGTCGTTCACGATCGTGTTCACGGAATCGATGGCTCCGGCCGACGGGTCGAGGTGGTCCACGAGCGGGATCACGTCCTCCTTGAACGGCATCGAGACGGCGCAGCCCCGGATACCGAGCCCCCGCAGGCCCGCGACGGCGGAGGGAAGATCGGTGGTGGTGAACGCCTTGTAGATGAAGTTCAGCCCCAACTCCTCGTAGAGGTAGTTGTGGAAGCGCGTGCCGATGTTGCTGGGGCGTGCGGCCAGGGAGATGCAGAGGGTCATGTCTTTGTTGAGGATGGGCACCGCTCCATTGTGCCCTGCACCGTAGCGGTACCCGCCCCGCATCGGCGGTGCAGTGAGGCCAGTGGCTGCACAGAAGGACATGATCCGCACCTTTCCGCCCGGCTCACTACACTTAGGTCAGTCCTTCGCACGACGGCGAGTCGCCGAGGCAGAAGAGACACCGATGACCGCCCCGTCCCAGGAGCAAGGCCCCTTGAAGATCGATTTCGCGCAGTCCGCCCAGTCCACGCTCGGCGTGGAGTGGGAGCTGGCGCTCGTGGACCGCTCCACCGGTGACCTCGTCCCGGTGGCCACCGATGTGCTGCGACAGCTTCGTGCGAGCCATCCGGAGCTGCAGGACGACGACGAGCACCCCCACGTCAAGCAGGAGCTCCTCCTCAACACCGTCGAACTGGTCACGGGTGTCTGCGCCACGGTCCACGAGGCGAAGGAGGACCTCGCCCGCTCGCTGGCAGCCGTCCGCGAGGTCACCGATCCCATGGGGGTGGAGCTGTTCTGCGCCGGTTCGCACCCCTTCAGCGTCCCGAGGTCCCAACAGGTCACGGACAAGGAGCGCTACGCGAAACTCATCGACCGCACGCAGTGGTGGGGCCAGCAGATGGTCATCTACGGCGTCCACGTGCACGTGGGGCTCGATTCCAGGGACAAGGCGCTCCCGATCGTCGACGGCCTGACCAACTACTTCCCGCATTTCCAGGCGCTCTCGGCGTCCTCCCCCTTCTGGGGCGGGGAGGACACCGGGTACGCCTCGCAGCGTGCGTTGATGTTCCAGCAGCTGCCCACGGCCGGTCTGCCGTTCCACTTCGACGACTGGAGCGGGTACGAGTCCTATGTCCAGGACATGTTCACCACCGGGGTGATCGACACCATCGGTGAGATCCGCTGGGACGTGCGCCCGGTCCACAACCTCGGCACCGTGGAGATGCGCGTGTGCGACGGGCTCTCCACCCTGCAGGAGGTGGGTGCGGTCGCAGCTCTGACCCAGTGCCTCGTCCAGGAGTTCTCGGACACGCTCGATGCCGGCGGGACGATCGCCACGATGCCGCCCTGGCACACGCAGGAGAACAAGTGGCGGGCGGCGCGTTACGGTCTGGACGCCATCATCATCCTCGACGCCGCAGGGAAGGAACAGCTTGTCACCGAGCACCTCGTCGAGGTCCTGAACCGGTTGGAACCCATCGCCGCGAAACTCGGCTGCAGCACCGAGCTGTCCGACGTCGAGGCCATCGTCCGCCGCGGCGCCGGGTACCAGCGCCAGCGGCGCATCGCGGAGGAGAACGACGGCGACCTCCGCGCCGTCGTGCTGGACCTGGTGCGGCAACTCCGCACAGGGACCACCGCCCCGTAGGAACGGAGCGTCAGCCCCGGTTTCCCCCGAAGCGGTCGTCCGAGGTGGGGTTGTCCGCCGGGGAGTCCTCGAGGCCGAGGCTCCCCGCGAGCGTCTCCGGGGAGGGTGTGCTGTCCGGCACCACCTGGTTCGCCAGGAGGTCCACCTGGTCCGCTGCGGTCAGCGGACCGTCCTGGATCGACTCGGCGCTCGTCGGATCCACCCCCTCGGTGCTGCCCAGGTCCACCAGATGACGGTCTTCACTCGGTTGTTCCATGGTCCGAGCGTAAGCGCCTCTTCGGCGCAGATCAGCCGGCGCTTCCGCCCACGTCCGCTGTTGCGCCCGCCGGTGGACGGGGTGTATCCGCCGGGATCCCAGGGCGCCGGAGCAGCGCCTCCCGACGCTAGTCCTCCGTTCGGACCAGGGCGTAGCCGAACGGTTCCAGGGTCACGTCGCGGACGTCGTCGCCGGTACGGGCATCGCTCCCACGCAGGTCGATCCGAACGCGGTCCTGCCCGTGGTTGATGACCGTCACGACGTTCCCACGCCGGACTGCCTCGACCATCGGCGGAAGCCCGGGCAGCACCGGCGCAACCCCCGCGGCCCCGAAGACGTGCTCGAGGATCTGCCGGGCGCCGTCGGCGTCCGGGATCGTGGCCACGTAGTAGGCCGTCCCTGCGCCCCCGGCCCGCGAGGTCACCGCGGGCCACCCGTCCTGTCGGTTGCCGCTGAACACCGCCAGGACCTCCGCGTCGAGGACCTCTGCCTCCTCCGCGAGCAGGGAGCCGGTGAAGTCGAACCCGTTGCCGCCGACCTCCGCCCGCTGCTGTCCTGGCCCTTCCGTACCGGGGTGCACCATCGCCCCGAAATCCTTGACGACGACACCGAGGAGGTCCCGGAGCTGGGTGCCGAAACCTCCTGCCCGGAAGCGGTCGTCGGCGTCCACCACATCGCTGAACGCCGTGACCAGCAGGTGCCCGCCCTGCTCCACGAAGCCACTCAGGTTACGGGCGGCGGCGTCCGTCAGGAGGTAGAGATGGGGTGCCACCACGGCGCTGTAGCGCGAGAGGTCCGCCGTGGGCGGCACGATGTCCACCTGCACGTGCAGGCGGTGCGCGGCGTCGTACCAGCCCCGGACCAGCGAGAGGTAGTCGAGGGACGTGGGGTGGTCGGGGCTCTCGATGGCCCACCAGTTGTCCCAGTCCATCAGAATGGCTACGCGGGTGGTGCCGGAATCCACCGGGAGGTTTTGCAGGTGTCCCAGCTCCGCGCCGAGCGCCACGATCTCGCGCCACGTGCGCGTGTCCGTCCCCGCGTGCGGCAGCATCGCCGAGTGGAACTTCTCGGACCCGGCCCGCGACTGGCGCCATTGGAAGAACAGGATGCCGCCGGCCCCGCGGGCAACGGCCTGCATGCTCTGCGCAGCCATCTGACCCGGCGCCTTCGGCGCGTTGGACGGCCGCCAGTTCACCGCGTTGGAGGCCTGCTCCATCAGCAGCCACGGCGTTCCCGGCTTCAGGGAGCGCATGAGGTCCCCGTGGAACGCACCCTCGCGGAAACCCTCCGGATCGTTGGGGTCCGGGTACAGGTCATCGCTGACCACGTCCAGTTCAGTTGCCCACTCCGCGTAGTTGACCGGCTTGAACGCACCCATGAAATTCGTGGTGATCGGCTGCCCTGCCCCTGCGGCGCGGATGATGTCGCGTTCCATCAGGTAGCACTCGAACAGCATGTCCGAGGTGAACCGCCGGTAGTCGAGCAGTTGACCCGGATTGTGGCTGTAGGGGGCGTGCCGCGGAGGGAAGATCTCCGAGAACGAGCCGTAGCGCTGGGACCAGAACATCGTTCCCCACGCCTCGTTCAGGGCGTCCACGGAGCCGTGGCGTCGCTCGAGCCAGGAGCGGAAGGCATCGCGGGCGGCGTCCGAGTAGTCGACGTCCAGGTGGCAGCCGTACTCGTTGTTCACGTGCCACATGGTGACCGCCGGGTGCTGGGCATAGCGTTCGGCGAGCTTCGTGACGAGGGTCGCAGCGAGACGGCGGTAGTCGGGTGAGGACGGCGCGTAGTGCTGGCGGCTTCCGTGCCAGTAGGGCGTCCCGTGCTCGTCCGCCGCGAGCAGGCCGGGGTAGGCGACGGTGGCCCAGGGTGGCGGTGAGGCCGTCGCCGTCGCCAGGTCGACGGCTATCCCGCCGTCGTGGAGCAGACCGATGACGCGGTCCAGCCAGTCGAAGTCGAACTCGTGCTCGGAGGGCTGGATACGGGCCCAGGAGAAGATTCCCAGGCTGACCATCGTCACCCCTGCCTCCTGCATCCGGACGATGTCCTCGGGCCAGACGTCCTCCGGCCACTGCTCGGGGTTGTAGTCGGCGCCGTAGTGCACGTGGAACTCCTGGGGTAGGGAATCGGTGGTTGGAAAAGGGCTCAGGACCGCTGTGCCCGTTCGCGTACCGCCGTCGTCAGCGCCGCGAACACGAGGCACCCGATACCCGGCACCACGAGCGGCGTCAGCTGCCACACGGCCAGCACGGCGAGAATCACGGCCACGAGGAGCCAGACCACACCCGGCGGATCGGCGCGCGCGTCCTGGAGCCAGGACCGGCCGGCCGCCCGCCACGAGCGGGAATGCTGCCAGCGTGCCGTCATCCCGGTGAGGCTCACCAGCAGCGCCACCAGGACGAGGACTCCGCCCGCGAGGATGAACTGCCAACCGGGGAGGAGCCTCGAGTTGGCGATCACGATGTTGACCAGCAGGATCGCGATGGCGAGGACGGAGACCACACCCACCAACCAGCCCGTCCTCAACGCGGCCAGGAAATCCTTGAAGAACTTCTTCGGCGGGGCGGTCTCGGCCAGCAGGAATCTGCGCAGATGTGCCGAACCGGCCGCGCAGGCCGCCGGAAGGGTGATCAGCGCTACGCCGGCCACGCAGCAGAGGATGCCCACCCAGAGCACTTCCCCGAACAGGGCGAACTTCGCCGTTGCTCCGGGCCAGCGCAGGGTGCTGCCGTCATGGGCGGCAGCACTCCGGGCCCTGGCCTCCTCACGCCGGCGATTCGTCATCCCTTGAGGCCCTGCGTCGCCACTCCGCTGATGAGGAAGCGCTGGAACACGACGAAGAAGAGCATCACGGGGACCAGCGCCAGGACGGCGATGGCGATGGTGGCCCCGTAGTCGGACGTACTCGTCTGGTCGTTGAAGATATTGAGGGCGAGGGGTAGCGGGTACTTCTCCGGCGAGTTCAGGTAGAGCAGTGGCCCGAGGAAGTCGTTCCAGCTCCAGATGAAGGCGAAGATCGACGACGTGATGAGTGCCGGTTTGATCAGGGGCAGGGTGATGGAGAAGAAGATCCGCGCGTGTCCGCACCCGTCGATCCGCGCTGCCTCGTCGAGTTCGCGCGGGAGATTGCGGATGAACTGCACGATGAGGAAGATGAAGAACGCCTCGGTGGCGAGGAACTTGCCCGTCAGCAGCGGCCAGTAGGTATCGATCATCCCCAGGTTCCGGAAGATGACGTACTGCGGGATGATCAGCACGTGGAAGGGCAGCAGGAGCGTGCCGATCATCGCTGCGAAGAGGATCGAACTTCCGCGGAACCGTATGCGGGCGAAGGCATAGGCCGCCATGGAGGAGGAGATCACGGTACCGATCACGGCTCCGAGGCCCAGGATCAGGGAGTTGGTGAAGAAGCGCCAGGTGGGGATGCCCGCGATACCACCGATGACCTTGACGAAATTGTCGATCGTGGGATTCTCGGGGAAGAATCCCTGGTTGCTACCGAACTCCGAGCTCGGCTTGAAGGACGCCGACACCATCCAGAGAAGTGGGTAGAGGATCAGTGCCGAGAGTGCCAGGACGCCCAGGAGCCAGACCGCTGTGGGAATGTGCCGACGCATGGGCCGCCGCCGCGGTTCCGGCTGAGTGTTGTACTCGGGGTCCGTGGGTACCGGAACCGCAGGGTTCGATTCGATGGTGGTCACTTGGAGTCTCCTGCGTAGTGCACCCAGCTCTTGGACGTGCGGAAGAGGATGAAGGCGAGGACACCGACGGCCAGGAGGAGCACCCAGGCCATCGCGGAGGCGTAGCCCATCTGGTTGTCGCGGAATGCCCGCGTGTAGAGGTAGACGGTGTAGAAGTTGGTGGCGCCGCCGGGACCACCGGTACCCGAACCGATGATGTAGGCCGAGGCGAAGATCTGGAAGGCGTTGATCATCTCGAGCAGCAGGTTGAAGAAGATCACCGGCGAGAGCATCGGCACCGTGACGCTGATGAACTTGCGCCAGGCGCGAGCCCCGTCCACGGACGCGGCTTCGTAGAGTTCGGCCGGCACACCCTTCAGGCCGGCCAGGAAGATCACCATCGGGGCGCCGAACTGCCAGACCGCGAGGAGGATCATCATGGGCATGATCAGGGAGGGACTACCGATCCAACCGCCCATGGTGATGCCGAAGAGGCTGAGCGTCCCGTCCACGGGGCCATCGGTGGAGAACATGGCCCGCCACACGAGGGCGATACTGACGCTCGCACCGATCAGGCTGGGAGCGTAGAAGGCCGAGCGGAAGAAACCCGTACCGCGCGCCTTGTAGTTCAGCAGCATCGCGACGGCGAGCGCAGCGGCGAGTTTGATGGGTGTGCCCACCAGCACGTAGATCAGCGTGATCCGCACCGAGCCCCAGAACCGCTCGTCGTTGGCCATCCTCGAGAGATTGTCGAGTCCGGTCCAGACGGGCGCCCGGAACAGGTTGTAGTCCGTGAACGCCAGGTACAGGGAGATCAGCATGGGGCCGAGGGTCAGGCCGATGAACCCCAGGAGCCACGGGGACAGGAAGATGTAGCCGGCCAGGTTGTCGCGGTTGCGGGCCCTGGTGCTCCCCGACGTGCCCGTCCGGCGGCTACCCGCCGGACGGGCACCGGATTCGGCGGTGCCGGCCGAGGTTGGCGCGTGCGCCGAGTCCGTGCTCACAGTCAAACTCCCCTGGTCGCCTAGTTACCGAGCGTGACGGCGGCTTCGTCGAAGAACTGCTTCGCCGCTTCCTCGGGGGTGATCGCACCCAGACCGATGGACTTACCGAGATCCCAGAAGGTCTGCTCGATGGCCCCGAAACCGGACACGGGTGCCGCCGGTACGTCACCCAGTCGATCGGAGATCGAGTCGAGGTACTCCTGCACGGCGGCGTCCGGTCCCTCGAGGTTCGCTCCCTCGAGTTGCGTGGCCGAAGCAGGGATCCCGAGCGTGGCTCCGAAGATCTCGCCGACCTCCGGGCTGTTGATGAGGAAGTCGATGAACGTTGCTGCTGCCTCGGGGTGCTCGGTCGATGCCGACGCCGCCTGCATGAGGCCGACCTTGCGGTACAGGTCCGCCTCCCCCGGGTTGTCGGTGGGAGGGGCGACGATCGTGAGCTCCTCCGCCCCGGTGTCGCCGAGGTATCCGCCCAGGAAGTTGCTCCAGCTCATCTCGCTGGTGGTCAGGTTTCCACCGAAACCGGAGACGGGCATGATCTCCTCGAGCGTGCGCTGAGGAACGATGACGCTGTCGCGGTTTTCCTGGCCCTCCTCCCAGTGAGCCACGAGCTCCTCCTGCGTGAAGTTGAGCTCCCCCTCGTCCGTGAAGAGCTCGCGGCCGTCCTGGCGCATCTTCAGCTCGAGGTCCTGGATGCGCTGCGTGGTGTCGCTGCCACCGTAGACGGATCCGCCGCTCGCTTCGGTGACGGAGGCCATGTAGGCGTCGTAGTCCTCCCAGCTCGTTCCACCCTCATACGGCTCCACCCCTACGTCGGCCAGCAGGGCCGGGTTCTGGAACACGGACCAGGCGCTGTAGCCGGTCGGGATGGCGTAGGTGCCGTCGTCGAGCTCACCCGTGGCGAGGAGGCTCTCGTCGATGTCCTCCGTGGTGATGCCGTTGTCGAAGTAGTCGCTGAGGTTCAGGAGCAGGCCGTTGTCCCCGTACTGGCGGAGGTAGGTGAAGTCGAACTGCATGACGTCCGGCAGGCCGCCACCGGCAGCTTCCGTCTGGCGCTTCTCCCAGTAGGAGGGGTAGTCGGAGAACGTCTCGTTGATCGAGATGTTCGGGTACTGCTCCTCGAATGCGGCGATCGCCTCGGTGTACCGTCCGGCGCGGTCCTCGTTGCCCCAGAACGTGTAATTGAGCGAGATCTCCTCGTCGGGATCGAGCGCTGCGGGCTCGCCCCCGCCGCCGCCACACCCGGTCAGCAACAGTCCGGTGGCGGTCAGGGCTGCTACGCCTGTCAGCGTGCGGCGTGAAAGTGTGCGGAACATCGTTGTCCTCCTGGAAAACTTCTTCGTCAGCCATCGTGGAACGCCCTCGGAAAGCGTTATCCGTCAGCGTAGATTGAATCGTATCAATGGTCAACAGCACTGCACCCGGAAAAGGATCCGAGCATCCTGTCCCGGTACCCTGTCCGGTCGCGGTGCACCGTGAGAGGATGCACCCCATGCCCTTCATCGATCTCCCCCTGCAGGATCTCCGGGACTACCTGCCGGAGCGGGACGAACCCTCGGACTTCGACGCCTTCTGGGATCGCACCCTGACGGAGCAGCGACCGCACGTCTCGCCGCCCGTGTTCGAGGAGATCGACGCCGGCTACAGCCAGCTCGTGACCGAGGACGTCACCTTCGCCGGTTACGACGGGCACCCCGTCAGGGGCTGGATGCTCACTCCGCGCCACCTGCCCGGACCGCTGCCCACCGTGGTCACCTTCATCGGCTACGGCGGCGGGCGTGGCCTGCCGGGCGAGTGGACCGCGCTACCCAGCGCGGGCTACGCACACTTCGTCATGGACCTCCGCGGGCAGGGCGCGGGACACCGGACGGGGGACACGGCGGACGGCGCCCTGTCGGGCCCGCACCACGGCGGCTTCCTGACGCTGGGGATCAGCAGCCCGGACACCTACTACTACCGTCGCCTCTTCGTGGATGCCGTGCGCGCCGTCGGAGCCGCGCAGTCCCACCCTGCTGTCGATCCCTCGCGGCTGGTGATCTCCGGAGGCAGCCAGGGCGGTGGGATCACCCTCGCCGCTGCGGCACTCGTGCAGCGGGCCGGTGGCACACCCCCCGCGGGCGCGATCGTGGACGTCCCGTTCCTCGCGCACATGCGGCACGCCACCGAGATCACGGGCACGGCCCCCTACTCGGAGATCGTGCGGTATCTCGGTACGCGCAGGAACGACGTCGATTCCGTCTTCCGCACCCTCGGCTACTTCGACGGCGTCAACTTCGCCGTCCGCAGCAGCATGCCGGCCCTGTTCTCCGTGGGCCTGCTCGACGACGTCTGCCCGCCGTCGTGCGTCTACGCTGCGCACAACCACTACGCGGGACCCAAACGCATGAAGGTCTATCCCTACAACGGGCACGAGCAGGGTGGCGCCTTCCAGGACGTCGAACACCTCGTCTTCCTCCGCAAGCTCCTCGGTCCGTAGGACACCGCCCGAGGCCTGCTGTGTGCGGCGGCCCGGGACCTTCGGTGGACGACCCGCTGGTGCGCTTCCCGATGTCCGCTCCACGGTGCTACCGGGCCGACACACAGGTCCGGCGGGATACGGGGCCCGTTCGCACCCGTATCCCGCCGGACGTTCCGTACGGGAACAGTTACCGCAGCATCGAGAGGATCACCGTGCCGTGGTAGGCGAGCACGTCGCGCACCTCGGGCGGGACGGCCTTCGTCTTCTTCTGGTCGAGCCGGTCGAGGAACTTCTCCATCGCCTGGACCGCCATCCGCCCCTGGTCCCGAGCGACGGCCCGCTGGGCCTGGTCCAGTGAGGCCTGCAGCTGCCGAGCCACCGGGCCGGTCACCCGACCGTCGGCGATCAGCTGGTCGAGCCGGGCCTGGAGTGCGGGAAGGGCGCCGGGCAGGAAGACGTCGGGAACGGGAACCTCGGTGAAGTCGGTGTCCGAGGCGAGGTAGAACCCGGTGTAGGCGGGCTGGTTGTACACCGTGTTCTGGCGGGCGATCTCCGCACGGTACTGCGGATCGTGCATCAGCGTGTACAGCTTGCGGTCCGTGGCCTCCGTGCTCGTGAAGATCCGGATCGCCGAGCTGTCCGCGGTGCGCACCAGCAGCTCCTCGCGCCAGTCGCCGAAGATGTCGGCCACGAGCGACGGATTCCCCTTGGTGCCGTTGTTCGTGCGGGTGCCCGTCGCCGTCAGGAGACGGCCACGCTGCACGTCGTCGATGGTGGTGTCCTGGTCCGCGGTTCCGTTCACGAGCTGGGTGGTGCCGTCCGCCGCCCACCTGATGCTCATGTTGGTGCCCGGACCATTACCCGGGAGGAGTTCCCCGGAGGCGGAGCGCACGCCCACCGCCCAGTTCTCCAGTCCGCGCGTAGCGGGGTCGATGTCACCGATCATGCCGCGGCCGGTGTCCCGGCCCGTGTATCCGCCGAAGAGCACCTCGCCGGTGGCGGCGTCCCTCATCGCCCAGCCGTAGGGGGCACCCGCTCCGCCCTCGTGGACGGTGAAGATCTCGAGCCCCGGGCGGTCCGGATCGATGTCCGCCACGTGCATCGCGTCCCCGTGGCCGAGCTTCGCCATGGTCCCCGGCGCGGCGCTGCCCTCGGGGAGGACGTCGAAGGAGCTGTACAGCAGCGAGCCGTCGGAGTCGATCGTGGCGCTGCCGTAGACGATCTCGTGCCTGCCGTCGCCGTCCACGTCGGCAGCACTGAGCGAGTGGAAGCCCTGACCGGCGAGTGTCCCGAACTCCGCATTGGTGCCGACGCCGCCGTGCGGGCCGTCGTCGAAGGGGTTGGACATCGGCACGTGCCCCGAGTCCACGTGCCACTCCTGCGTGAGCTTCTTCCCGTCCCAGCGGTAGGCCACGATGGTGGAGCGCGTGTAGTAGCCACGGGCGAAGATCGCCGAAGGGTGTTCACCGTCGAGGTACGCCACTCCTGCGAGGAACCGGTCCACGCGGTTGCCGGGCTCGATGCGCGACATGGCGTAGTCGCCCCACATCAGGCCGTCGTCACCCCGTCCCGGTTCGTACGGAACGGTCTGGAGTTCCGCGCCGCTGGCGCCCTCGAACACGCTCAGGTACTCCGGTCCGTCCACGATGAAGCCCTCGAAGGCCCGAAGATTGTTCCGCGCACTCCGCGAGGGTGCGTAGTCGTCCATGAAGTAGTCGGCCAGCGCGCGGGCATCGGGGTCGGACAGCGGGTACTCGTACCGCTCGTCGATCCCGAACGCCTCCTCGAGCGTCGCCGGCCAGTTCCCTGCCACCACCTCGGGGTGGTCCTGCCACCCCGTGAACATCTCCACGACGTGCTCGTAGTAGCCCTCGGTGCTCAGACGGTAGTCGTCGTCGTGCTGCACGCCGGCCCGGACGTCGGCCCGCGGCAGTGTCACGTAGTTCTCCGCAGTGATCTCGCCGTCGGGCCCGTACGTGGTGGTCTTGGTGCCGGGCGCCGTCTTCAGCATCATCTCGGAGCGGCCGTCGCCGTCGAAGTCGGAGACCATGAACTGCGTGTAATGAGCACCCGAGCGGATGTTCACCCCGAGGTCGATCCGGCTCAGCAGGCGGCCCTCGAGCGTGTAGGTGTCGATGTAGCTGTTGCCCGTGTACCCGATCTGCGAGACGTCCTTGGAGTTCGTGGGCTCCCACTTGACGAAGAACTCGTACCGGCCGTCCCCCGTGACGTCCCCGACGCTCATGTCGTTCGCGGTGTAGGTGTAGGCCTCCCCTGCGGGGGTCACGCCGTCCGCGGGTTTCTGCAGGGGAAGATCGAGGTAGTCCTGCGCCCAGGGGATGATCTCGTCACTCACCTCGACCTCCACGCCGTCGACGACGGCACCCACGCTGTAGCGGGCGGTCTCGGCGGACCCTGCGTCGGTCACGGTGGCGTCGAGGTAGTTGGTGCTGTCCGTGACGGTGGTGATGGGCACGCCGTTCCGGTAGACCGTGAAGTCGGTTCCCGTGAGGCCCGCGGCGGTGGCACCCGTGACCTCGGTGGCCTTCAGTCGCCAGCTGAGGTAGACACCCTCGGGTGTGAGTGCACCGACCAGTCCGCGGTCCAGCTGCTCGAGCTGCACTCCCCCGATCGAGGAGCTCTTGCCCGACCGTGCGTCCTGGCCCTGCGCAGCAGCGGGAACGGCGAGCGCGCTGAGCGTGAGGAGGGTGCTCGTGGCGAGGGCCACGCACACCGAGGCCGTGGTTCTCTTGATCGAACTCATCATTGAATCCTTCGGTTGGAAAACGCTTTCCATCTCACCGTAGATTCCGGTCCCCGCGCGGTCAAGGGACAGGAACGAAAAAGGGAGCGGCCGTAGCCACTCCCTTTTCCCCCGGGTACTATGCCGGTCAGCCCTCCCTGGTCTCCGATCGACGATCGGAGACCAGGCCCCGAACCGCCCCGAACAGCGGATGGTCCGCCGCGAGGCCCGTGATCGACGTCGTCGCCTCCCCCGGTTCCTGGGAGGCCACGATCTCGGCCAGCGCAGGCACCTCGGGATCGTCCGCGGCGGAGAAGGCCAGCGCCGCCCGCATCGCCTCGAGCAGGGCCACGGGCTGGACGCCGGACTCGGCGAGCTCGGCCGCCGGTCCGATGAAGCGCTCGTGTCGGCTCAGCTTCCGCAGCGGAGCACGGCCCACCCGCACCACCGTGTCCGGAAGGTGCTCGTTGGTGAAACGCCGCAGGATCTTCTGCACGTACGCTTCCTGCTCGGCGGGGTCGAACCCGTGCTTGGCGATGAGCAGCTGCTTGGTCTCCCCGAGCACCGCCCGGACCTTACCCGCGATCGCCTCGTCCGCCATCGCGTCGGAGATCTTCTCGACTCCGGCGGCGTAGCCGAAATAGGCCGCGGACGCATGTCCGGTGTTGACCGTGAAGAGCTTGCGCTCGATGTACGGCGCGAGGTCGTCGACGTAGGTGGCTCCGGGGATCTCCGGGGCGTTGCCCTCGAACGGCGTGCGGTCGATGACCCACTCGAAGAAGGTCTCCACGGTGACGTCGAGGCCCTGCCCGGCAGCCTGGTTGGGGACGATGCGGTCGACCGCGGTGTTGGCGAACACCGCACGTGCGGACAGGTCGGCCGTGGATCCGCTGTAGGCCTGCTCCACCTCCCGCCTCAGGACGTCCGTCGCATTGATGGCGTTCTCGCACGCCATCACCTGCAGCGGGGACAGTTCCCCGGCGCGCTGGGCGATCGCCCGGGCGATGACCGGTGCGAGGAACTTCAGCACGTTCGGCCCCACCGCGGTGGTGACCATGTCCGCCGTGGCGATCTCGGCGATCACGTCCTCCTCCTGGGACCGCGAGTTGAGCGCCCGGTAGTTGTCCACCGTCTTGACCGCAGGGTTCTCACCGACCTCGTGGACGTCGTAGCTCGGGATCGAGCCGAGCTGATCGATCAGGGCGTCCGCGACGTCGGCGAAGACCACCTCGTACCCGGCTTCGTGGAGCAGGAGCCCCACGAAGCCGCGGCCGATGTTGCCGGCACCGAAATGTACTGCCTTCACTAGGCGTTGACCTTTCCGAAGAGGGCCAGGACCTCGTCCACCGTGGTGGCCTCGTCCAGCTTGGCCACCTGCTCCTTGTCGGAGAAGACGCGGGCGATGGCGGACAGGATGGTGAGGTGCTCGTTGTTGATACCCGCGACGCCCACCACGAACTTCACCTGCTTGCCGTTCCAGTCGATCCCCTCGGGGTAGCGGACGATCGACACGGCCGAACGCTTGATGAGGTCCTTCGCGGCGTTGGTGCCGTGCGGGATCGCGAGGAAGTTGCCCATGTAAGTGGGCACCGACTTCTCACGCTCGTGCATGGCGGCCACGTAGTCGGAGTCCACGGCGCCGCGGTCCACCAGCAGGCGGCCCGCCTCGTTGATGGCGTCCTCCTGCGTGGTGGCCCGGCCCTCGAGGATCACGCTCTGCTCGGCGAGGACGTCCCGGTCCGACGGCGCATCCGCACCGGCATCCGCGTCGGCCTCCCCGGCGACGGCCGCCGGCATGGGGTTCTTGGGATCCACACCGCTGCCGGCCGCTGCGCTGGCGCGGACCAGCTCGACGATCTCGTCGTACCGCGGGCTACCCATGAAGTTGTCGACGGCTACGTGCGTCGCACTCTGTGTCAGGGGCTCCGCACGGGCAGCGAGATCCTGGTGCGTCACGACGACGTCGAACTCGTCCTTCAGGTTGGCGATGGCCGAGTTGGTGACCTTGACGTCGGGGAACCCGGCGGCCTTGATCTTGTTGCGGAGCACCGAGGCACCCATTGCGGAGGAGCCCATGCCGGCATCGCAGGCGAACACGATGGAGCGGATGGGGCCGTCCGTGGCGGGGGTCGCGGAGGAGAAGTTCCCCGCGACCGAGCTCTTCTTGCCCTTCAGGCCCTCCATCTTCGCGGCCGCACCGGCGATGTCGTCCTCGGTGGACTTCGTGGTCTTCAGGATGACCGCACCGATGAGGAAGGACACCGCGGCAGCCATCAGCACCGACAGGGTGACGCCGACGAAGCTGTCCGAGGCCGTCGCCGCGTACACGGCGATGATGCTGCCGGGTGCCGCGGGCGACCGCAGGCCGGCCCCGGTGATGACCAGCGTGAGGATGCCGGCCATGCCGCCACCGATCACGGAGAGGATCATGAGGGGCTTCATGAGCACGTACGGGAAGTAGATCTCGTGGATACCACCGAGGAACTGGACGACGATGGCACCGGGCGCCGAGGCCTTCGCCATGCCACTACCGAAGATCGCGTAGGCCAGCAGGAGTCCGAGGCCGGGGCCGGGGTTCGCCTCGAGCAGGTACAGCAGCGACTTACCGGTGCTGGTGGACTGTTCGGTGGCGAGCGGAGTGAGGACGCCGTAGTTGATGGCGTTGTTCAGGAACAGGATCTTGGCGGGCTCGATCAGGATGCTGGTGAGCGGCAGGAGGCCGGTGTTGACGAGGAAGTCCACACCTCTGCCGGCCGCATCGGTGAACAGCGTGACCAGTGGGCCGACGGCGAAGAGGCCGAAGAGGGCCATCATGGCCGCGAAGATGCCTGCGGAGAAGTTGTTGACGAGCATCTCGAACCCGGGGCGGATCTTGCCGTCCCACAGGGAGTCGAGCTTCTTCATCAGGAAGGCGGTGAGCGGGCCCATGATCATGGCGCCGATGAACATGGGGATGTCCGTTCCCACGATCACACCCATGGTGGCCGCCGCACCCACGACGCCGCCGCGGACGTCGTAGATCATCCGTCCGCCGGTGTAGGCGATCAGGAGGGGCAGCAGGAAGGTGATCATGGGACCCACGAGGCCCGTGTTCGCGACACCGTCGGTTTCCCCGAAGCCGCCGAGTACGCCCACGGGAATGTAGCCGTCCTCGATAAACAGGGCCGTGATGAGTCCCCACGCGATGAAGGCCCCGATATTCGGCATGATCATCCCGGACAGGAACGTCCCGAACTTCTGCACGCGCACCCGGGCACTGGTGCCGGATCTCGCTTCTGCTTGTATTGCCACTGTCTTTCCTTACCGTTGACCCGCAGCACTGCGGGAGATGGGTTGTGTAGGAAGCGCTAGCTTCCGGACCTGCTGGAGATGCGCTGGAGCCATTCGAGGAAGAGCTTCAGCTCGGAACTTGAGAGTTGGTCGGGGTGGGACGACTGCAGTGCGGCGTTGAGCGCGATTGCCGCCACCACCACCGAGGGCGTGCCCTCCGTGTCGGTGGTCGGATCCGCCTCCGAGTCCGTGGCCACCGCGGAGATCACGGCTTCCCGGGTCATCGCGGACAGTTCCAGGTTCCGCTTGTCCGCCGGTTCCGCGATCAGCATGAGGGTGACACCGATATTGGCGGCCAGCATGCTTCGCGCGGCTTCGCGGGGTGTCACCACGAGACGGGCAGCCGCGGCGGCCCGTGCCAGCACCTCCTCGAGGAATGCCTCGGCGCTGGCCACCATGGTGGACTCACGCTCCGGCCGGATGTTGCCGAACATCACCAGGTAGAGGTGTGGATTCTCGAGGCCGAACCGCACGTGGTTGTCCCAGTGCAGCCTGAGGTCCTCGATGGGTTGACCCGATGCCGGCAGGCCCCTCTCGGCGTCGAGGTACTCGGAGAATCCCTCGGCGACGACGGCGTCGAACAGCCCCTCCTTGTCGCCGAAGTGGTGGTACAGGGTTGGTGCGGTGACCCCGGCTGCTTCGGTGATCTGCCGGGTGGAGACGGGTTCCCCGCCGGACTCCGCGAGCAATGCTGCAGCCGCCCTGAGGAGCCTGTTCTTAGGCGCTGGTTCGCCTACTTTTTTCATGACTGCTACCGTAGCACCTATAGCGGTGTTATATGAACTGGGTCACAGGTATTTTTTCTCCCGGCAGCACATGACTGGCCGCGCGGCACAATGGTGTTGACCGAGACCATCACGGCAAGGAACAGAGGACATTCAATGGAGAGTTTCGCAGGGGTCGGCGTCAGCGCGGGCCGCGTCATCGGACCGGTCCGCCACATGCCGAAATCCGTCGGTGAACCTCCGGCCGGGGAACGTCTTGAGGACCCCGAGGGCGTGGACCAGGCGGTGGCCGAGGTGAAGACGGCGGCCAAGGCGGTGCAGGAGGAACTCAAGCGCAGGGCCTCGATCACGCAGGGCGACGCGAAAGCCGTCCTCCAGGCCACCTCCCTCATGGCGGCGGACCCGATGCTGCTGAAATCCGCCACGAAGCTCATCGCCAAGGGCACTTCCCCCGCACGGGCCGTCTGGGAGGCCGGCGCCTCCGTCGCGGAGATGCTGCACAACCTCGGCGGCTACATGGCCGAGCGCACGGCCGACGTCCTCGATGTCCGCTCCCGGATCGTCGCCGAACTCCGCGGGATGCCCGCGCCGGGCATCCCGACGTCGGAGACGCCCTTCGTGCTCGTCGCCGAGGATCTCGCACCCGCCGACACCGCCACGCTCGACCCCGCCATGGTCCTCGCCCTCGTCACCTCCGGCGGTGGACCCCAGTCACACACCGCCATCATCGCCAGGTCCCTCGGCCTGCCCGCCGTGGTCGCGGCAACCGGTGTGGAGAGCATCGGCGACGGCGCCGCCGTCTTCGTGGACGGCTCGGCCGGGACCATCTCGCTGGACCCGGGTGAGGAACAGGAGGCCGCCGCCGAGGCCTACCGGGCCGCAGCGGCAGTCCTCTCCGTCTTCGACGGCACCGGCGTGACCTCCGACGGCCACGAGGTGCCACTGCTCGCGAACGTGGGCGGAGCGAAGGACGCGGTCAAGGCCGCCGAGGCCCACGCCCAGGGCGTAGGCCTCCTCCGCACCGAGTTCTGCTTCCTGGAGCGGGACACCGAGCCCACCCCCGAGGAACAGATCGAGGCGTACAAGGGCGTCTTCGACGCCTTCCCCGGCAAGAAGGTGGTGGTGCGCACCCTGGACGCCGGAGCCGACAAGCCCCTGCCCTTCCTCACCGATGCCACCGAGCCGAACCCGGCACTCGGCGTCCGCGGCTACCGGACCGACCTGACGTCCCCCGGCGTCCTCGAGCGGCAGCTCCGGGCCATCGCGGACGCAGCAGCCCAGGCCACCTCGGACGTCTGGGTCATGGCGCCGATGATCTCGACACCCGAGGAGGCCGCCGCCTTCGCCACCCTGTGCGCCAACGCCGGTCTCCGTACCCCCGGGGTCATGGTCGAGGTACCGTCCGCTGCGCTGATGGCGGAGGAGATCCTCCACGAGGTCTCCTTCGCCAGTCTCGGCACCAATGACCTGACGCAGTACACCATGGCGGCCGATCGCCAGCTCGGGCCGCTCGCCGCACTCAACAATTCCTGGCAGCCGGCGGTCCTGCGCATGGTCCGGCTGACCGTCGAGGGTTCCCTGGCGGAAGGACACGCGAAGTCCGTGGGGGTCTGCGGTGAAGCCGCGGCCGATCCGGCGCTCGCCGTCGTTCTCGTGGGCATCGGTGTCTCGACGCTCTCGATGACTCCTCGTGCGCTCGCCGGCGTTGCGGCGGTCCTCAAGACCGTGACGCTCGCCGACGCTCAGCGGATCGCCGAGATCGCGGTGACGGCGCCCACGGCGTCGGAAGCGCGATCGCGGGCCCGTGCGGAACTCCCGGTGCTCGAATCGCTCGGTCTCTGACCTCACCCGGTCTGTGACCTGGCATCCCCGCGCTCCGCTGCCCCGGTCCGTCCCCGCGACGGGCCGGGGCGCGCGCGGCGTCCCCGAACGGGGGACCGTGTCCGTCAGTCGGCGGCGGCGGCCAGCTGGACCGTTCCATTGACGCCGGCACCCGAGGCGAGGAGCGCGCGGCGTCCGGACGGCGCCGTCGTCCGCTCCGGCCGCCGGAAGAGGACCACCGGCCCCAGCGGGGTTCGCAGGGTCACCGCACCGGGCAGCCCGGGTGCCGCGCGGCCGGCGGCGTCGAGCGCCTCGAGGTGCAGGGTGGGTGGGACGGGCACCAGGGTCCCCGCCACGTCGCGCACCTGTGCGGCCTGCGGCGTCCCGGTCAGGACGGCGTCCGCGATCCCGGTGAGGTACACGGGATCCACGACGGCGTCGTACACCCACCGCTCACCGAGCACCGGGTGATCGAGCATTCCGACCAGGTGGTCCTCGGCTCCCGCGAGGGGGGCTCCGCGGTAGGTCAGCGGCACCTGCAGCAGGGTGTCCCCCACCGTGACCAGCAGGGTCTCCACTCCCACCTCGCCGGCAGGATCGTCGAAGCGGAAGGACCCCGCGCGTTCGGGTAGCTCTCCTCCGCCGGCCCACGACTGCCCCGGCAACCATGTACCGAGCAGCTCGAGCTTCGACGGGCGGAGGGTGACTTCGTAGATCAGGGCCATGCGCCCAGCATAGATTCCCCGGACCTCTTCCCGGCTGTCCCAGGTACCCGGGCATCCGGCCGGAGAAAGCGGTGACCGCCTCCGGGCGCAGCACCCGCTCCTGCCCGTGACCGCGTGCGACAATGGCCCTTTCCGCTCATCCCCGGGTGCGGCCGCAGCGGCCGTTCCCCCTTCGTCAGGAGTGCACGCGATGTCTGCACCTGCCAGCAAGAGTCCTGCCACCCTGCATGACGTGGCCCGGGAGGCGGGGGTATCGCTGGCGACGGCGTCCCGGTCCTTGAACGGCAGCGCGCGCAAGGTCAACGAGGCATACCGGCTGCGCGTCGTCGAAGCGGCCGAACGGCTCGGGTACACCACCAACCTGTTCGCGCAGGCAGTGGCGAAGGGCAGCACCACCACCGTTGCGCTCCTGGTGGCCGATATCGCGGACCCCTACTTCTCCACCATCGCCGCCGGAGTCATCGATGCGGCGAGCGAGGAGGGCCTGGTGGTCACGATCGCGGTGACCGGCCGCGATGTCCGGCGCGAACTCGACACCGTCCGTGCCCTGCGTGGCCAGCGGCCCCGCGTCATCATCCTGGCGGGTTCGAGGACCACGGGATCTCCCTACGAGGAGCTGTTGCGCGGTGAGCTGTCCTCCTTCGAAGCCACGGGAGGCAAGGTCGCGTTCATCAGCCAGGACGCCGCGCCTTTCGCGACGGTCCTGCTGGACAACCGGGCCGGCGCACGCGATCTCGCGGTGGCTCTGGTGGGCCTCGGGTACCGGAACTTCGCCGTGATCGCCGGCCCCCGCCCCATCAGGACGGCACAGGAGCGGCTCGACGGGTTCAGGTCAGGACTTGCCGAGCACGGCATCGACCTCCCGGCGGAGCGCGTCATCCACTCGGACTTCACCCGCGACGGCGGCTACCGGGGGGTGCAGGAACTGCTCGAATCCGGTTCACCGGTGGATCTGGTGTTCGCGGTCAACGACGTCATGGCGGTGGGAGTGGTCTCCGCGCTGCGCGACGCCGGGCTGGACCCAGGGGCGGGCATCGGTGTCGCCGGGTACGACGACATCCCGACCGTGCGTGACATCACCCCGGCGCTGACGACAGTGCGCATCCCTCTCGAGGATGTGGGCCGGCGCGCACTGCACCTGGCCACCGGCGCCACGGACGGCGCGTCGCTGCCACCCCTGCGGACCGAGAGCATCCTCCGCGACAGCACCCCGGGCCGGGCCTGAACCCTCGGTTCCGCCGCAGGAGATCAGAAGGGGAGCACCGGGTCCGCGCCCGTCTCCTTCGCCGCGAGCTTCACGACGTCGTCGAGCGGCAGTTCGGACACCTCCGCGATCACCGACAGGTCCTCACCGTGGTGGAGTGCCTCCACCACCGCTTCCTGCAGCACCAGTTCGGCCCGATCCAACTCGAACTCCACGTTCTCCTTGTCCGCCGCGGCTACGCGGATCTTCTGCAAATCGTCATTGGTCATGGCGCTCGGTCACCTCATACGTCGTGGCTCATCGGTAGGACGTCGGCACGCTGCGTCTGCGAGCCCGGGAGGGCGCTGCGGAGGCGATGGTGACATCGTCGATCCAATCCTAACCAGCCGCCCGTCCTCCTCGTCCGGATCCTGCCCGGTCCTGGCCGGAAGCGGGTCGATGCACCGTCGACTTCCCGGGACGGAAGGACTGTCCCCCTCATCCCCTCCGCCGTGACAACCCGTTCCCCCGCACCCCCTGTGCGCCTCCGTCACGGATAGGATGAGGTATGCGGATCGGCGGGAACGCCTGATCGTGGTCTAGCAGGAGGCCCGTGGCGCCAGGATCGAGCCTGGCTCGAAGTTCGGGGCTTTCGATGGACCCTTTTCCTCCTTCCACTGAGTTGGGAGCGACTCTCGGACGTATCCGTGGGCTCGTGCTGACCCAGGAGACGGCACAGCACGCCGTGGACCTGCTGGCCGCGGTAGCCCGCGAAACCACCCCGCAGGCCTTCGGCGCGGGTGTCTCACTGATCCAGCAGTCGCAGCGCATCAGCGTCGGCGCCACCGACCTCCTGGTACGGACGGCCGATGACCTCCAGTACTCGCTGGGTGAGGGTCCGTGCCTTTCGGCATGGTCCACCAGCCGGCCGGTGCTGATCCAGGACACCTCGGCCGACGAGCGGTTCCCGCGCTGGAACCGGGCGGCTGTCGAGGCCGGGGTCCGATCATGCCTGAGCGTCCCGCTCCTGCACGGCAGCGGTTCGCTCGGAGCGATGAAGGTGTACTCGACGGAGCCCGGGGCGTTCGACGACGTGGACCGGACGCGGCTGACCAGCCTTTCCGTTGCTGCCTCGGCACTGCTCGGTCATGTGCAGACGTCGGAGTCTGTGACCAGGATCAGCAGCGAACTCCGCGAATCACTCCGGTCACGGGACCTCGTGGGGATCGCCAAGGGCATCCTCATGCAGCGCGACGGGCTGACCGAGGCAGAAGCCCTCGCAGCACTGACCGCCAGGGCCCGCAGCACCGGGGTCTCGTTCCGACAGCTCACCACCGACATCGTGAACGGACAGGGGATGCCGGGGAGGACAGGAGCCTCGTGACCGGCTCGCCGTACGCCGAGACGACGTGCGCCCTTCATCGACGACCTCGCCCGCTCGCACTCCTCCGAGGAGAATCTTCCGCGCCCCTGAGACTCCCGCGCCCCTGGGAACCGTCGGTTGTCGGAGCCGGCCCCTACCCTCGTGGGATGGCACAAAGACCAGGGTGGCACGGCATCCCGCCGAGCGCCGACCGATTCATCCCACCCCTGCAGTGCGGGGCCCCCAGCAGTGGTATCACCGAGCCCCCGAGGTCGCCCGCACTCTGGGTGGACCTCGACTACCCGGACGGCTCCACCTCCACGAGGAGGGGATTCGCCATGGCCTGGACCGAGACCCTGGTCCTCGCCCAGTGGATCGAGTACTCGAGGGCGCGTGAGGCATGGGTCGAGGCGACGCACTGCCGGCGCCGGGACCTTCGGACGGCGGCCCCCCGGACCGCCTGATCCCTCCCGGCCGGCGGACCGGGGCGGTTCTCGTAGAGTGAACGCATGGAGAAGCCGACGGTCCACGGGCAGGTGAACGCCCGTGCCTAGTGTCGGCTGGCACGGCCCCCCACCTGCGGGCCGCCGGTTCGTGCCGCCCCTCCAGCTGGACCCGCCGGTCACGGGTATCACCGAATCGGTCTCCCCTGCACCAGCCCTCTGGGTGGTCCTCGACTATGCCGACGGGTCACGGCAGACCGTTCGGGGTTTCGCCATGGCCTGGACCAGGTCGGCCGTGCTGGCACAGTGGATCGAGTTCTCGATGGCCCGTGAGGCGTGGGTCCGCCCCGAGCAGTGCACCCGGCGCACCCTTCCCGGCCGGTCCGCGCCCGGCGAGTAGGCGCTGGGGCCCTCATTGCCCTTCCCCGATTCTTCCCCTACACTCTCGGTAAGCGCTTTCCAATACATCGGCGTACCGCTGGAACGAGGAGTACCAATGTCAACGAGGACAATCGGCATCATCATGAACGGCGTCTCAGGACGCATGGGCTACCGGCAGCACCTGGTCCGCTCCATCCTTGCGATCCGGGACCAGGGAGGGGTACTCCTCTCCGACGGCACCCGCGTCCAGGTGGAGCCGATCCTCGTGGGCCGCAACGAGGCCAAGCTGGCCGAACTCGCCGAGAAGCACGGCATCGAGCACTACTCCACGGATCTGGACAGCGTTCTCGCCGATCCCACCTGGGAGATCTACGCGGACTTCCTGGTGACCAAGGCACGAGCAGCCGCGATCCGCAAGGCGATCGCAGCGGGCAAGGCCATCTACACCGAGAAGCCGACGGCGGAGACCGCCGCCGACGCCCTGGAACTGGCCCAGCTCGCCGAAGATGCGGGCATCAAGAACGGCGTGGTCCACGACAAGCTGTACCTGCCCGGCATGCAGAAGCTCAAGCGCCTCGTGGACTCGGGTTTCTTCGGCAAGATCCTCTCGGTCCGCGGTGAGTTCGGCTACTGGGTCTTCGAGGGTGACTGGCAGGTGGCACAGCGCCCCAGCTGGAACTACCGCGCCGAGGACGGCGGCGGAATCGTCGTCGACATGTTCCCGCACTGGAGCTACGTCCTGGAGAACCTCTTCGGGAAGGTCGAGTCGGTCTACGCCCGTGCCGTCACCCACATCGACGAGCGCGTGGACGAGCAGGGCAACACCTACCGGGGCACCGCCGACGACGCCGCCTACGCCGTCTTCGAACTGGAGGGCGGCATCATCGCGCAGCTGAACTCGAGCTGGACCGTGCGCGTGAACCGTGACGAACTGGTGCAGTTCCAGGTGGACGGCACGCACGGCTCCGCCGTCGTAGGACTGTTCGGCTGCAAGATCCAGCCCCGCAACGCCACCCCGAAGCCCGTGTGGAACCCGGACCTCGAGGACTCCCACGACTACGACGCCGACTGGATGGACGTCCCCACCAACGAGGTGTTCGAGAACGGGTTCAAGACCCAGTGGGAGGAGTTCCTCCGCCACGTGCTCGAGGACGGCCCGCACCCCTACGACTTCCTGGCGGGTGCTCGCGGCATGTACCTCGCGGAGCAGGGTCTCGAGAGCTCCCGCTCGGGGCGCCGCCTCGACCTGACGGACGTGCGCACCGCATCGACCTCCCTCGAGGAAGCGGCCACACCGGCATGATCACGCTCGTTGACGCGACGGGCACGGTATCCACCGTCGAACTGAACAGTGCGCCGTCGTTCTCGAAGCCCGGCTCACCCCTGACGAGCCGCACGGTGTACGCCGCGGCGCACGTGGTCCCCCGGACCACTGCCGAGAACGTACCCGGCTCCCCCGCGGACCTCGACTGGGACGCGACGCTCGCCTTCCGCCACCACCTGTGGTCGTGGGGGCTCGGGGTGGCGGACGCCATGGACACGGCGCAGCGGAACATGGGGCTCGATGCCGCGGCCACCCGCGAACTCATCACCCGCAGTGCCGCCGAGGCCCGCTCCGTGGGTGGCGGGCTGGTGGTGGGAGTGAACACGGATCATGTCGAGGACCCCGTGATCTCCCTCGATGCGGTGATCGACGCCTACAAGGAGCAGCTGCACCTCACCGAGGACGCCGGGGCCTCCGTGGTCCTGATGGCCAGCCGGCACCTCGCCCGCGCGGCCACCACCGCCGGGGACTACGAGCGCGTGTACGCCGAGGTGCTGGCCGCCGCAGGAGCGCCCGTCATCCTCCACTGGCTGGGCAGTGCCTTCGATCCCGAGCTCGGTACGTACTTCGGCTCCGAGGACACCTCCGCGGCGTCGTCCACCCTCCTGCGGATCATCGCCCAGGCCCCGGACCGCGTTGCCGGCGTCAAGATGAGCCTGCTGAACGCGGAGTCGGAGCGGTCCGTCCGTGCCAGGCTCGAGGCACCCGTCCGGATGTTCACGGGGGACGACTTCAACTACGTCTCACTCATCGGCGGGGACGACTCGGGGTACTCGGACGCCCTGCTCGGCGCCTTCGCGGCGCTCGGCCCCCACGCCTCCGCGGCGGTCCAGGCCCTCGACGCCGAGGACCCCGAGGCCTACTCCCGCATCCTCGGCCCCACCGAGGCCCTGTCCCGCCAGATCTTCGCGGCGCCCACGTTCTACTACAAGACCGGGGTGGCTTTCCTCAGCTGGCTCAACGGGCACCAGCCCGGCTTCGGGATGGTCGGTGGCCTGCACGCGGCACGGAGCCTGCCGCACCTCTCGGAGATCGTCCGCCTCGCCAACGAGTGCGGGGCACTCGAACACCCCGAGCTCGCCCGCGAGCGCTGGCACGGTCTGCTGCGAACCGGCGGTGTTCCGGCATGACGACGCCGGACGCGCGCCTCTCCATCAACCAGGCCACCATCAAGTACGCGCCGCTCGCCGACGCCCTGCAGGTGACCGCCGACGCCGGGATCACGAGCATCGGCCTGTGGCGTGACTCCGTCCAGGCGGCATCGCTGCCCGG
>JASLBS010000163.1 GCA_030146405.1 Arthrobacter sp.
GAGCTTGCGTGCCACGTCGAGGCAGTTGTCGAAGTTGCCGTCCACCTGCAGGAGCTGCGCGCCGTGGGCGATCGCCTGGCTGAGCTTGCCCATGGAGATCTTGCCGTCCGGCACGAGCACGGCGCAGGTGATGCCCGCCTGCGTCGCGTAGGCTGCCGCGGAGGCCGAGGTGTTGCCCGTGGACGCGCAGACCACGGCCTTCGCCCCTGCGGCGACGGCAGCCGTCATGGCCATGGTCATGCCGCGATCCTTGAACGAGCCGGTGGGGTTCATGCCCTCGACCTTGAGGTAGACCGTGCTCCCGGTCAGCTCGGACAGGTGGCGCGCATGGACCAGGGGGGTGCCTCCCTCACCGAGTGTGACCACCTCGGTGTCCTCGGTCACTGGCAGGCGTTCGGCGTATTCGCGGATCACTCCGCGCCACTGGTGGGCCACTTAGATTCCCTCTACTCGGAGAACGGATGAGACGGCGGTGATGACATCGAGTGCAGCGACCTGCTCGACGGTCGCTGCGAGGGATGCCTCCGGTGCGCGGTGCGTGACGATGCGCAGCTCGGCCGTGGTGCCGCCGTCGGTCCCGCGCTGGTGGATCCGCTGCCGCATGGTCTCGATAGACACACCGTTCTCGGCGAAGATCTGCGCTATCCGTGCCAGCACACCGGGCTGGTCCGCCACCTGCAGGGCGATGCAGTAACTGGTCCGGACGGTGTCGATGCTCAGCGGCGGGACATGGCCAGTGGTGGTCTCCGTCCGGCCCGGACCACCGAGAACCATACGGCGTGCCGCGCTGATCACGTCCCCGAGCACCGCCGACGCCGTGGGGGTACCACCGGCACCCTGGCCGTAGAACATCAGTTCGCCCGCGTTCTCGGCCTCGATGAACACGGCGTTGAACGCGCCACGCACGGCTGCGAGCGGGTGCGAGCGCGGCAGGAGGGTGGGGTGCACGCGCACGCCCACGCCCGCCTCCCCGGCGTCGTCGGTGAGCATCTCCGCGATCGCGAGGAGCTTGATCACGTAGCCGTCCTCCGTCGCGGCCGCGATGTCGTCCGCGGTGACACCCGTGATGCCATCGCAGTGGACGTTCTCGAGGGCGAAGCGCGTGTGGAAGGAGAGCGAGGCGAGGATCGCGGCCTTCGCCGCGGCGTCGTGCCCCTCGATGTCGGCCGTCGGGTCGGCCTCGGCGTACCCGAGATCCTGCGCGGCCTTGAGCGCGTCCGCGAAGGAAGCACCCGTGGAGTCCATCTGGTCGAGGATGTAGTTGGTGGTGCCGTTGACGATCCCCAGCACCCGCGTGATGCGGTCGCCGGAGAGACTGTCCCGGATGGGCCGCAGGATCGGGATGGCTCCGGCCACCGCGGCCTCGTAGGAGAGCTGCACACCCGCGGCGTCGGCCCGCTCGTAGAGTTCGGGGCCGTCCAGCGCGAGGAGCGCCTTGTTCCCGCTCACCACCGTTGCACCGTGCCCGATGGCGCGGAGGATCAGCGACTTGGCGGGCTCTATCCCGCCCATGAGCTCGATGACGATGTCAGCGTCCTCCACCAGCTTCCCGGCGTCCAGGGTGAGGAGGCCGGCGGGAAGATCGACGTCGCGCTCGGCGTCCAGGGTGCGGACCGCCACCCCAGTGAGTTCGAGGGGTGCACCGGCGCGACGGCCGAGGTTCTCGGCGTCCTCGAGGAGGATGCGGGCTACCTGGGAGCCGACGTTGCCGCAGCCGAGGAGGGCTACGCGCAGGGGGGTGACGGGTGGCGCTGCTGGTGAGTTCATGCTGTCCGGGGGGCTCCTGTATCCGTGGCGGGTGCTGCGGGTGCTCGCTGGACGTCCCTGCGGAACAGGTCCTCCTCGGTCTCGCCGCGCACGATCAACCGAGCGACGCCGTCGGCCACCGCCACGACGGGCGGGCGCGTCAGGTAGTTGTAGTTGCTCGCGAGCACCCAGCAGTAGGCGCCGGTGCCCGGAACAGCGAGGAGGTCACCGGCTCCGGTGTCCTCGGGGAGGTAGACGTCCCGCACAACAATGTCACCGCTCTCGCAGTGTTTTCCAACCACACGGGAGAGCAGCGGGTCCGCCGCGGGTGCCCGGGAGGCCAGGACGGCGGAGTAATCCGCGCCGTAGAGCACCGGGCGGGCGTTGTCGCTCATCCCACCGTCGACCGACACATAGCGTCGCGGATGCGTAACGGAGGTGTCCTGCACCACCTCGGAGCCGTTGGCAGCCGCGTCGACCCGGACGGTCTTCGTGGTGCCGGCGGTGTAGAGCGTGAACGTGGTGGGACCGGCGATCGCCCGTCCCGGCTCGATCGAGATGCGGGGAACCTGCAGTCCCAGCTCCCGGCAGGTGGAGCCGACGACGCCGGCCATGGCGCGGGCGATCTCCGCGGCCGGGCGGGGCTCGTCCGCCTCGGTGTAGGCGATGCCGTAGCCCCCGCCGAGATCGAGTTCCGGCAGTTCGACGCCGTGCCGGTCGCGCACCGTGGCCAGGAAACCGAGCAGCCGGCGGGCAGCGAGCTCGAAGCCCTCGGGCTCGAAGATCTGCGACCCGATGTGGCAGTGCACGCCGAGGAGGTTGATCCCAGGGTGGGCCAGGGCGTCGGCCACCGCGCGCGCCGCCGGCGAGGAGACGTCGTCGTCCGCGGTATCACCGTCGGTGTCCGCGCGCTGGCCCGGCCCCTGCTCCGTGGTCAGCGACAGTCCGAATTTCTGGTCCTCGTGGGCCGTGGCGATGAACTCGTGCGTGTGCGCGTGCACACCAGGGGTGAGCCGCAGCATCACATTGGCTCGGCGGCCGCGTTCCACGGCGAGATCCCCGACGAGTGCCACCTCCTGCAGGCTGTCCACCACGATCCTGCCCAGATCGGCGTCGATGGCGCGCGTGATCTCGGCGGCCGACTTGTTGTTGCCGTGGAGTCCGATCCGGGATCCGGGCAGCCCGGCGCGCAGCGCGACCGCGAGCTCCCCACCGGAGCAGGTGTCCAGGCCGAGACCCTCCTCCCGCACCCAGTGAGCGACCTCGGTGCAGAGGAAGGACTTGCCCGCGTAGAACACGTCCACTCCCCCGCAGAGATCGGAGAACGCCTCGTTGAAGGCATCACGGAACATGGCCGCACGTGCGCGGAAATCGCGCTCGGACATCACGAACAGCGGAGTGCCGTACTGCTCCGCCAGTTCCTTCACGGAGACGCCGTCGACCTGCAGGACGCCGTCGGGCCCGCGGCCCACGTCCTCGGCCCACAGCTTCGCGTCCAGCTGCGCCTGGTCCGAGGGGACGGACAGCCAGCTCGGGGCCAGCGGGGAGGCTTCGACCGTCATGACTACATCCTTTCGGGAGCGGAGACGCCGAGGAGGTCGAGGCCGTTGGCCAGGACCTGCTGCGTGGCGTTGTTGAGCCAGAGCCGGGACCGGTGCACATCCTCCACAGGGGTCTCCCCGAGGGGCGCCACCCGGCAGGCGTCGTACCAGCGGTGGTAGGTACCGGCGATGACCTCGAGGTGGCGGGCCACGCGGTGCGGTTCGCGGAAGGTGGCGGACTGCGCCACCACTCCCGGGAACTGCCCGAGGGCGGCCAGCAGCTCGCCCTCCGTGGGGTGATCGAGCGATGCGGCATCGAAGCCGGACGTGTCCACGCCGGCGGAGACGGCATTGCGGGCGACGGCGTGGGTACGGGCGTGTGCGTACTGCACGTAGAACACGGGGTTCTCGTTCGTGTTCTTCTTCAGGAGTTCCGGGTCGATCGCCATGGCGGAGTCCGCCGGGGAGCGTCCCAGCGAGTACCGCAGCGCGTCCTTCCCGAGCCAGTCCAGCAGGTCACGCAGCTCGATGATGTTGCCCGCGCGCTTGGAGAGCCGCGCGCCGTTCACGGACACCATCTGTCCGATGAGCACCTGGATGTTCTCGTCCATGTCGTCCCCCGCGCAGGCGGCGATGGCACGGAGACGCCCGATGTAGCCGTGGTGGTCGGCGCCGAGGAGGTAGATCTTCTCGGGGAAGCCGCGATCCTTCTTGGACAGGTAGTACGCAGCGTCCGAGGCGAAGTAGGTGGGCTCCCCGTTGCTGCGGATGAGCACGCGGTCCTTGTCGTCCCCGAAGTCCGTGGTCCGCAGCCACACCGCGCCGTCCTCGTCGAACACATGACCCTGCGCGCGCAGCCGCTCCACGGCCTGCTCCACGGCGCCACCGCTGTGGAGCGCGGACTCCGAGAAGAAGACGTCGAAGTGCACACCGAAGTCGGTCAGCGTCTCCTTGATATCGGCCATCTGCGCCTCGTAGGCGAGCTCCCGCACCACGGGCAACGCGTCCTCGTCCGGGAGGTCGACGACCTCCGGCCGGGCGGCGACGACGGCGTGTCCGAGGTCCGCGATGTACTCGCCGGGGTAACCGCCCTCAGGGGTGGGGCGTCCCTTGATGGCCGCGAGTACCGAGGCGGCGAAGTTGTTCATCTGCGTACCGGCGTCGTTGATGTAGTACTCGGCGGTGACCTCGGCCCCGCTGGCCCGCAGGACGCGGGCGATGGAATCCCCGAGGGCCGCCCAGCGCGTGTGCGCCAGGTGCAGCGGACCCGTGGGGTTCGCCGAGACGAACTCCATGTTGATGCTGGACCCGGCGAGCGCATCGTTGGTGCCGTAGGCGGGACCGGCCTCCACGATGGTACGCGCCAGTTCTCCGGCGGCCCCTGCGTCGAGCGTGACGTTCAGGAAGCCGGGCCCGGCGATGTCCACGCTCTTGACGCCCTTGATCCCGGCGAGGCGCTCGCTGAGCCGCTGCGCGAACTCGCGCGGGTTCATCCCTGCCTTCTTACCGAGCTGCAGGGCGATGTTCGTGGCCCAGTCCCCGTGCTCCCGGTTCTTCGGTCGCTCCACGCGCACCTCCGCGGGGAGCTCGATGGAGAAGTCGCCGGCCTCGACGGCGGCTTCCAGGCATGCGGAGATGGCGGCAGAGAGTTCTTCGGGAGTCACCCGTCAAGCATAGCGGCGCTACCCTCGGCCCCTTCCGTCCACGACGCACCGGAGACCTCCGGTGTCCGGACACGCGCCGAATCCTCGAGCAGCAGTCCGCGGCGCAGGGGGAAACGAATAATGGTACGGAGCGTTGAAACAGTGACACGTCAGTGGCAGCTACAACCCTTCCTCGGCCCGGAGCCCTCCGGCCGGGCCTTCCGGCAACCATCAGGAGTTCCCCGTGACCACCTCAGGCCCGCTCCGGGCATCCTCCTCCGCGCCGAGGCGCTTCCCCTTCGCAGCACCGGCCCTCACTGCCCTGGCCGTGGTGTCGATCCTCGGCACCGCGGGGTGCGCAGGAGCCGACGCCGAGGCACCCGATGCGCAGACCACGCAAGGGGCGGCACCCGGGACCACCTCGCCGGACACGCCGGCGCCCGAGGCCGGTGGGGATGCAGCACCCGCGGGCCAGGCCTACCGGGACGGCACCTACACGCAGACGGGCACCTACCAGTCCCCTGCCGGGCCCGAGGACGTCGGGGTGACCATCACGCTGGAGTCCGATGCCGTCTCCGGCGTCGAGGTGGAGCCGATGCCCGACAACCCGACCACCACCGAGTACCAGGGGCGTTTCGCCGGCGGCATCTCGGAGGCCATCGTCGGGAAGAAACTCGATGACCTCTCCGTCGACAAGGTGGCCGGCTCGTCACTGACCAGCGGCGGTTTCAACGAGGCCGTGGGCAAGATCAAGAGCGAAGCCCAGCTGTAGCCTCCAGGTGGACTCCTTCAGCTTCGAGGCGATCGGAACGGGGTGGCGCGTGGACAGCGACGCGCCGCTGACGCCTGCCCTGCGTGCCGGGATGCTCCGCCTCGTCGAGGAGTACGACACCCTCTACTCCCGTTTCCGGCGGGATTCCGGGGTGACCCGCCTGGCGACCGACGGCGGTTTCCTCCCCCTGCCACCCCACGGCGGAGAACTGGGCCGCCTCCTGCGCATCCTGTACGAACGGACGGACGGCGGCGTCTCCCCCCTGGTGGGCGACCGTCTCGCGGAGCAGGGGTACGACGCCGACTACTCCCTGGTCCCCAGTGCACCGCCCTCGCCCGCGCTCCCCTGGGATCCTCGGCTCAGCTGGGACGACGACGGCATACGGCTGGAGCAACCCGCGATCCTCGACGTCGGGGCTGCGGGCAAGGGTCAGCTCGTGGACCTCGTGCTGGAGAGCCTGCTGGCCGCAGGGCACGGGAACGTCCTGGTGGACGCGGGAGGCGACATGCGTCGGGCTGGAACCGGCAGCATCACGGTCGCGCTCGAGCACCCGTACGATCCCACCTCGGCCGTGGGCACGGTGCAGCTCGGCTCCGGCGCCCTCTGTGCCTCTGCCGCCAACCGGCGGGTGTGGGGCGATGGCCTCCACCATGTGCTTGATGCCCGGACGGGCCGTACGGTGGACACCGTGGTGGCCACGTGGGTGCTCGCCGCGGACGCGATGACCGCGGACGGGCTCTGCACCGCGCTCTTCCTCACCGATCCCGCAACCCTCGCCGCGGACTTCGCCTTCGACTACGTCATCGTCCACTCGGACGGGCGCGCCCGGTACTCCACCCCACTCGCAGGAGCCCTCTTCACATGACCGCCGCACTCGACCGCCTGCTGGGCAGGATCACCATGTACCGGCTGACGCTCGGCCTCCTCCTGGTCCTGACGGTCGAGGCCCTCGTCCTCTCCCTGGCGGGCCTGCTCGCCTTCACCCCCGGCGAGATCGCGGGGACCCTGGCGGCGGCGGTGGGCGGCACGTTCATCGGCACCCGCCTCATGGCGCTGATCCTGCGGCTGCGTCCGCACGCCGATTCATCGCTCATCACGGGCCTGATCGTGTTCCTCATCATGTTCCCGTCGGACACCCCGGAAGGGCTCGGCGGCATCCTCGTGGCAGGCCTCGCGGCCGGTGCCTCCAAGTTCCTCCTCGCCGTCCGCGGGCGGCACATGGTCAACCCGGCCGCGGCTGGTGCCGTGGTGGCGACCCTGCTGGGAGTGGGCGTGGCGGGCTGGTGGGTGGCCAACGCCTATCTGCTGCCGGTGGTCCTGATCGGTACGGCCCTGATCCTCCACCGCACACGGAAGTTCTCCATGGCGGCGGTGTTCCTCGCGGTGAGCATCGGCATCCTGCTCTACGGCCTCGTACAGAACGGCATGCAGGTGGGGGACGGTCTCCGACTGATCCTGACGTCCTACCCCGTCCTGTTCCTGCTCGGCTTCATGCTGACCGAGCCGCTCACCCTGCCTCCCCTGCGCCGGCAGCAGTGGCTGGTGGCTGCGATCGTGGCCACCGTGCTGGCACTGCAGCTGAGCGTGGGGCCCGTGTTCCTGGGGCCGGAGTTCGCCCTGGTGATCGGCAACCTCGCCGCCTTCCTCCTCGGCCAGCGGCGCGGGGTGCGGTTGTCCTTCGCCGGCTCCCGGCCCCTGACGCCCACCAGCACGGAGCTGGTCTTCGAGCCGGATCATCCCGTGCGGTTCCGGGCGGGCCAGTACATGGAACTGAGCATGCCGCATGCGGAGGCGGACGGCCGCGGCAGCCGCAGGGTGTTCAGCATCACGTCCGCTCCACAGGATGCCGGCATCCTCTGCTTCGGGCTCCGCACGGCGGAGTCCGGCAGTTCGTTCAAGCGCACGCTCCTCGGCCTGCCCCGGGACGCGCGGATCACCGGGACCGTGGTGGGCGGGGACTTCACCCTGCCCCGGAATCCGTCCGTCCCCCTGCTCCTGGCCGCCGGCGGGATCGGCGTGACGCCGTTCATCAGTCAGCTCCGGGACCTGGCGGCCCGGGGCGAGGAGCGCGACGTCGTCCTGGTCTACGTGGTCCGCGACGAGCAGGACATCGCGTACCGCGACGAGCTCGAGCAGCTCGGTGTCCGTGTGGTGCTGTTCCTGACGGCGGGGGGCGAACCACCCGCGCTTCCCGCACGCTGGGTTCCTGGCGGTACGGAGCCGACGGCAGCCCGGTTCCTGGAGACCGTCCCGGACCTCCCCGCGCGGCGTGTCCTGGTCTCCGGGTCGCCGTCGTTCATCGGCCGGATCCGCGCCGAGATCCGCGCAGCCGGTGGCGCCCGGGTGCGTACCGACGCGTTCATCGGTTACTGATCGTCCCTCCGCCGGACGGCCGGTTCGGCCCTGACCGTTTTCCCGACCCATCCGCCACCTGCTAAGCTTCAGAGGTCCCATTCGGGTACGGGATATCCCGTGTTCCGCCTTCGTAGCTCAGGGGATAGAGCGTCTGCCTCCGGAGCAGAAGGTCGTAGGTTCGAATCCTATCGAGGGCACCCTGACTCGCGCAGAGTCCACCGCCGTCGGCCATCAGGCCGGCGGCGGTTCTGCTTTTGGTAGGCTCCACAGGACGCGGCCCCGCGAGGGGTCCGCCGGCAGCTACCGACGGGGGAATCGTGGCGACGGATCGTACGCGGCACCACCGGAATCGGGCCCGCGCCGTCCCGGCCCTGCTCACACTCGTACTCCTTCTCGTGATCCTCGCCGCCGGTTCGACCGGTGAGTTCACGGCAGACCCCGTGCTCGACCCACCGGTGCAGACCGATGCGCAGCCCGCGCCCGTCCCCTCGGCCACGGGGACGGAGCTGACTGCGGACGACGACGAGCCGTCGGAGAGGCCCGCTGATCTGCTCGCCGCCGTGTTGGTGGTCCTGCTCGCGGGTGCCCTCGCTCTCCTGGTGCGGTATCTCCTCCGGATCCGGCGTGGCCTCCCCTTCCAGCACGCGGGCGCTGATGCCGCAGGCAGTCAGGGAGCAGGCACGGTCCAGCACGACGTCGACCGGCTACGCACCTGGACCGAGGAGAGCCGAACTGCACTCCACACCCCGCAGGAGACCTCGGACATCGTGATCCGATGTTGGCTCGATTTCGAAGCCCGGTGCGCGGAGGCCGGCGCGGGACGGCGGCCCACCGAGACGACGTCGGACTTCGCGGCAGCGGCCTCGTCCTCGCTCGGCCTGCCGCCGCGACCACTCGCCGCATTGAACCGCCTGTACCAGCGGACGAGGTTCGCCGGGTCCTCGGGGGCACCGCTGACGACGGCGGACCGGGACCTCGCGGTGGCGAGCATCGAGGAACTCGCGGACGCGCTCTCCTCCCGCACCCCGCTCGATGAAGCGGACGGCAGGCGGCGGTGAAGGCCTCGGCCTGGACGATCACGGGTGTCCTGGTGGTACTCGCGGTGGTCGCTGCCTGGTTCTTCGGGCTCGATGAACGGCACGCCGTGATCCTCGTGGGGGCGGCCCTCGCCGGCGGTGTGGCCAATGGGCTGCTGGAAGCCGTACACCTTCCCCGCGCGGTTCTCCCCGCATCACCGGAGCCCGCCCGCGGTCTGACCCATCCCCAGTCGCTCGAGTTCTCGCTGTCGTCCGCCGAGCCGGGTAGCCGGGTGGTCCTCGAGGTGCATCTCGTGGGCACCGCGCTGGCACGCAGTAGGCCGGGGGCGCCCAGGAGCCCGGCACTCGACGCCTTCCTCGCGCAACGCGCGCCCACCGCCCTCTCCCATCGCGAGATCACTGCCTTCCTGGACGAGCTGGACCGGCTGGCGCTGTACCCCGGCCTGCTTCCGCACCCCGCTGCTTCCCCTCGGGACACCGAGGTGCACCGGAGGGACCAGCACACCCACTCCACCGATCAGGAGCCCGCATGACTTCCCCCGAACCGACCATCGCCGTCGGCGTCCCACCCGTGACGGGCAGCCGGAACCGCGACGTGACCGACGTCGCGGACACCGGCCGGAGGATACTGGAGCGGACCGGGAGCGTGGTGGTGGGTGCCACCGAGCCGTTGCGCCTGGCCCTCGGCGCCGTCCTGGCGGGCGGCCACGTCCTGTTCGAGGACCTCCCCGGACTCGGCAAGACGCTGGCGGCGAAGACCCTCGCGCAGGCACTCGGGCTCGACTTCCGGCGGTTGCAGTTCACCCCCGACCTGCTGCCCACGGACGTCACCGGCTCCTCCATCTTCAATCCGGCCACGCGCGAGTTCGAGTTCAAGGCGGGGCCGATCTTCACGGGCCTGTTCCTGGCGGACGAGATCAATCGGACCTCCCCCAAGACGCAGTCCGCCCTCCTGGAGGCGATGGCGGAGTCCCAGGTCTCGGCGGAGGGCACCACCCTGGCGCTCCCCCGACCGTTCCACGTCTTCGCGACCTCCAACCCCATCGAGTTCGAGGGGACCTACCCCCTGCCCGAGGCGCAGCTGGACCGGTTCCTCGTGCGCCTGCGCTTCGGCTATCCGCCGGCGCAGGGCGAACAGGACATCATCGCCCGGCGGATCGCCCGCCGGCAGGACGGCACGCGGGTGGACAGCGTGATCACCGCTGCGGAACTGCTCGATCTGCAGTCCGCCGTGGAGACCGTCCAGGTGGATGAGGACGTCATCGACTACGCGGTGCGGCTCACGCGAGCCACCCGCAGCCATCCGGCCGTCGAGGTGGGCGCCTCGCCGCGCGGTTCCCAGGCCCTCGTGCTGCTGGGACGTGCCCTCGCCGTCCTGGACGGCCGCACCTTCGTGCTGCCGGAGGACCTGAAGAGCGGCGCGGTCGCGGTCCTCGCGCACCGGCTCACGCTCACGCCGTCGTCCTGGGCGCAGGGACTGCTCACGGAGACGGTGGTACGCGACGTCCTGGCCGAGATCCCCACGCCGCCCACGGTTCCCCGTGGCTGAGCAGCGCACCGCCGATCGCTCCGCGGCGGAGGCGCTGGCCGCCATCCTGGCCGTGGTGTGCGTGGTGGCCGGTCTGCTCTCCGGCCGCCCGGAGACAGCGGCGCTCGCCGCACCCTTCGCCTTCCTGGCCGTGGCCGGGCGGGGCACGGCCCGCGCAGGAACCGGCATTCCTCCCGCACCACGGATGCACATCATGCCCGACGAGCGTCGCTCGCCGGCGGGCTCCCGCGTGCGGCTGCTCGTGAGGCCTTCCGGAGCCTCCGAGGAAGGATCCCCCCTGCTCGTCGGCACCGTCCTGGCCGGGCCGAGCCACCCGGCGAAGGCGCTGGTGCTGCGGGACGACGAGGAGTGTCCGGTGCTCGTGGACGCTCCGATGTCCGGTGAACTCGACGTGCTCACCTACGGATCCGCAGCCTTCCGCCCGGATTCCGCCGGTACGTCGTCCTTCGTGCCTGCGCCACCGGTCCGGATCAGTATCCTGCCACCGATGGGTCCGGACCTCGCCGGGCCGCCGTCCTCCCGGCTCCGTGGGCTTGCCGGCAGCCGCGTCTCGCGGCGCCCGGGGGACGGCGGGGAGCTGCGGACGATCGCGCCGCTCAGGCCCGGCGACCGGTTGCGGCGGATCGACTGGCGCGCCACGGCCCGCCGCTCCGCGGACCAGGACCGCCTGATGGTGCGGGGTACGTTCGCCGACGCCGAGGCGTCCGTGTTCCTGGTCGTCGACGAGGGCCACGACCTCCCCGCGTCGACCGCGGAGTGGTTCGCCGCAGGCCGGCCGGTGGCCGAGGCGGGGTCGCTCCACCACGCACGCGCCGCCGCCACCGCCGTGGCCGCGTCCTACCTCGCCGGTGGTGACCGGGTGGGTCTCGACGACCTGTCCGGGTCGAGGCGGGCACTGCGCTCGGCCACCGGGGCCCGCCAGCTCGAGCAGATCCGCACCAGGCTCGCCGGTGTGACGGTGGGTCCGCGCCGGCGGCGTCGTCGTGATCCTGCTCCGCCGCCCGGCGCCTTCGTCCTGGTCTTCTCCGCCTTCCTCGATGACGAACCGGGGCGCCTGCTGCGCCGCTGGCACGCGCAGGGCCACCTCGTGGCGGGTGTCGACTGCGCGCCGCAGCCCCGCCGGACGGAATCGTCGCGGGCGCAGGCCTCCGCCGTCCGCCTCACGCTCCTGCGGCGGAGGTTACGGCTCGAGGAGCTGCTGGGCGCCGGGATCCCCGTGTTCACGGCGCCGTCGATCGACCGGCATTGCGTACCTCCCCGCGCTCCGGCTGCGGGAACGACGCCGGATCCGCCCGTCGGTTTGGAGGTGGGCCTCCGCATCCTCTCCCGGCAGCGACGCCGCGGCGCCGGGCGGAGTGCCACATGAGATTCGGGCCCGACGCACGGAGACGGGTGGGATCGCCACCCAGCCCGGATCGCGGCGGACTCGTACCCCTCGTGCTGGTGCGTGGGACCGCCGCCCTGATCGCCGTGCTGCTGGGAGCCCTGGTGTGGGAGGGCTCACCCTGGATCCTCGGTCCGCTGCTCCTCGCCTGCGCCGCCGCGATCTTCCCGTCGATCGGTGTGGTGGCCCTGTCCCTGCTGCTCCTGGTGGTGTCCTACGCGGTGAACATCCCGCCCGGGCCCGTGCTCCTCGTCTTCGTCGCCGGACTCCACGCCGTCTTCGTCCTCTATCTCCTGCTTCTACCCCTCCCCCTGCACGGATGGATCAGTCGCGCGGCCCTGGGCGCACTCACGGTGTCCTATCTCCGGATCCAGGCCCTGGCCCAGCCCGTGGCGATCGTGTCGCTCCTGGTCGGTGGCAGGCCCGCCAGCCTCCCGCTGGTGCTCATCGGCGTCGGTGCGCTGTGCGCGGGGCTGCTCTGGCTCGTGCTGGGCCCTCGCCGCGAGGACCGCGCACCCGGGCAGCGGCCCTGAGCGAACCGACACGGGTGGCCGGGTGCGAGCAACTAGACTTGGCAGCAACTATGGCACTGACAATCTCCTACCCCGCGGACCTCCCCGTCTCGGAACGCCGGGCAGACATCATGGCCGCCATCGCAGCCAACCAGGTCACCATCATCGCCGGTGAGACCGGCTCGGGTAAGACCACCCAGATCCCCAAGATGTGCCTCGAACTCGGGCTCGCCGAGCACGGGCTGATCGGCCATACACAGCCACGTCGACTCGCGGCCCGGACGGTCGCGGAGCGTATCGCCGAGGAGATGCAGGTACCGCTCGGCGAGGAGGTGGGCTACCAGGTGCGCTTCACCGGATCGGTGGGCCGCAAGACCAAGATCAAGCTGATGACGGACGGCATCCTGCTCGCCGAGATCCAGCACGATCGGATGCTGCGCAAGTACAGCACCATCATCATCGACGAGGCCCACGAGCGCAGCCTCAACATCGACTTCATCCTCGGGTATCTCCGGCGGATCCTGCCCGAGCGGCCGGACCTCAAGGTCATCATCACCTCGGCCACCATCGATCCCGAGCGTTTCGCCGCCCACTTCGCGGCCGATGCCGCCGTCGAGAACACGTCCCCCGCGCCCATCATCGAGGTCTCGGGACGCACCTACCCCGTCGAGATCCGCTACCGCCCCCTCGACCAGCCGCCGGGCGGGACGGACGACAGCGCCGACGACGACGGCGAGCTCGAGGAGGAACGCGATCCGCTCGACGCCGTGTGCGACGCAGTCGACGAGTTGTCCCTGGAGGCACCCGGGGACATCCTCGTGTTCTTCTCCGGCGAGCGCGAGATCCGCGACGCCGCCGATGCCCTGCGGGCCCGGATCCAGTCCACCACCCGGCTGCGCGGTACCGAGGTGCTGCCACTCTTCGCGCGCCTCTCCCTCGAGGAGCAGCACCGGGTGTTCCGCCCCACGGGCAGTCATCGCCGGATCATCCTCGCGACGAACGTCGCGGAGACGTCCCTGACCGTGCCGGGCATCAAGTACGTGATCGACACCGGGACCGCGCGCATCTCCCGCTACTCGCACCGCACCAAGGTGCAGCGCCTGCCCATCGAGCGCGTCTCCCAGGCGTCGGCGAACCAGCGTTCGGGCCGCAGCGGCCGGGTGTCGGACGGCATCGCCATCCGCCTCTACTCGGAGGAGGACTTCGAGGCCCGGCGCCCCTTCACCGAGCCCGAGATCCTGCGGACCAGCCTCGCCTCCGTGATCCTGCAGATGACGTCCATGGGCGTCACACGCGGCCCGAAGGACATCGCGGACTTCCCCTTCGTGGAGCCGCCGGAGACCAGGGCGATCAACGACGGCGTGGCCCTCCTGCGTGAGCTCGGTGCGCTGAAGGACGACGGCGGCCTCTCCCCCGTGGGGCGCAAGCTCGCCCAGCTCCCGGTGGATCCCCGCCTCGGCCGCATGATCGTGGAGGCGGGGCAGCGCGGCGCCGTCAAGGAGGTCATGGTGCTCGCCGCGGCCCTGACCATCCAGGACCCGCGCGAGCGTCCCTCGGCCGACCAGCCGGCCAAGCAGCAGCAGGCCGCCGAGAAGCACAAGCGCTTCGTGGACGAGAACTCCGACTTCACCGCCTATCTGAACCTGTGGCGGTACCTGCAGGAGAAGCAGGACGAGCTCTCCTCCACCCAGTTCCGGAAGCTCTGCCGCACGGAGTTCATCAACTACCTGCGCGTGAGGGAGTGGCAGGACCTCTTCCAGCAGCTCCGCCAGCTCGCGAAACCCCTTGGCATCACGCTGCCGGCCGGACCGGTGGACCCCGTGGGCCTGCACGAGCAGATCCACATCAGCCTGCTCTCCGGCCTTCTCGGCAACATCGGACTCTTCGACCAGCGCAAGCGCGAGTACGCCGGAGCCCGCGGCACCCGCTTCGCCGTCTTCCCGGGTTCCGCCCTGTTCAAGAAGTCGCCCGACTGGGTCATGGCCGCCGAACTCGTGGAGACCTCCCGGCTCTGGGCGCGCGTGGTGGCACGCATCGACCCCCTGTGGGCGGAGCAGGTGGCGCCGCACCTCGTGAAGCGCAGCTACAGCGAGCCGCACTGGTCCCGGAAGACGGGCTCGGTGATGGCCTACGAGAAGGTCACGCTCTACGGGGTGCCCATCGTTCCTCAGCGCCGCATCAACTACGGGCGGGTGGACCGCGAGGTGGCCCGCGAGCTCTTCATCCGCCATGCCCTCGTGGAGGGCGACTGGAAGACCCACCACACGTTCTTCACCCGGAACCAGGCCCGCCTGGCCGAGGTCGAGGAGCTCGAGAACCGTCTGCGGCGCCGGGGTCTCCGCGTCGACGACGAGACGCTGTTCGAGTTCTACGACCAGCGGATCGGCTCCGAGGTGGTCTCCGAGCGGCACTTCGACTCCTGGTGGAAGAAGGCCCGCCACGAGAACCCGGACCTCCTCGATTTCGACCCGGAACAGCTCCTCAGCGAGGACGCTGCTGAGCTGGACGAGGACGCCTTCCCGAGTACCTGGCAGCAGGCCGGCTTCGAGCTGCCGCTCGCGTACGAGTTCTCACCACTGACCCCCGGTGCGCACGACGGCGTGACCGTCACCATCCCGGTCCTGTTCCTCAACCAGCTGGCACCGAAGCCCTTCCGCTGGCAGATCCCCGGACAGCGGGTCGAGCTCGTCACGGCACTCATCAAGTCCCTGCCCAAACAGGTGCGGAAGAACTTCGTGCCGGCACCCGACGTGGCCCGGACCGCCGTCGCGGCGCTCGCCGCGGACTTCGACCCGGCCGAGGACGATCTCGAAACCTCCCTCGAGCTCGCGCTCCGGCGCCTGCGCGGGCACGTCATCCCCCCTGGATCCTGGAACTGGTCCGCCGTGCCACCGCACCTGCTCATGATGTTCCGGATCGTCGACGCCGACGGCCGCGTGCTCGACGAGTCCCGCGATCTCGAGGGGCTCAAGGAGTCGCTTGCCCCCGCGGTCAGCAGGGCCATCGCCCAGTCGCTGGGTGCGACGCCGGGCGGCACACGGCCGGCGGGCGGTCCCGGCCGGGGCCCTGCACGGCGCGACGACGGCCGTCATGCCCCGGGGCGGGGGACGGCCCGCAGTGGCTCGGGCGGAGCAGCCGACGTGGTCCTGGATCACGGTGCGCGTACCGGCGTCGCCGTCGCCGAGGCGCCCGCGGTCGCCGAGCGCACGGGTGAGAAGGCCTGGGTCTTCGGGAGCATCGAGCGGGAAGTGTCCCGTGCCGTCGCCGGACACCGTGTGACCGGGTATCCCGCCGTCGTGGACGAGGGCTCCACCGTGGGTCTCAGGGTGTTGCCGACCCAGGGTGAACAGGTGACGGTCATGCGGGCCGGCATCATCCGGCTCCTGTCGCTGCGCATCCCCAGCCCGGCGAAGTACGTCCTGGAGCACCTCAGCAATACGGAGAAGCTCACGTTCAGCCAGAATCCCCACGGCAGCGTCGCTGAGCTCATCCGAGACTGCTCGCTCGCGGCGATCGACAAACTGGTCCCGGAGGAGCTGCCGTGGACGGAGGAGGCATTCGACCGCCTCTACGAGGAGGTGCGCGCCGAGCTGATCGACACCGTCTTCACGGTGACGGCAACGGTGGAGAAGGTACTCTCCAGCACCCGACGCATCCAGAAGCAGCTCAAGGGCACCACGAGCCTCGCCCTGATCACGGCGCTCAACGACATCCGGAGCCAGCTCGAGCACCTGGTGTACCCGGGCTTCGTCGCAGCCACAGGGTACACCCAGCTCGCCCACCTTCCCCGCTACCTGCGGGCCATCGAGGTACGGCTCGAGAAACTGCCCACCACTGTGCAGCGCGACGGCCTCGGCGTGGCCGTCGTCCAGCGCCTGGAGGACGCGTACGACGACGCCGTCGCGTCCCTCGCCGCCGGGCGACACCGTCCCGCGGCCCTGTCCGGTGTCCGCTGGATGATCGAGGAGCTCCGTGTCAGCCTGTTCGCGCAGGACCTCGGCACGGCGTACTCCGTGTCCGAGAAACGCGTGCGGACCGCCCTCAACGAGGCCCTCGCAGCCGCACGCTAGTTTCTTCTGGAACGGTGACGGCAGGATGATCGCCGCAGCGGGCCGTCCCTCCTGCGGGACCGTTCAGCCCTGGGGGACCACACTGCCGTGCCCGGCGTCGCGCAGCGCACTGCGCAGGGCTTCCGCGTCGCGGTCCATCGCGTCCTGGTCCGGATCCGGGTCCACCCGGTGCAGGTCGAAGTCCGCCGGGGAGCGCGTGGGCCAGACGTGGACGTGGAGGTGGGGTACCTCGTACCCCTCGAGGAGCACGCCCACGCGCTCGGCACCGAAGGCCTTCTCCTGCGCCTTCCCGATCGCCTGGGCGACGGCCATGACTGCGGAGAGCGTGCCGGCATCGGCTTCCAGCCAGTGCGGGATCTCCTCCCGCGGGACCACGAGCGTGTGGCCGGGAGTGATCGGGGAGATGGTGAGGAACGCGACCACGTCGTCGTCCTGCCACACGAACCGGCCGGGTAGTTCGCCGTTGATGATCCGGGTGAAGAGCGTTGGCACGGGGTGTCCTCCTGGAGGGGTGGTGGAGTGGTCGCCGCTGCCTGGCCCGCCGTCGGGCAGGTGGACGGGTCCGCGCAGGGGCGGCGGTATCGGGCGGCCTGGCATCATGCCTCGACGCTACCGCGCCGGCCGGGAGCGGGCCAGCACGGCAGACGCCCAGCACCACCCCGGGACGTGGTGGGACTCCGAAGGCTCAGGCGCCGGTCGCGACCGGGAGTCCGTCGGTGGTGGACCACTGGGACCAGGACCCCGGGAACAGTGCGGCCTCGATCCCCGCGATCTCGAGCGCTGCGATCTGGTGGGCGGCGGTGATGCCCGAGCCGCAGTACACGGCCACGCGGCCGGTATCCGCGCCGAGCTCGGAGAATCGCTCGCGTAGTTCCTCGGCGGTCCGGAAGCGCTTGTCCTCGCCGAGGTTCCCGGTGGTGGGCGCGCTGATCGCCCCGGGGATGTGCCCGGCCTTCGGATCCACCGGTTCGTGCTCGCCGCGGAAGCGTTCCCCCGCCCGGGCGTCGAGCAGGGTGTCCACGGCGCCCGGTGCCATCAGGTCGGCGGTGGAGACCACCGGCAGGCACCCGGAGGAGAGCTGGACGTTCCCCACGCAGTGGCGCTCCTCCCCGCCCTCCAGGTCGAAGCCGGCTGCCCGCCAGGCGGCAAGGCCACCGTCCAGCAGCACGACCGATGGAAAACCAGCATCCCGCAGGAGCCACCAGAGCCGGGCGGCTGCCAGGTTGCCCGCATCGTCGTAGGCCACCACCGTGTCGTCGTCATTGATGCCCCACTGACGGGCCGACTCCTGGAGCGCAGCCGGGTCCGGCAGCGGGTGGCGTCCCAGACCGGGCCCTCCCGGAGCGCACAGCTCCCGCTCGAGGTCCACGTACACCGCGCCCGGGAGATGGGCCCTGCGGTAGTGCCCATGACCGTTCGGGTCACCGAGCGCCCAGCGAACATCCAGCAGGAGTGTCTGCTGACCGAAGGTCATCCGGTCCTGCAACTCCTGCACATCCATCAGAGTCTTCATGGAGATCTCCTGTCGGAAGTGATGACCGGTCCACGCTGGTTGCCGCGGCCGGTCCTGATGCACGCCAGTCCACCACACGCGGGGCTTCGCACCAAGGGACCGCCCGATCGGAACACCGCCCGATCGGACCACCGGACCACCGGACCATGGCGGCAGCTTGTAGGCTGACGCAATGCCCAGGTTCTCCGCTGCCGAAAGATCGTGGTCCGACGACGCCGTGCGCCGGATCGAGGCGGACGGCAACAGGTCGGCGGACACGCACCTCTTCGCCGTTCCGCTGCCCGCGGAGTGGGGCGTGCAGGTCTATCTCAAGGACGAGTCGACACACCGGACCGGCAGCCTGAAGCACCGCCTCGCGCGTTCACTCTTCCTGTTCGGCCTGGTCAACGGCTGGATCACCGAGGGAACCACCATCGTGGAGGCGTCCAGTGGATCGACCGCCGTGTCCGAGGCCTATTTCGCGCAACTGCTCGGGCTGCGGTTCGTCGCGGTGATGACGGCCACCACGAGTCCCGAGAAGATCGCGCTGATCGAACAGTACGGCGGCACCTGCCGGTTCGTGCAGCACGCCTCGGACGTCTACGCGGTAGCCGAGGAGGTGGCACGGGAGACCGGTGGCCACTACATGGACCAGTTCACCTACGCGGAGCGCGCCACCGACTGGCGGGGCAACAACAACATCGCAGAGTCCATCTTCGAGCAACTGACCCTCGAACCGCACCCCCTTCCGGCGTGGATCGTGGTGGGCGCGGGAACCGGAGGGACCAGCGCGACGATCGGCCGGTACCTCCGCTACAACTGGTACCCCACGCGGCTCGCCGTGGTCGACCCGGAGAACTCGGCGTTCTATCCGGCGTGGGCCGAACCGGGCTCCGTTCCCGTCGGTAAGCCCTCGCGCATCGAGGGCATCGGCAGGCCGCGTCCGGAACCGAGCTTCGTCCCGTCGGTGATCGACACCATGATCCGCGTTCCCGATGCCGCGTCCGTCGCTGCAGCCCGCCATCTGCGGGCACTCACGGGATTGCATGCCGGACCGTCCACGGGTACCAACCTCTGGGGTGTGTGGCAGCTCGTGGCGGATCTCGTGGCCGACGACCGCACGGGGAGCATCGTGTCCCTGATGTGCGATTCCGGGGAACGCTACGCCGCGTCCTACGACGACGACGCCTGGCTGGCTCGTCGGGGTCTGGATCCGACCGCGTCGACGGCAGTGCTCGATTCCTTCTTCGCCACCGGGCGCTGGCCGTCCCCGCCCTGAACCCCGGCCTTCGACGGTCCGTTCCTGACAGGCGGGTCCTGGCGCGTGGTCGGCCTGGACCAGGTCAGACCTCGATGCTCTCCCGAACCCCGAGATGCCGGAACTCCGTGCCGTAGCGGGCTCCGAGGCGGCTGATGTGGCCCTCCACCATGCCCAGGCCGGTCTCGTTCAGGAGTGCGTCGTGGATCTGCACGGCTCTGGGCGCCCGTACGGACGCCACGAAATCCACCACCTCCGACAGCTTCGACCACGGCGCATGCACGGGGACCAGCAGGGTGCCGACCTCCACCCCCTCGGGGACGATGAACGAGTCACCCGGGTGGTACAGGGTGTCCTCGATCAGGAAACCCACGTTGGCGACCATCGGGATCAGCGGATGGATGAGGGCATGCTGTCCGCCGAACGTGCGGACCCTGAAACCTGCAGCGGAGAATTGCTCCCCACCTCCGACGGCGTGGATCCGGCTCCCCGCCGACTCGTCGAGGCGCTCGGCCACCATGACGGCCACTCCCTGCGGCGCCCAGAGCTCGAGCGATTCCTGCAGCGTGAGCACCTCCACCACCCGTTCCACGTCGATGTGGTCCGGGTGCTCGTGGGTCACCAGGACGGCGGTCGCACCGTCGAGCGCCTCGTGCACCTCGGAGAAGCTGCCCGGATCGACCACCAGTACTGCGCCCTCGCGCTCCAGCCGCACGCAGGAATGGGAGAACTTGGTCAGGTTCATCCGCCCACCCTACCCGCGGCCGCGCTGATAATCTTGAGTCTGGTCCAGGGCGCACAGACGCCCGCGGAAAGGGTAGGACATGACATCTGAAGGAACGCCCACAGCCACTGCGAGCAGCCCCTCCGAGGTGGGGCTCGGAGCAGGATCGGAACCCGGGCAGACGGTCCGCCGGGGGTCCGAACAACGCGTGACACGCCAGCGGCGCGCAGTCGGTACCGCCCTGGACGAACTGGCCGACTTCGTCAGTACCCAGGAACTGCACCGCGTCCTGCACGACAAGGGCGAGCAGGTCTCCCTCGCCACCACCTACCGGATCCTCCAGTCCATGGCCGACGACGGCCTCGTCGACGTACTTCGCAACGGGGACAACGAGGCGGTCTATCGCCGCTGCGCCGTCGAGCACCATCACCATCACCTGCTGTGCCGGACCTGTGGTCGTGCCGTGGAGATCGAGGCTCCGGCGGTGGAGCAGTGGGCCGCGCGCGTCGCTGCGGAACACGGCTTCACCGAGGCCACCCACACCGTGGAGATCCATGGTCTCTGCCCGAGGTGCACCGCGCTCGCGGCGCAGTCGTAGCTGCACGCCCGATGTCCACTGCACTGACTCGCGTCGACCCGCTTCCCGGCCGTCCGGGTGATCACTCCGACGGTCCTGACGACGGCACCGCCGTCCACTGCGCTGAAACGGTGATGTCTTCCGACAACTCCGCAGCCCCTGCTGCAGGCTGGCTGCCCTCCGGGGGGCATGCCGGGGACGGATCTGGTGCCTGCGTCGACGCCCTGGTGGAGTCCGTGCGCCGGTACCGGAACGCGGAGGCTGCGATGCGCGGGAAGAGCCGCGATTCGATGCACCTCGGCAAGACCGACATGGCAGCCCTGCGCTTCCTGCTGAGAGCCGGCCGGTCCGGGCGCCCACTCAGCGCGGCCTCGCTGGCACGCGACCTCGAGATCTCGACGGCCGCCACCACCGTTCTGATCGACCGCCTGGAGAAGACCGGCCATGCCGAGCGGCGCCCCAGCGCCACCGATCGGCGTGCGATCGAGATCTGGCCCACCCCCACCACCGACGACGAGGTGCGCTCGACCATGGGCGTCCTGCACGAGCGGATGATGGGCATCGCCGGAGCGCTGTCCGCGGAGGATCGACGCACGGTCCGACGATTCTTCGAATCCCTCGGTACCGCCCTGGGCGAGCTCGACTTCCCGGATCCGGTCCGGGAGCACATCTGACCCCCTTGCCACGGCACCCGGGCAAGGGAATCCTCGGACGCTGCTTCCCTAGAAAGATTGAATACTAGATGGTCTAAGCTATGACCATGGAATCTTCGGACGCCCAGCAGGGAGCAGGGTACTGGTACCCGCAGTCCGGCGAGAACGCATCCGCCCAGGTGGTCAGCGGCGTCGATGTCCTGAATGCGCTCCGTGCCTACCGCACCGTGGAGAACGGACTCCGCCGTGACCTCAGTCAACGGCTCAAGATCAACGAGACGGACCTCGGTGCCCTCCGTTATCTGCTGGTCGCCTGGCAGCGTGAGCAGAGCGCCAGCCCCAAGGAACTGGCCCTGGCTCTCGGCATCTCCAGTGCGTCGACCACCCTCGTGATCGACCGCCTCGAGAAGGCCGGTTTCATCCAGCGCCGCAGGCACCCCGTGGACCGCCGTGCACTGATCCTCGAGCCCGGGGAGAAGGCCACCGAGGAGTTCCGCTCGGCGTTCGACGTCGAACGCCGTGGCGTCCTCGCAGCCGCTGACACCCTGAGCAGCGAGGAGACCGAAACCGTGACGCGCTTCCTCCGCAGCATGGAACAGGCGATCGTCGACGCCGTGGCACAACCCGACGACGTCCGCCAGTCCTGACTGCGCATGGAACCACCCGGGCAGGCGGCTGCGCGAGGTTTCCTACGAAGTGCTGAACCAGCCCTAGGGCACCGCTGTGCGCGGCCCTGGCGGGCAAGCGCTTCCGATGCCGGGTGTCACAGAAGACTCGCGCCCGGCCAGAGCGTCAGGAGACAGCGGAGGCAGGAGCCTGAGGCCGTGTCCGGCCGGGCCGTGAGTCCTCGCGTGACCTCCTCGCGACCCTGCGTGAGCCGATGAGCCTGCAGACGATGTAGATCGCGAAGGAGATGGTGGTCACGTAGGGGCTGATCGGGATCCGACCGCCCAGGGCCAGGAGGATCCCACCGACCACCGCGGTGCAGGCGAAGGCGACGCTGAGCAGCACCACCAGGCTCGGGGAGGACGTCACGCGCAGGGCGGCGGCGGCCGGGGTGATGAGCAGTGCGAGGACGAGCAGCGCACCCACCACCTGGATGGACAGTGCCACCGAGATGCCGAGCAGCACCATGAAAAGGATCGAGAGCCCCCGCACCGGTACACCTCGTGCCTCGGCGAGATCGGCGTCGGCACTGGCGAACGTCAGCGGACGCCAGATCACGGCAAGGGCCAGCATCACCACCACGGCACACCCGACGAGAAGGTTGAGCTGCACACTGTCCACCGACACGATCTGGCCGGTGAGGAGCCCGAACTTGTTGGCCGCACGTCCCTGGTAGAGGGAGAGGAAGAGGATTCCCAACCCCAGGCCGAAGGGCATCACCACACCGATCACGGAGTTCCTGTCGCGGGCGCGGATCCCCATCACGCCGAGCACCAGTGCGGCGAGGACGGAACCCACCAGCGAACCGGCCACCACGTTCGCGCCCACGAGGAGCGCGAAGGCCGCACCGGCGAAGGACAGTTCGGCGATGCCGTGGACCGCGAAGGCGAGATCGCGCATCATCACGAAGGTGCCGATCAGGCCGCCGAGCAGCCCCAGCACGGCCCCCGCGATGAGCGAGTTGCGGACCAGCGGCAGGAGCTGCGCATAGTTGTCGAACGTGAAGATGGCGCTGAAGATCTCCTGGAAGTCCATGCCTAGCCGTTCTCGTGATGGTGCGTGGTGGCGTCCGGAAGGCCCACGACCACGATCCGCCCGTTGCTGTGCAGGACCTCGACGGGACTGTTGTAGAGGTCGGAGAGAACCTCGCTGGTCAGGACCTCGTGCGGAGAACCGATGCGGAACCGGCCGTCCGCCAGGTAGAGCACCCGGTCCACGTAGTCGATCACGGGGTTGATCTCATGGGTCACGAAGACCACCGCGCTGTTCTTCTCGTGGCACTGTCGGTTGATGAGCGAGCTCACGGCCTGCTGGTGGTTGAGATCCAGTGACAGCAGGGGTTCGTCACAGAGGAGCACAGCGGGATCGGCGGCGAGAGCCTGCGCGGCCCGGAGGCGCTGCTGCTCCCCTCCGGAGAGGAGTCCCACCGGGGCGTCGGCATAGGACTCCGCGCCGACGTCGCGCAGGAGCGCGTCCACCCGTTCCGTGTACCGGCGGGAGCGAATCCGCAGGCCCCATCGGTGACCGTCCACCCCGAGCCCCACGAGGTCGCGGGCACGCAGCGGGGTCTCGGGAGGGAACGACTTCTGCTGCGGGATGTAACCGAGGGTCGGGCTGCCGCGCCGGATCGGTTGACCCTTGATGGTGGCGGTCCCGGCGTCGAGCTGCTGCAGCCCGAGGAGCACCCTCAGGAAACTCGTCTTGCCGGAACCGTTGGGCCCGAGGACCGCGAAGAACTCACCCGGCTGGATGTCGAGATCGAGGCCGTCCCACAGCGTGCGCCGTCCGAAGGAGAGCCCTGCCCCCCGCAGACTGATCGCGGCACCGGTCGCTTCCCTCTGGGGGGTTGCGGTTTCCCGGATCGTGGTCGAGGACATCGGGTGCTGGTCCAGTCTGTCGGAGGGCGGGTACTCGGAGGAGATCGACGTCAGGAGTTGAGCACGTCCTCGATGCTGTCGGTGTTGGCGCTCATCCAGGACACGAAGTCCTCGCCGTCGGGAAGCGTCTCGGTGAAGTTCAGCACCGGCAGACCCGAGCTCTCTGCCTCGGACCTGATCATCTCGGTCTGGGGGCTCTCGGTCTGCTCGTTGTAGGCGAGGAAGGCGGCCGTGCCACCGGCGACCAGTTCCCTCATCTCCTCGAGGACGGCGACGGGGACGTCCCGCTCCTCTTCGATCGCCTCGCTGAACTCCTCCGGGGTCGCGTTCTCGAGGCCTGCAGCCTCGAGCAGGTAGAGCGGTACCGGCTCGGTCACCGCCACGGTCCTGCCGGACTCCGCGGAGGCGAGGTCGCCGAGGCGATCCTGGATGGGCTGCAGGCTCTCGGCGAAAGCCTCTGCCCGCTCCTGGTAGGCGTTGGCGTTGGCGTCGTCGAGACGACCGAGTTCCTGGGCGAGCGTGTTCGCCAGCGACACCATCACGGGGAGGTTGTACCAGACGTGCTCGTTGAACTCGCCGTGACTGTGGCCGTGGCCGTCGTCGTCCGTGTGCTCCTCGTCCGCGTGGTCCTCGTCGTCCGCATGCTCCTCGTCGTCGTCGTGATCCTCGTCCTGCAGGCCCGAGAGCTCCACCACGTTGAGCACGGTGGCCACGTCGGACTCGTCCGCGAGCCGCTCGAGGAAGGTGTCGTACCCCCCACCGTTCTCGATGACGACGTCGGCCTCGGACACGGCGAGCCGGTCCTGGACCGTGGGTTCGTAGGAGTGCGGGTCCTGGCTGAGGCTGTCCACGATCGAGGTCACCTCGACGTCGTCCCCGCCGACCGCGGCGGCGATGTCGCCGTACACGTTCGTGGCGGCGACGATCCGCAGCGCGCCGCCCCCTGCCGTCTCGGGACTCGTCGCGCCCTGATCACCACCACCGCAGGCGGTGAGCGTCAGTGCGGAGATGGTGAGAAGAACAGGCAGGGCTGAACGACGGGCAGAGAACATGGGGACCTCGATCGAGCGAATGAGAACTGTTTAGGTTAGCGAAGCAATCCTAGCTCATTCGTCGCTGACTCGCGGATACGTAGCTCGAGGCGCCCTCGTGACCCGCGGTGACCTCCGTCCCATTGATCCCTTCGCCCGAGCGCCGGGCTCCCCTGTTCTGCGTGGCGTCGCGGATCTCACCGATCAACTGCTCGATCACGTCCTCGAGGAAGAGGACGCCCCGCGTCGTGCCGTCCGGGCCGAGCACCCGAGCCAGGTGCGAACCCGTACGCTGCATCACGGTGAGGGCGTCCTCGATCTCGTCCTTGAGGGACAGGTTCGCGAGCGTGCGCACCTTGTTCTCCGTGATCGGACGGCGGTACATGGCCTGCGGCATCGACATGATGTCCTTCAGGTGCATGTAGCCGGTGAGGTTCCCGCTCTCGTCCACCATGACGAACCGGGAGAATCCGGTCCGCCCCACGGCCCGCTCGAAGTCCTCGGGCGTGGCGTCGGTGCGCACCGTCACGAGTTCGTCGAGCGGCACCATGATGGTCTCCGCCGTCTGGCCCGAGAACTCGAGCGCGCCCGTGATGAGGCCGGACTCGTCGGCGACGAGTCCGCTCTTGGTGGACTCCTCGACGATCGACTGCACCTCCTCCAGCGTGTAGGTGGAGGACACCTCGTCCTTCGGTTCCACCTTCATCGCACGGAGGATGTGGTTCGCCGTCCAGTTGAGCGTGGAGATGACGGGGTTGACCACGCGAGCGATCATCACCAGCGGAGGAGCGAGAAGGAGGGCCGCCTTGTCCGCGACGGACACCGAGATGTTCTTCGGCACCATCTCCCCGAACGTGACGTGGAGGAAGGTCACCACCAGCAGCGCGATCGCGAAGGCGATACCACCCGCCAGCGCCTCCGGGACGCCGAGCGCCTCGATGGGTATCACCAGGAGATGGTGGATGGCCGGTTCAGCGACCTGCAGGATCAGGAGTGAGCAGACGGTGATGCCCAGCTGGGCGCACGCGAGCATCAAAGAGACGTGCTCCATGGCCCACAGTGTGGTCTTGGCCCGCTTGGAGCCGGCGTCCGCCAGGGGCTCGATCTGGCTGCGCCGTGCGGACATCACAGCGAACTCCGAGCCCACGAAGAACGCATTGCCCATCAGCAGTACGACGAGCCAGACAATTCCCGCCCAGTCGTTCATCGGTGGTCCTTCTTCGTCATGGTCGTGCCCGAGGAGGCAGCACCAGCTATCGGTCGGGGTTCTGCGTTCTGCGGGACGTGCTGGTGTTCGGCCACCACGGCCTCCGTGGGAGCGTCGTCCTGCGACTCGTCCGGGCTCGGCGCCGGACGGAAGTGGAGGCGGTCGATCCGGCGGTTGTCCATGCGCTCCACCGTGATGGTGCCCGCGGGAACCTCCACGCGGTCACCCGGCACCGCCACGCGACCGAGTTCGGCCATCATGAAACCGGCCACCGTCTCGTACCCCGCCTCATCGGGTACTACGAGGCCCGGGATCTGCACCGTGACCTCGTCGGGCCGCATGAGGCCCGGGAAGTACCAGTCCCCCTCGGCGCTCTGCAGCACACCGGGCTGCAGCTTGTCGTGCTCATCGGCCACTTCCCCGACGATCTCCTCCACGAGGTCCTCGAGCGTGGCCACACCTGCGGTTCCCCCGTACTCGTCGAGCACGACGGCGAGCTGCAGGTTGGCTTCACGGAGTTCGCTCAGCAGGCTGTCGAGGTGCACCGTCTCCGGTACCCGCAGCACATCGGTCATGATGGTGCCCGCGGGTAGCCCGGCGCGCTTGTGCCGAGGCACTGCCACCGCCTTCTTCACGTGCACGACGCCTCGGATGTCATCGGCGGAATCACCGATGAGCGGGAACCGCGAGTAACCGGTACGGCGGGCGATCTCGACGACGTCCGCCACCGTCTGGGTCGAGTCGATCACCTCCATCCTGATGCGCGGCGTCATGACGTCCGCCGCCGTCTGCTCCGAGAAGCTGAAGGTGCGGGCCAGGAAGTTGGCGGTGCCCTGGTCCAGGGTTCCCATCTCGGCGGAGCGGCGCACCAGGGAGGAGAGCTCCGAGGGTGTCCTCGCACCCGAGATCTCCTCCTTGGCCTCGAGACCGAAGATGTTGAGGATGCGGTTCGAGAACCCGTTGAGCACCACGATCGCGGGCTTGAGGACGCCCGTGAACACGAGTTGCGGACGGGCGAGGGCCTTGCCGACCCGGAAGGGGAGGGCGATCGAGAGGTTCTTCGGGACGAGCTCGCCGATGAGCATCGAGAGCAGCGTCGCGAGAGCCATCGCGATGATGATCGACGTGGAGCCGATGAGCGCCTCGGACAGACCCAGCGCAGCCAGCGGCGTCTCGAGCAGGCTTCCGACGGACGGTTCCATGACGTAGCCCGTCAGGAGGGTGGTCAGCGTGATGCCGAGTTGGCAACTCGACAACTGCGTGGACAGCGACTTCAGGCACCTGAGGAGAGGCTCCGCCTTCGTGTCGCCCTCCTCGACGGCCCGTTGCACGTAGGTCTGGTCGAGCGCCACGAGGGCGAACTCCACGGCCACGAAGAATCCCGTGCCGAGGATGAGGAGGAGGCCTGCACCGAGATAGATCCACTCCACCGCTACATCCCCTCCCCGGTCGTGCCGGAGGGGGAATGCAGCGGTCCGCGTCTGAGGGGGTCCGCGGCGTCGGACGTGGGGGTCGCTGCGGACTGGTCCGAACCGGCATCGGCCGGGCGTTCAGAACCGTGGTCAGGCAGCGAATGGGCAAGAGGAGAGGGTATGCCGGCGTCGAGCCGGCCCCTAGAAGGACTGTCCATAAGAAGGCCAGTGTAACGGCTCCGAACCCCTACGCCACCGGTGTTTTCGCCCGTGGCCGAACGCCTGCCCCGTAGTGGTAGAAGCACACCCGAAGGTCCCGATCACCGGCAGGCGGATCCCGCCGCTACCAGCTCTGCTGGAGCGGCCGCCCCTCCTCGTACCCGGCGGCCGACTGAAGGCCGACGAGCGCCCGCTCACGGAACTCCGCGAGGGAGGCCGCCCCCGCGTAGGTCATGGAACTGCGGACCCCGGCGGTGATCATGTCGAGGAGATCCTCCACGCCGGGCCGGGCCGGATCCAGGTACATCTTCGACGTGGAGATGCCCTCCTCGAACAGGCCCTTCCGCGCACGCGCGAAGACGTCGTCACGCTGCGTCCGGTTCTGCACGGCGCGGGCGGACGCCATGCCGAAGCTCTCCTTATAGCGGCGCCCGTCACTGTCGGTCTGCAGGTCCCCCGGACTCTCGTAGGTACCGGCGAACCAGGAACCGATCATCACCTGGCTGGCACCTGCCGCGAGCGCGAGCGCGACGTCGCGCGGGTAGCGCACACCGCCGTCGGCCCACACGTGGGCCCCGAGCTCCGCAGCCGCCTCGGCACACTCGTGGACCGCGGAGAACTGCGGCCGGCCGACGGCCGTCATCATGCGGGTGGTGCACATGGCGCCGGGGCCGACACCCACCTTGATGATGCTCGCCCCGGCGCTCACGAGATCCCGCACCCCGTCCGCGCTGACCACGTTGCCGGCCACGATGGGGATCTGCGGGTCCAGCCCGCGGACGACGGCGAGCGCATCCAGCATCTTGCGCTGGTGACCGTGCGCGGTGTCCACCACGAGGACGTCCACGCCGGCTTCGAGCAGCGCCGCGGCCTTCGCCTCGACGTCGCCGTTGATACCGACCGCCGCGGCCACGCGGAGCCGCCCGTCACCGTCGAGCGCGGGGCGGTAGATGGTGGAACGCAACGCGCCCTCCCGGGTGATCACGCCCTGCAGGACGCCGTCGCGCACCACGGGGGCCAGTGAGCTGCGCGCTCCGTCCAGGTCCTCGAAGGCCCGCTGCAGCGCTGCAGCGGGATCGTCGGCGAACAGGGCGGCCTCGAGCGGTGCGGGCGCGGGGCGCATCACGGATTCGAGCGAGGCGAAGCGGTCCACCCGTTCGCAGTCGGCCGCATTGACCACCCCGACGCAGCGGTCGGCGTCGTCCACGATCAGCACCGCGCCGTGAGCACGCTTGTACATGAGATGCAGGGCGTCGATCACGGTGTGGCTCGGCTGCAGCTTGAGGGGCGTCTCGAAGATCGGGTGACGGTCCTTGACCCAGGACGTCACCTCCGCGATCACCTCCACCGGCACATCCTGGGGCAGAACGCCGATGCCACCGCGCCGCGCCATGGTCTCGACCATGCGCCGTCCGGTCACCGCCGTCATGTTCGCGACCACCAGCGGGATGGTGGTTCCCGTGCCGTCGTCGGAGGAGAGATCCACGTCGAAGCGGGAGATGACCTCCGACGCCGACGGGACGAGGAACACGTCCGAGTAGGTCAGATCGGTGGTGGGCTGGTTGATGAAACGCATTTCTCTCCCTGGTTCGAGTGCCGCAAAGAGTCTAGTGCGTCCGCGCCCGCAGGCTCTTCCGCCCCTTCCGGGTACGCCACTCCGAGCAGCGGGCTGATTGGATTGTTCGTAACCCGAGTCACTACACTTGGACAGGGTCCAGACACGGCGAAGGCCGGACGTGCCGACCGCTCCGCGCTCAGGGCAACTTACGGAAGAGGCGTATACAAGTGCCAGAACAGACCAGTCACCGTTTACCTGAAGAATTCGGCGGGAACGAGTGGCTTGTTGACGAACTCTACGAGCAGTTCCGGAGGGACCGCCACTCGGTGGACAAGAAGTGGTGGGAGCTCTTCGATTCCTTCGACTCGGAGGACAACGGGGGGAACGGCGGAGGACAGCCGGCTGGTGCTCCCTCGCAGGCCCCGTCCGCTCCGGAGTCCGAACCTCCCGCAGCGGCAGCCACGACGACGGCGCATCCCCCCACCAAGGAGCTCCCCGTCGTGAAGGCCGAGGCGCCCGCACCCAAGGCCTCGGGCGAATCCCCCGCGGCGACCCAGCAGAGCGGCAAGCCACCCGTGCCGAACGAACCGGCGAAGAAGCCGGAGACGTCGCGCGAGGAGAAGCCCGCGGGCAAGCCCATCCCGGCCCAGCTCCCCGCCTCCGACCGCAACGCGGAAATGGAGGAGAACAAGGTCAGCGTGCTCCGCGGACCGGCCAAGGCCATCGCCACCAACATGGAAGCCAGCCTGAGCGTCCCCACCGCCACCAGCGTGCGGGCGATCCCCGCGAAACTGCTGATCGACAACCGTGTGGTGATCAACAGCAACCTGGCGAGGTCACGCGGCGGCAAAGTGTCCTTCACCCACCTCATCGGCTACGCCATCATCCGCGCACTGGCCCAGTTCCCGTCCCAGAACGTGTACTACGACGTCGTGGACGGCAAGCCCTCGGCGATCCAGCCGGCGCACGTGAACTTCGGGCTCGCGATCGACATGCCGAAGCCGGACGGCACGCGTTCCCTCGTGGTGCCGAACATCAAGAAGGCCGAGAACATGAACTTCGCGGAGTTCTGGCAGGCCTACGAGACCCTCGTGAAGAAGGCGCGCGCCGGCAAGCTCGGGGCCGACGACTACGCAGGCACCACCGTGTCGCTCACCAACCCCGGCGGTATCGGCACCGTCCACTCCGTACCCCGCCTCTCCAAGGGGCAGGCCTGCATCATCGGGGCCGGTGCCCTCGAGTACCCCGCCGAGTTCCAGGGCTCCAGCGAACGGACCCTCGCGAAGAACGCCATCAGCAAGACCATCACGCTGACCTCGACCTACGATCACCGCGTGATCCAGGGTGCGGGCAGCGGGGAGTTCCTGCGCATCATCCACCAGCTGCTGCTCGGTGAGCAGGGCTTCTACGACGAGATCTTCGAGTCGCTGCGCATTCCCTACGAGCCCGTGCGCTGGAGCGCCGACATCCAGGTCGACCCGGTGGACCAGATCAACAAGGTCGCCCGGATCCAGCAGCTCATCCACGCCTACCGCGTGCGGGGCCACCTCATGGCGGACACCAACCCGCTCGAGTACGTCCAGCGCAAGCACGCCGACCTCGACATCCGCACGCACGGGTTGACGCTGTGGGACCTGGATCGCGAGTGGCCCACGGGCGGCTTCGGCGGTCAGCCCATGCTCAAGTTCCGGGACATGCTCGGAGTGCTGCGCGACGCCTACTGCCGGACCACGGGCATCGAGTACATGCACCTGCAGGATCCCGCCGAGCGGCAGTGGTTCCAGGACGAGCTGGAGCACCCCTACCGCAAGCCGGGCCGCGAGGAGCAGCTGCGCATCCTGCACAAGCTGAACTCCGCCGAGGCCTTCGAGACGTTCCTCCAGACCAAGTTCGTGGGGCAGAAGCGCTTCTCCCTCGAGGGCGGCGAGTCCCTGATCCCACTGCTGGACGCCGTGATCTCGGGGGCAGCCGATGACGGCCTGGACGAGGTCGCCATCGGCATGGCGCACCGTGGCAGGCTGAACGTCCTCACCAACATCGCCGGGAAGACCTACGCCCAGGTGTTCCGGGAGTTCGAGGGCACCCAGGATCCCCGCTCGGTGCAGGGCTCGGGTGACGTCAAGTACCACCTGGGCACCGAAGGTACCTTCACCTCGGACGCCGGCAACGAGACGAAGGTCTACCTCGCGGCGAACCCCTCCCACCTGGAGGCGGTGGATCCCGTGCTCGAGGGGATCGTCCGTGCCAAGCAGGACCTGCTCGACCAGGGTGACACCTTCCCGGTCCTGCCGATCCTGATCCACGGTGACGCGGCGTTCGCCGGTCAGGGCGTGGTGGCGGAGACGCTCAACCTGTCCCAGCTGCGCGGCTACCGCACCGGTGGCACCATCCACGTGATCGTGAACAACCAGGTCGGCTTCACCACGAGCCCGACGTCGTCGCGTTCGTCCGTGTACTCCACCGACGTGGCCAAGATGGTGCAGGCACCGATCTTCCACGTGAACGGCGACGACCCCGAGGCGGTGGTGCGGGTGGCGCAACTGGCCTACCAGTTCCGCCAGCGGTTCAACAAGGACGTCGTGATCGACATGGTCTGCTACCGCCGGCGCGGGCACAACGAGGGCGACGACCCCTCGATGACCCAGCCGATGATGTACAACCTGATCGAGGCGAAGCGTTCCGTCCGCAAGCTCTACACCGAAGCGCTGATCGGTCGCGGGGACATCACGCAGGAGGAAGCCGAGCAGGCCCTGCGCGACTACCAGGAGCGCCTCGAACGCGTCTTCGCCGAGACGCACGCGGCACAGACCTCGCCGATCCCGGTCATCTCCAAGGACCCGCAGGCCGTCTCCGGTCTCGAGCGGCCCCTCGCCCAGCAGTCGGACAGCGGAGAGGGTGGGGCTTCCCGGACCGCGATCAGCGCCGAGACGCTGGCGCACATCGGGTCGGCGCACACCGCCATCCCCGAGGACTTCACGGTGCACCCGAAGCTGAAGGCGCTGCTCGAGAAGCGCGAGCAGATGTCCCGCGAGGGTGGTATCGACTGGGGCTTCGGAGAGATCGCGGCGTTCGGTTCACTCCTCATGGAGGGTGTTCCGGTGCGCCTGGCCGGACAGGACTCGCGACGCGGCACCTTCGTGCAGCGCCACGCAGTCTTCCACGACCGCGCGACCGGCCACGAGTGGCTCCCCCTGGACGGCCTCGGTGAGGACCAGGCGAAGTTCTGGATCTACGATTCGCTGCTGAGCGAGTACGCGGCCATGGGCTTCGAGTACGGCTACTCCGTGGAGCGGCCCGACGCGCTGGTCATCTGGGAGGCGCAGTTCGGCGACTTCGTCAACGGTGCGCAGACCATCATCGACGAGTTCATCAGCTCCGCGGAGCAGAAGTGGGGCCAGCGGTCCTCGCTGGTGCTCATGCTGCCCCACGGCTACGAGGGACAGGGACCGGACCACTCGTCCGCGCGGATCGAGCGCTTCCTGCAGATGTGCGCCGAGGAGAACATGGTGGTGGCGAACCCGAGTACCGCGGCGTCGCACTTCCACCTCCTGCGCCAGCACGCCTACAAGCGTCCACGCAAGCCACTGGTGATCTTCACGCCCAAGCAGTTGCTGCGCCTCAAGGCTGCAGCCAGCTCGGTCGAGGACTTCACGAAGAGTGGCTTCCAGCCGGTCATCCCGGACACCCTGGAAACAACCGGGAACGACGTGGAGCGCGTCGTCCTCGTGTCCGGGCGCCTGTACTACGACCTCCTCTCGTCGCGTCAGAAGCTCGACGACGCGAAGACCGCCATCGTGCGCGTCGAGCAGCTCTACCCCCTACCGGTGGACGAGATCAACGCCGCACTGGCCACCTACCCCGGCGCGGAGATCGTCTGGGCCCAGGACGAACCTGCGAACCAGGGGCCGTGGCCCTTCATCGGGCTCAACCTCCCCCAGGAGCTCGATCGGCCGATCCGCCTGGCCTCGCGTCCGGCGTCGGCCTCCACGGCCACCGGGTCCGCCAAGAACCACGCGGTGGAGCAGGAACTCCTGATCAAGAAGGCCTTCGGTCGGGTGTAGCGGGTCATCAGTATGATGTTGGGTGGGGCCGAGGCCCCACCCAACGTCTTTAACGCCTTCGGGCGTATCTCGTGCCCGGGCGCGACGTCTGAGCACCATCCATCAACCAGCACACCGAGGGACCAGTGGAACAACGCAGAATCCGGCTAGCAGCAGTGGGCGACGAACTCCTTGCGGGGCTCGGTGATCCTCGGGCGCTCGGCTGGCTGGGACGCGTCATGGCCCGCACCCGCCCCGACAATGCCTCGGTGCAGGCGTTCTCCCTCGCAGCACCGGACGAGGGTACCGAAGCACTGGCGAACCGTTGGTTGCAGGAGGCGGGCCGCCGGTTCGCGGACGGCTTCGAGAACCGCCTGGTGATCGGGCTCTCGGACCGGGACCTCGACCTGGAACTCTCCACGGCCCGGAGTCGCCTCAACCTGGCGAACATCCTCGACGGTGCTGCTCACATGAGCGTCAAGGTACTCGTGGTGGGCCCACCGCCCGGATTGGATGCTGAGCGCAACCGGCGTCTCGCCGATCTCTCCGCAGCTTTCGGGGACGTGACCACGCGCCGCAAGCACGTCTTCGTGGACACCTTCACGCCTCTCCTCGCCCACGAGCAGTGGCGTCATGACCTCGCTGCCAACGGTGGAACCCCCGGGCAGGCCGGGTACGGCCTGATGGCCTGGCTGGTCCTGCATCGAGGATGGTTCCAGTGGCTCGACATGCCGGCGCCAGAGTAACCGATCGGAGATCAGGAAGACCCCGCAGACACGCCGTCCGCTGGGTCTTCTTCTCGGCCCTGAGTCCTTTCATTTCCACCACGTAACAGTTGGGTTATCACTGGTTCACTGAGTGACCGAAGGCAACAATCGTTCGCTATGCTGTCGGAATGTGATTCGGATCACCCGCCGGATCACGTCTCGAGGGGCTTCTTGCACCTCTCGCGCCCAGCACAGTTAGGACTATCGAATGCGTAACAAGCGCACCATCTCGCTCGCCGCCCTCTCCATCGGAGCACTCATGCTGAGCGCCTGCGGATCAGCCGGCGGCACCGCGAACGACTCCCCGTCCGAGGACGCGGGTGCGGACCTCGCCACCACGATCAACATCGCAATCAGCCAGGCTCCTACCGGCTTCAACGGCAACACCTCCAGCACGAACTCGGTCTACAACACCTACATCGACAACCTCACCTCGAGCGGGTTCGCAGCCTTCGCCGCCAACGGCAATCTCGAGCCGAACACGGAGTTCGGTTCCTACGAGAAGATCAGCGATGATCCGCTGACCGTCCGATACACCATCAATGAGGATGCCGTGTGGTCCGACGGCGTGCCGATCGACTACGACGACGTCCTGCTGGCCTGGGCCGCGATGTCAGGCACTCACCCCACCGACGACGACGCCGATCTCTTCCTCGCCTCCTCCACCAACGGCTTCGCGCAGATGGAGATGATCGAGGGCGAGCCGGGCGACAAGGAGTTCGAGACGGTCTTCAGTGAGCCCTATGCCGACTGGGAAGCACTGTTCACCACCGGTACCTTCATGCCGGCGCACATCGCCGCCGAGCAGGGCGGCCTTTCCACCGACGACAACGGCGCGGCACTCATCGAGGCCATCAAAGCCGACGACCGCGATGCTCTCACGCCGGTCGCCGAGTTCTGGAACTCCGGCTGGAACTACCAGGTGGACCTTCCGAGCCTGCCGGACGCAGCGCTCCTGCCCACCTCCGGCCCGTACTCCTACGTCAACGCCGTCAACGGCACCCTGACCCTCGAGAAGAACGAGCAGTACTGGGGTGAGGAGCGCGCAGGCCAGACCGACAGTATCGTCTTCAAGACCATCGTCGACGAGGAGGCCGTCCAGGCCCTCGAGAACGGTGACGTCGACATCATCGAGCCGTCCAGCCCCACCGTGGATACCAAGGCGGCCCTCGAGCAGATCGGTGAGACCGTCACGGTGGACACCGGGCAGTCGCTCACGTTCTCCCACGTGGACCTCGACCAGCGTCCCGGCGCCGTGTTCGAGGACCTGCTCGTGCGCCAGGCGTTCGCCGCCTGCATGCCGCGGGCCGACATGGTGGACAAGTTCGTGACTCCGGTCGATCCCGAGGGGACGGTCATGAACCTGCACGAGTACCAGCCCGCCCAGGACGACTACCAGACGGTCCTCGACGGCGCTCCTGCAGCCCAGGGTGACGGCGAAGCAGACATCGAGCGTGCTCGCGAGCTGCTGGACGAGGCCGGTAAGACCGATCCCGTCCGCGTCTCCATGATGCACGCCTCCACGAGCCAGCTGCGCGCCGACCAGGTGGCCCTGGTCAAGGACTCCTGCGACCAGGCCGGCTTCGAGATCGTCGCCCAGCCCGAGGCCGAGTGGAGCGCCAAGCTCTCCCAGCCCGGCGCCTGGGACGCCGTCGTGTTCGGCTGGGCCGGCTCGGGCCTCGTGGCCTCCGGCCAGTCGATCTACATCACCGGCGGTGAGCAGAACTACGGCGGGTACACCGATTCCGAGGTGGACCGCCTGTGGAACGAAATCGTGACCACCACGGACTCCGACGAGGTCATCCCGCTGAAGACGGAGCTCGAGCAGCGCCTCGCCGAGACGCAGTACAACGTGGTGCTCTACGCCAACCCGAACATCGCCGGCTACTCCTCCAAGCTGCAGGGCGTCGAGCTGAACCCCACGCAGACCGGCATCACCTGGAACGCCTACAGCTGGACCAAGCAGAACTGACCGCAGTTCCCGGACAACGCATGAGAACGGGCAGGCCCTCGGGCCTGCCCGTCCTCGCGCCCGCCCCAGCGCTCACCTGTACTGCTTCCTAGGAGCCTTCCCGTGTTTCACTTCATCGCCAAGCGGACCATCATCTCGATCTTCATCCTGTTCGCAGCGACCACCCTGATGTACTTCCTCACCATCTTCTCGGGTGACCCCTTCGAGGACCTCGGTGAGACCAGCGGCCCCGAGCGGGCCGCCACCATAGCGGCCCGGACCGCGGCCATGAACCTGGACGTGGCACCGATTCCCCGCTACTTCCTCTGGTTGCAGGACGTCGGCGGATGTCTGATCCCCGGTGGGGACCCCTGCACCCTCGGCCAGGACCGCACCGGCGCCGCAGTACTTCCCCAGCTCCAGAACGCCATGGGCTCGACGCTGCGCCTCGTGGTCGTCGCCACCGTCCTCGCCCTGGTGCTCGGCGTGATCGTCGGCATCGTCACGGCGATCCGCCAGTACACCACCTTCGACTACTCGATCACCTTCATCTCGTTCGTCCTGTTCTCCCTGCCCCTGTTCTGGCTCTCGACCCTGCTCAAGCAGTACCTCGCGATCGACCTGAACACGTGGCTGGCGAATCCGCAGTTCTCCTATCTGACGATCGCCCTGATCGGGGTGGTCGCCGGCGTGGTCTGGGCCCTCGTGATCGGCGGGGACCGACGCCGCAGAGCGCTCGTCTTCGCCGTCGCCGCCGTCGCCACCGCACTGGCCCTGTACCTGCTCCTCGTCACAGGCTGGTTCGTGAACCCGGGCTTCGGGGTGGTGGGCATGTTCGTCTCCGCCGCAGGAGTCGCTGTGCTGTGGACGGCTCTGCTGACGGGATTCCGGCGTCGCCGGATCCTGAACGCAGCACTCGCCGCAGGCGGTGTGGGTTTCCTCGCCTACCTGATCTCCCTACCCCTTCTCGCCGACCCGCACTGGCTGCTGGTGGTGGGCCTGCTCGGCGTCACCGTCGTGGTCGCCTACGTCGTCGCCGGTGTCATCGGCGGACCCTTCCGGGCGCAGGCCGCGAGGCTCGGTGCCGTGATCGCCGTCTCCACCAGCCTCCTGCTGGTGGTGGACCGTCTCCTGCAGGCGTACCCGACTCTCTCCGCGAAATCCGGCAGCCGTCCCATCCCGACCACCGGATCGGAGACGGCCAACCTCACGGGGACCTTCTGGGAGATCAACCTCGACTACGCGCTGCACCTGGTCCTGCCGACCATCGCACTGACGCTCATCTCGTTCGCCACCTACACCCGGTACACGAGGGCCAGCCAGCTGGACGTCATGAACCAGGACTACATCCGCACCGCCCGGGCCAAGGGCCTGAGCGAGCGCACGGTGCTGGTCAAGCACGCCTTCCGCAACGCGATGATCCCCATCACCACCCTGATGGCCTTCGACTTCGCCGGCGTGCTCAGTGGAGCCGTCATCACCGAGCAGGTCTTCGGGTGGAACGGCATGGGCAACATGTTCGTCACCGGTATCAACAACGTGGACCCGGGCCCCGTCATGGCGTTCTTCCTCGTGGTGGGAACAGCCGCCGTGCTGTTCAACATGCTCGCCGACATCGCGTACGCCTTCCTCGACCCACGCATCACCCTGAGCTAGGACATCCCATGAGCACATCGGACAAGCGGCGGGGCGATTCCCGCGCGTCAGCAGAACTCTCGGAGCTGACCCTGCAGAGCCAGGACACCGACATCTCCGCCCAGGCGCCCACGCGGGCCCAGACCGATCGCATCCGTACCACCGAGGCCAAGAGCCAGGGTCGGCTGATCCGGGAGCGCTTCCTCCGGCACAAGGGGGCGCTGGCCGGGATCACCCTGCTGGTGGCAATCTTCCTCCTCGCCTTCACCTCCATCGGGTACGCGGGCATCCCGGGCTGGTGGGACAAGCAGTACGACGTCCTCGCGCCGCGCTTCAACGAGGGGCGTCCCACCCTGACCCTCTGGCCCTTCAGCCTGGGTGAGCACCCCTTCGGGCAGGATGTCCTCGGCCGGGACTACTTCGCCCTGACCATGCGCGGCATCCAGACCTCGCTGATCATCGCGTTCATCGTCGGCATCGTCGCCATGGTCATCGGCACCACGGTCGGCGCCGTCGCCGGGTACTTCCGCGGCTGGACCGAGGCGGTCCTCATGCGCATCACCGACGTCGTCATCACCATCCCCACCCTGGTCATCGCAGCCGCCGTCGCAGGGATCGTGGCGCGGCACGGGATCATTCCGTTCGCAGTCTTCCTCGGACTGGTCACCTGGACCGGCCTGGCCCGGCTGGTCCGCGGCGAGTTCCTGTCACTGCGCGAGAAGGAATTCGTCGAGTCGGCGAAGTCGGTGGGCGCGAGCTCGGCCCGTATCATCTTCCGGCACATCCTGCCCAACACGGTCGGCGTGATCATCGTGTCCACCACACTCGCGATCTCCGGTGCGATCCTCCTCGAGACCGCCCTGAGCTTCCTCGGCCTCGGCGTCACGGCGCCCGACACCTCCCTCGGCAAGGCCATCAACGACAACCGTGCGGCGCTGACCGTCCGGCCCTGGCTGTTCCTCTGGCCCGGAGCCTTCATCATCGGGATCGCCCTCGCCGTCAACTTCATCGGAGACGGCCTGCGCGACGCCTTCGACCCCAAGCAGACAAGGGTGAAGCAGTAATGAATCTCAACGGTGCAACCGTCATCTCCGACGAACGGGACGTCCCGGCCGACGGCCCCATCCTTGCTGTGCAGGGCCTGGGCGTGGAGTTCAGCGTCGACGACGAGTGGGTGATGGCCGCGGAGGACGTCTCCTACGAGATCCATCCCGGGGAGATCCTGGCGATCGTCGGTGAGTCCGGCTCCGGCAAGAGCATGTCATCCATGGCCCTGCTCGGACTGCTCCCCCGCAACGGGCGATCCACGGGCAGCGCCAGGATGCTCGGCAAGGAATTGATCGGTGCGTCGCAGAGCACGCTGCGCCGCGTCCGGGGCAAGGAGATCGCCATGATCTTCCAGGAGCCCATGACGGCGCTCAACCCGGTGCTGACCGTCGGCGAGCAGATCCGCGAGGCCGTCGAGCAGCACACCGAACTCTCCCCCGCCCAGGCGAAGAACCGTTCGATCGAGCTGCTGCGCATGGTGGAGATCCCCGAGCCCGAACGGCGCTACGACAACTTCCCGCACCAGTTCTCCGGGGGGCAGCGCCAACGGGCCATGATCGCGATCGCCCTGGCCAACGACCCGATGCTGCTCATCGCGGACGAGCCGACCACGGCCCTCGACGTGACGGTGCAGGCGGAGGTCCTCGACCTCCTGCGCAAGCTCAACAAGCGGCTCAACAGCGCGGTCCTGCTGATCACGCACGACATGGGGGTGGTCGCCGACCTCGCGGACCACGTGGTCGTCATGGAGCGCGGGCGGATCGTCGAGACGGCGCCCACCGCCCAGCTCTTCTCGGACCCGCAGGAGGCCTACACGCAGCAGCTCCTCGGTTCCGTGCCCTACCTCGGCTCCAAGGTGGGCGGTGTCCTCGCCGACGTCGAGGTGATCGACGGGCGGCTGAGCATCCACGAGGAGTACGCCGAGACGGCCCTGCGCGCCCGACAGGAGAACGCGGCGTCGGGCGTCGTCCCCGCCCTCGAGCTCACGGACGTGGACATCGAGTACCCCGGACGCTTCCGGCAGCCGGCGTTCAAGGCAGTCTCGGGAGTCTCGCTGACGATCAACCCCGGCGAGGTGATGGGGCTCGTCGGTGAGTCGGGATCGGGGAAGTCGACGATCGCCCGCGCAGTGACCGGGCTGATCCGCACCTCCGGTGGGAGGGTGAGCATCGGAGGCACCGACATCACGAAGCTCAGTGCCCGCCAGCTGCTGCCGTTGCGCAAGAAGTTCGCGATCGTCTTCCAGGACCCCGCGGCCTCCCTCAATCCGCGCCTGTCCATCGGGGACAGCATCGGTGAGCCGATGCTGCTCCACGAGAAGTCGAGCCGCGCGGACCTGGACAAACGCGTGGCGGGTCTTCTGGAGGACGTGCAACTCCCCGTCGCGTTCCGCAACCGGTACCCGCACGAACTCTCGGGCGGCCAACGCCAGCGCGTGGGGATCGCCCGCGCCCTGTCGCTGCGGCCGGACCTGCTCGTGGCCGATGAGCCCACCTCCGCACTGGACGTTTCCGTGCAGGCGAAGGTGCTCGAACTGCTGCAGGAGCTCCAGCGGGAGCGCGGATTCGCCTGCCTGTTCGTGAGCCACGACCTCGCCGTGGTGGAACTGCTCGCCAGCCACATCGCCGTGCTGAACAAGGGCAACCTCGTGGAGCAGGGCAGCACCGAGCAGATCCTCAAGTATCCACGGGATCCGTACACGCGCCGCCTGCTGGCTGCCGCGCCCGTACCCGACCCGCAGCTCCAGTCGGTACGTCGGGAGCAACGATCGGCGATCCTCGCTGCAGGAGATGCCGGGTAGCGATCGGACCGGCTCAGGAGCGCGCGATGACGGGGAGACCCGGAGAGCGGTCGTGAGCGGTGCCTCCGCCGGTGAGCGATGGTCGTCACCGGCGGAGGCACCGCGCACCGGCATCAGTGCCGGAAGACGATCTTCCCGAACACGTCGCCCTCGAGCATGCGGCGGAATCCCTCCTGCGCGTCCTCGAGCGGCAGGACGGCATCGATCACGGGACGCACTCCCGTGGCAACGAGGAAACGGGTGAGCCGCACCAGTTCCTCACGCGTGCCCATGGTGGAGCCCAGGATGCGCAGTTGCAGGAAGAACACCCGATTGAGATCCGCCGACGGTGCCGGTCCGCTCGTCGCGCCGCACGTGACGACCGTTCCACCGGGTACCAGGGCTTTCAGCGAGTGCGCCCAGGTGGCCTCGCCCACCGAATCGAAGACCACCTCCACGCGCTCGGGCAGCTTCTCGCCGGCGTCGAAGACCTGCTCGGCGCCGAGTTCGAGCGCGCGATCCCGCTTCGCCCCGCTCCGACTCGTGGCCCATACCCGGAAACCCGCTGCGCTCGCCAGTGCGATGAGGGCGGAAGCAACCCCGCCGCCGGCGCCCTGCACCAGGATCGTGGACCCGGGAACCGCCGGTGACACCGTGAACAGCATGCGGTAGGCCGTCAGCCACGCCGTCGGCAGGCAGGCCGCCTCCTCGAAGGAGAGCTCGGCGGGTTTGGGCACCAGGTTCCGCTCCGGGACCCACACGTGATCCGCCATGGTGCCGGGGTGTCGCTCGGACAGGAGGGTGCGACGCGGGTCGAGCGTCTCGTCCCCGCGCCAGTCGGGTGATGACATGACGCCGTGGACGATCACGTCGTTCCCGTCGTCGTCGATCCCCGCAGCGTCGCACCCGAGCACCATGGGAAGCCGCTCCTCCGCCAGCCCGACCCCTCTGAGCGACCAGAGATCGTGGTGGTTGAGCGAGGACGCCACGACGCGGACACGGGTGAAGCCCTCCGGGGCAGCGGGAGGATCGATGTCACCGACCACCAGGCCGGCAAGAGGCGAATCCCCGGACAGACTGGCTGCATAGGCGGCACGCATGCACGAACTCCTTCGTCGACGGATGGTGGTCCAATCCTAGGCAGGCCCGTCACGGCGCGCCGGGCGCGACGTGCTGTTTAGGCGTGGCCCTGGGCGGTATGGGACACTTGGGTGCAGTTTCTGCACATTTCCAGTGCCAGAAGGAAGGGAGGCAGCCATGAGTAAGCGAGCACGTAAGCGTCGCGACCGGAAGCGTGGAGGCGCGAACCACGGTAAGCGCCCCAACACCTGAGTCCAGGCGTTATCAGCAGCAAAGGAAGAACCTCCGGCCCATTCGGGTTCCGGAGGTTCTTTCGTCTGCGGCATCAACCGCTCGATCGTGGCGTCAGTGGTCCGCGGTCTTCAACTGACTGATGCGGTCCAGGATGCTGGCCTTGAGGGTGGAGGGCGCCACCTCCGTGCAGGACCGCTTGACCACCGATCGGATGAGGCACTCGAGGTTGTGCTCCTCGGCGCACTGCGGGCAGCCGTCGAGGTGGTCCTTGATGTCCACGATGTCCTGGTGCGACAGCGCACCGTCGAGGTACTCGTAGAGGCGTTCTATCCTCGAGTCGGCGCAGTCGCCGAGGTTCTCGCAATCGCTCATTTCTGCATCTCCTGTTCCTTGCCTCGTGCTCCTGCCGCAACCGCCGTCCTCGCTGCCGATGCGGCGCCGAGGCCCCGTTCGTGCGCGTACTCGGCGAGCAGCTCGCGCAACAGTTTGCGGCCGCGGTGCAATCGGGACATGACCGTCCCGATCGGGGTGTTCATGATCTCGGAGATCTCCTTGTACGCGAAGCCCTCGACGTCCGAGAAGTAGACGGCGAGCCGGAAATCCTCAGGAATGGCCTGCAGCGCGCTCTTCACGTCCGAGTCCGGGAGGTGATCCAACGCCTCGGCCTCCGCCGAGCGCAGGCCCAGGGAGGTGTGCTCCGCCGCCTTGGCCAGCTGCCAGTCCTCGATCGTGTCCGAGTGCGACTGCAGGGGCTCACGCTGGCGCTTGCGGTACAGGTTGATGTAGGTGTTCGTGAGGATGCGGTAGAGCCACGCCTTGAGGTTGGTGCCCGGCTTGTACTGGTGGAACGCCGAGAACGCCTTCGTGTAGGCCTCCTGGACCAGATCCTCCGCGTCGCTGGGATTACGAGCCATCCGCATCGCTGCCGAGTAGAGCTGATCGACATACTGCATGGCGTCACGCTCGAAGCGGGCCTTGCGGTCGGCTTCGGACTCCGTCGTCACGTCCAGCTGAGCGTCTTCGGCGGGGCTGCTACCTGCGGGGGCTGTTGTATTCATCGAGCCAAAGTCTACGCGTCCGGGTGCGCGCGGGGCCGGAACCGTGGGCCGCCGCACCGAGGTCGAGAGCTGGAAATCCACTGCTTCCGCCGTCGTGGTCCGTGAGGTCATCAGTTGTGCCCTCCCCTGTCCGTTCCGTTCGTGTTCACCTCTTCTTCAACCCGGGTGCCGCGGGGCTTATTCCGTATCCCACCCGTATCCCACCCGCGCCCGACGGGTGGGATACGGGTGGGATGCAACTTCGCTACCCCGGCGCTCGGGGATCGCACGCGGCGTAGCGACATGCAAAACTGGACTCAGCATGCTTCGTAAAGTGCGAACAGACCCGATGTCCGGTGGGAGACCGCCGGCAGCCAGGAGGCAGTTGTGACCCTTGTCCGCGTAATCGCCCGTCCCTTGATCGCCAGCAGCTTCGTGTTCTCCGGAGTCGACCGGCTTCGGAATGCCGGTGCCACCGCCCCGCAGCTGAAGCCCGTCCTCGCAGGCGTCACCAAGCTGGTGCCCTCGGCGGCGGCAGTCACCAGCAACGAGAAGCTCGTGGGCCAGGTCCTCGGCGCCACGCAGGTGAGCGCGGCGCTCCTGCTCGGCATCGGCCGCTTCTCCCGCGTCGCGGCCCTGCTGCTGACGGTCACCGCGACGGTCAACGCCCTGGTGGATTTCCGGTCGGGCGATGCCTCGACAGCCGAGGGCAAGAAGGCGCGCCGCACGCAGCTGCTCAAGAACCTCTCCCTGATCGGCGCCGTACTGCTGGCAGCGGTGGACACCAATGGACGCCCGGGCCTCGCCTGGCGTGCCGGACACCTCGCCACCGGAGCCAAGAAGAACGCCAGCGGACTGGGTAAGGACGCCCGCAAGCAGCTGAAGAAGGCCGACAAGGCCGTACGCAAGACCGCTTCCGACGTCGTCGGCTCGTAAGGTCCATGACAGCTCTACCGGGCGGGGCGCCCACCCACCACTGGCGGGCGCCCCGCCTTCGTTCTGCCGTGAAGGCCGAACTCACCGTCCCCGGCTCGAAGTCCCTCACCAACCGCTACCTGGTGCTCGCCGCCCTCGCCGAGGGCCCCTGCCTCCTGCGCCGGCCCCTGCACTCACGGGATTCGGCCCTGATGGTCACTGCCCTGCGCCAGCTGGGCGTGGTCATCGAGGAGGTCCCGGGCGACGGCGGCTTCGGCCCTGATCTGAGGGTCACCCCTCTGCCGTTCCCCGCTGAGCACCCGCAGTCCCGCACCGTCGACTGCGGTCTCGCCGGCACCGTGATGCGCTTCGTACCACCTCTGGCCGGCCTCGTGGCCGGAACCACCGCCTTCGACGGCGACCCGCACGCGCGCCGCCGGCCCATGGGCAGCATCATCTCGGCCCTTCGCGGGCTCGGGCTCACGGTCAAGGACCACGACGCCGGTTCCCTCCCGTTCGCGGTGCACGGCGATGGATCGGTCCGGGGCGGGCGCCTGGTCATCGATGCCTCGGCCTCCTCCCAGTTCGTCTCGGCGCTGCTGCTCGTGGGGGCACGGTTCACCGACGGCCTGCACCTGGAGCACGTGGGCAAACCGGTGCCGAGCCTGGACCACGTGCGCATGACGGTGGAGACCCTGCGCTCCCTCGGTGTGAGCGTCGACGACTCGGTCCCGAACCACTGGCGCGTGGCCCCCGGCCCGATCGCCGCCTTCGACGTGGCGGTGGAACCCGATCTCTCCAACGCGGGCCCTTTCCTCGCGGCTGCGGTGGTCACCGGCGGCACCGTCCGGGTGCGGAACTGGCCCACCGGCACCACCCAGGTGGGCGACGACTGGCGGCGGATCCTCCCGATGATGGGCGCCGACGTCCGCCTGGACGACGATGTGCTGACGGTGACCGGGGGTACGACCATCACGGGCGGCAGCTTCGCGGACACCTCCGAACTCGCCCCGACCGTTGCCGCCCTGTGCGCCCTCGCGGCGACGCCGTCGACCCTCACCGGGATCGCGCACCTGCGCGGCCACGAGACCGATCGCCTCGCGGCGCTCGTCACGGAGATCAATGGACTCGGCGGAGACGCCGAGGAGACGGCGGACGGCCTCGTGATCCGGCCCGCACCGCTGCACGGCGGGGTGTTCGCCACCTACGAGGATCACCGGATGGCCACCGCGGGCGCGATCATCGGCCTCGCCGTGGACGGCGTGGTCGTGGAGAACATCGGGACCACGGCCAAGACGATGCCCGAGTTCCCTGCGCTGTGGGCCGCGCTGACCGGAACCTCCCAGCAGGGCGGTGCTGCATGAGCGAGGCCGGCAACCGTCGCGGATCACGCGCGTGGGACGAGTCCGACATCCGGATACGGCCCAACAAGAAGGGGTCCCGCCCCCGGACCAAGAACCGCCCGGCCTACGAGGACGCCCAGACGGGACGCGTGGTGACGGTGGACCGCGGCCGGTACACCGCGGTGGTGGACGAGGACACGCCCGACGAGCGGACGGTGGTGGCCGCACGCGCCCGGGAACTGCGGCGCAATGCGGTGGTGGCCGGGGACTTCGTGGCCCTCGTGGGAGACCTGTCCGGCGGGCCGGACTCCCTCGCCCGCCTGGTCCGCATCGAGGAGCGCCGGACCGTCCTGCGCAGGAGCGCCGACGACACCGATCCGGTGGAGCGCGTGGTCGTGGCCAACGCCGATCAGCTCGTGATCGTGGTGGCCGCCGCGAATCCCGAGCCACGGACCGGGTTCATCGACCGCGCGCTCGTGGCTGCCTACGATGCCGGGATCGAGCCGCTGCTCTGCATCACGAAGGCCGATCTCCGCGACCCGGCGTCGCTGCTCGCCAACTACGAGCACCTCGACCTGCGGGTGATCATCAGCCGGACCGATGAGACCGTGGGCATCGAGGCCACCTCCGACGACGGGGATTCGGCCCGCCTGTCCAACAGTGCCGTCGATGCCCTGCGCGGTGAACTCGACGGTCAGGTGAGCGTGCTCCTCGGGCATTCGGGCGTGGGCAAATCCACCATGGTCAATGCACTGACCGGTAGCACGCGTGCCACGGGCGGGGTGAATGCGGTGACGGGCCGTGGCCGCCACACGTCGTCCTCGGCGCTCGCGCTCAAGGCGGCCGATGCCGCGCCCGGCACCTGGATCATCGACACACCGGGCATCCGCTCGTTCGGGCTCGCCCACGTCGACGCCGATCGGATCCTCAAGGCGTTCCCCGACCTCCTACCGGGTACCGAGCGCTGCGAGCGCGGGTGCCGCCACGACGACAACGCCGTCGACTGCGGCCTGGACGGTTACGTGGAGGAGGGGCTGGCCGGTGAGTCGGGGCCCGTGCGGCTCGCGTCCCTGCGGAGGCTGCTGAGCGCAGGCACGGCGGATGTCCGTGGCAGTGGCTCCGATGCCAAGGAACTCGGCCAGCACTGACCCCGCCGGGACCACCGGCACGGCACGGCACGGCACGGCACGGGAGACGATAGGTTGATCGGTATGAGTTTCACGCAGGGCTACAACGACGATCTCCGTCTCGCCCACATCATGGCCGATTCGGTGGACGACCAGACGATGCGGCGCTTCAAGGCCCTGGACCTGCGGGTCGAGACGAAGCCCGACCTCACCCCCGTGACCGATGCCGACAAGAGCGCGGAGGAGGCCATCCGGGGTCAGCTCTCCCGGGCCCGGCCCCGCGACGCCGTGTTCGGTGAGGAGTTCGGCAGCACCGGATCGGGGTCCCGGCGCTGGGTGATCGACCCGATCGACGGCACGAAGAACTTCGTCCGGGGGGTTCCCGTATGGGCCACCCTGATCTCGCTGATCGACGACGGCAAAGCCGTGGTCGGCCTGGTCAGCGCACCCGCCCTCGGCAAGCGGTGGTGGGCGGCCCAGGGCACGGGGGCCTACACGGGGAAATCGCTCGCTGCCGCCCAGCGACTCCGCGTCTCGAACGTCTCCAGGCTGGCGGACGCCTCCCTGTCCTACTCGAGCCTGTCCGGATGGCGTGAGCGGAACTCGCTGGCCGAGTTCGTGAACCTGACGGACCGTGTCTGGCGCACGCGTGCCTACGGAGACTTCTGGTCCTACTGCCTGGTGGCCGAGGGTGCTGTGGACATCGCCTGCGAACCGGAGCTCAACCTGTACGACATGGCTGCCCTGGTGCCGATCGTCACCGAGGCAGGCGGCCGCTTCACCTCGCTCGAGGGTGAGGACGGGCCCTTCGGCGGCAACGCCCTGGCCACCAACGGGACACTGCACAGCGAAGTACTGCGGACACTGAACCCGGATGTGGACGACCTGCTCGGGTGATGCCGTGCACCTGATGACGCGGTGGGGCCCGGTCCGATGAGGGGGCGGCCGCAGCTTTCGGAGGAACGACGTCGGGAGCTGGCAGCTGCCTACCTCTCCGGCGCCGGGCGGTACGACCGGGTGCGTCCCGGGTACCCGACGCAGGTCGCGGACTGGGTGGTTCCGGGGCAGGCGCGCACCGTTGCCGATCTCGGTGCCGGGACCGGGCTCTTCACGGCGCTGCTCGTGGAGCGGGGGCTCGACGTGACGGCGGTGGACCCGTCCGAGGACATGCTGGCGGTCCTCGCCACCCGGATGCCGGGGATTCCACGTCTCCAGGCCACCGCCGAGGACTCGCTCCTGCCGTCCGGCTCGATGGACCTGCTGACACTCGCCCAGTCCTGGCACTGGTGCGATCAACCCGCCACGCTGAAGGAAGCCGCGCGGGTGCTCACCCCCACGGGCAAGATTGCACTGGTCTGGAACCAGCTCGACGTCTCACTCCCCTGGGTGCACCGGTTGTCGCGCATCATGCACGCCGGCGATGTCTTCGCGCCGTCCTACCAACCCGCGTTCGGGGATGCCTTCGCTCCGGCCGAGGAGCTGATCGTGCACTGGGCGCAGGAGCTCACGATCCCCGACGTCGTCGAGCTGGCGCGTTCGCGCAGCTACTACCAGCGGGCCTCCACCGCTCTCCGGAATCGCATCGAGTCGAATCTCCGGTGGTACCTCACGGACTACCTCGCCTTCTCACCGTCCGCGCGACTCCGCCTCCCCTACTACACGCACGCCTTCCGGGCGGCCCGGACGGGAACTGGATTTCGGCATGCCTAACTCGTAGATTTAGGCATGCCGAAAAATCCGTCCAGCGGCCCCTGCTCGCTGATCATTGCTCTCTCGGCCGCGGTGGCCGTCCTCGCCGGGGGCTGCGCGGCACCGGCGTCCACGGCCGCTACCGGGGACGACCGTCCGCTGGTCCTGACCACGTTCTCCGTCCTCGCCGATCTCGTGGACACCGTGGGCGGAGGCTATGTACGCGTCGAGTCCATCACCAAGGTCGGGGCCGAGATCCACGGTTACGAACCCACGCCCTCCGATCTGGTCCGGGCGCACGACGCCGACCTGATCGTGGACAACGGGCTGGGGCTGGAGCGGTGGTTCGAACGGTTCGTCCAGTCCGTCGACGCCCCTCATGTGGTCCTGTCGGACGGCGTGGACCCGGTGGACATCCGTTCCGGGGACTACTCCGGCCTGCCGAACCCGCACGCGTGGATGTCCCCACGCGCCGGTGCCACCTACGTGGACAACGCCGTCACCGCACTCTCGACCTTGGAACCCGCGCACGCGGCGGACTTCGAGGCCAACGGGAACCGACTGAAGGGGGAGCTCGCCGACCTCCTCGCCGACTTCCGGGCCGGGTTCACCGACCTCGATGCCCCGGCACTCGTGACCTGCGAGGGTGCCTTCTCCTACCTCGCCCGTGACGCCGGCCTGGCGGAGGCTTTCCTGTGGCCGGTCAACTCGGACTCCGAGGGTACACCGCGGCAGATCGGGGGCGTGATCGGCTTCGTGGAGGAGCATCGCGTCCCCACCGTCTTCTGCGAATCGACCGTGAATCCGTCGGCGCAGGAGCAGGTCGCCCTGGCCACCGGAGCTGCGTTCGGCGGCACCCTCTACGTGGACTCGCTGTCCACCGCCGACGGCCCCGTGCCGACGTACCTCGACCTCCTCCGCCACGACCTCGACCTCATCACGGAAGGGCTCACCCCATGACCTCCGCCGATCCTGCACCGTCCTACGCCCCGTCCCGGCCGGCGGGGAGCAGCCCGGAACCGGTGCTCGAGGTCCGCAACGTGAGCGTGCGGTACAACGACGTCCGGGCACTCGATGACGTGACCCTGAACCTCGGTGCTGGTCGCATCTGCGGTCTCATCGGCGTCAACGGGTCAGGGAAGTCCACCCTCTTCACAGCACTCATGGGCCTCCTCGTCCCGCAGAGCGGTGAGGTCCGGCTGTTCGGGGCCACCACCGCGAGCGCCAGGAAACGCGGGCTCGTGGCCTACATGCCCCAGGCGGAGGAAGTGGACTGGACCTTCCCGGTCTCCGTGTCCGACGTCGTCGCCATGGGTGTGTACGGCCGGCTCGGCTCCGCACGGCGCCTGCGCGCAGCCGATCGCGCTGCCGTCGACACTGCGCTCGACCGCGTGGGCCTGGCGGACCTGCGGAGACGCCAGATCGGCCAGCTCTCCGGCGGCCAGCGCAAGCGCGTGTTCCTCGCCCGCAGTATCGCCCAGAACGCACGGCTGCTCCTGCTCGACGAGCCCTTCGCGGGGGTGGACCGGACGAGTCAGCACACCATCGGGGTGCTCCTCAGATCCTTGCGGGACGAGGGGAGATCGGTGCTGGTCTCCACACACGACCTCGCCGGGGTCCCCGACCTCTGCGACGAGGCAGTTCTCCTCCACCGACGCGTGGTGGCGCAGGGGAAGCCGGCGGAGGTGCTGTCGCACGGTCATCTCGCCCTCGCGTTCGGCCCGGTACCCACCGGGGCCGTCGCGCCCGGAAGCACGTCGGCAGAGGTCGGTTGAGATGGACCTTCTCGCGTTCCTCACCGAACCCCTGCAGTACGGCTTCCTCACGCGTGCCCTCGCCGTC
>JASLBS010000167.1 GCA_030146405.1 Arthrobacter sp.
GTGCGTCGTCGGAACCCCGACGCAGCCCGCTCGTCGGCGCTGCTCTACATGGGGTCCTTCATGCCCTACAAGAACGTCGAGACCCTCGTCCGCGCGATGAGCGCGCTACCCGGGCACACATTGCACCTGCTGAGCCGCATCACCCCCGCCCGCCGGACCGAGCTCGACGCTCTGGTCCCCGACGCCGCACGTGTGGTCTTCCACGACGGTGTGTCGGACGCCGAGTACCAGGATCTCCTGGCGGACTGCACGGCGCTCGTGACGCTCTCGAGAGCCGAAGGGTACGGCCTACCGATCATCGAGGCCATGTCCACGGGCACGCCCGTGGTCGCAGCCGACATCCCCATCTTCCGCGAGGTCGGCGGGAACGCCGCCCTCCTGGTCGACCCGGACGACACCGAAGCCGTCGCTGCTGCCGTGCAGTCCCTCGACCACCCTGCACGCTGGGCCGCGGCTTCCCGCGACGGTCTGGTGCAGGCGTCCACCTATACCTGGACCAGGTCCGCCGACCAGCTCCGGCATGCTTGCCGATGTGCCGTCGAGGAGTTCGGTCGGCGGCACGGTTAGGCCAGTGGTTCTCCGCAGGTTTCGACGTCCTCGGCGAAGTGGTACCAGGAGGGGAGTGCTGCTACGAACTCGGAGCGGATCGACGAGTCCTCCAGGACGGTCCAGTCCACCGCGGCACCGACCTCGGGCTCGAACTTGTTCCACTCGAACCAGTTGACCATTCTCAGCTGCGGGAACTGCTCGTGCAGGGCCGGATCGAAGACCTGCTCCCACCAGGCACGCTTGATGTTCAGCATCCGCTGCCCGTCGATGTCATCCGTCACCAGCGCCGCGGTCTCCGGGATGGAGACCGGCTTGCCATGGTCCACGGCGTACTCGGCGTAGAAGTCCGGCAGCATCGAGTCGTCACCGTTGTCGCCGTCGTAGGTGCCGGTCAGTTGCTCTCTGAACTTCCCCTCCTCGGGCATCACGCTGGCACCCCAGGGGTAGGCGTCACCCCAGTGGTAGAGCGACATCCCCACCCAGTCCACGACGTCGTCGCCCGGGTAGTAGGGCGCGTACGGGTCGTCGTCGCGGGTCAGGACGCCGTCGACGGTGGTGTCGAGGGAGGTGAAGCCGGGCGTGCCGGGCAGTGACTCGTAGGCGCCACCGGCGAAGGGATAACCGCCACCGTAGTTGGGCGCCCACATCATCGCCGACCCCGGTGCGTCCCGGTGGACGGCTTCGGCGACACGACGGAATGCTGCGATGTACTCGACGGGCTGTTGGCCCCAGGCGTACCAGGAACCGTTCATCTCGTGGGCGAAACGCACGATCACCGGTACGCCGTTGGTATTGAAATCCGCGAGCATGGCTGCGAGCTCGTCCGCGTGCTCCTCGGTGACCGCGTCCAGCCCGTGTTCCGGCTCGAGTGTCAGCAGGAGCATCCCGCCCTCCTGCCGTAGTTGCTCCGCCGCCGACGCGATCAGAGCCGGGTCCTCGTCGTCGAACGGGAAATCCGCGAACGTGACGGCCACGGCGGGTCGCTCGGTGAGTCTTTCCGAGTACTGGGCGAGCGTCTCCCTGCCCCACTCGAGATTGACGCCCATGAGGGTGCCGTCCTCGGGTGCGAGATTGCGCCCGTCGATGTCGTCGCAGGCAGCGGCCCTGGGATTGATGTTGCATGCGCACAACGCCAGGAGCAGGAGGGCCGTGATCAGCCGGGCAAGATCAGGCAGTATCCGTCGTCCCCGGCGCGGCGCCCGGCCATGAGAGCGACGGGTCTGCTCGTGCAGGGCCTGCACCCCCAGCGGCGTCGTCCGTGCCGAGGTGTCCGGTACAACGCCCTTGTCGGCGTTCATGGAACCGCCCATTTCTACCCGTACCACGACAACTCATCTCCCAGCTTCGTCCAGCACCCCAGGCAGACTCCGCTGACCCCCTTCCATCCTCCCCCACCCATCATCGAAGTCACCTCAGTCCTCCTGCAGGAATACCCGAGGATTGCGTCAGTACCTCCCCCGCAGGAGTCGGTCGGGATCTGGTGCAGGTTTCCATGAGTGCGCTGCGGACACGGATCTGCTCGTGCGTCAGTGGGGAATGATGCGGAAGAGGAAGCGGGTTCTCACCATGGTCCAGAGGAGGCCGAGGATCACCGCGTTGGCGATGGTGTTGACCCAGAGGTTTCCCTGCTGCAGTGCGGGAATGCCGGTGACGCCCAGGATGAGGAAGACGTGCACGATGAAGACGTAGAGGGTGGCCTGTCCCAGGGGTATGAGGAACCACCCCAGGGTGCGGTGCAGGGGTTTCCAGTAAGCGGTGAGCACGGCGTACCCGGTGGTGACCGCCAGGAGGACGTTGATCAACCGGCCGGGACCGAGGTACGTGCGACCGAAGAAGCCCTCGTACACCGTGCGGAACGCCGCCTCGGGTACCAAGGCCACCCGGACGTCGAAGGAGCTGCTGGTGTAGGGGCCGGACCAGGAGAACAGGGCGAAGGACACCGTGAGGAGCACCCCCACCCACAGCAGTACCCGTCTGCGGGGGTGGGAGAACCAGGCGACGATCCCGGCGCGGTAGTAGCCGGCCACCATCCCGATGATGAACAGGACCTGCCACACCAGGAGGGGAAAGGAATCCTCGAACTGGGACGGCAGGATCCGGATTCGCGTGGTCGTGCCCAGGGCGTAGAGGGCCATGCTGACGACCAGCACCAGCCAGGCCCTGCCGCGCGCCAGCTGCATCAGTACCAGCGGGCTGATGAGCAACAGGATCACGTAGAGGCCCATGACGTTGAACTGCCAAGGACCCACCTGTAGGAGGAGCAGCGCCCGGATCAGGTGGAGCTGGACGGGGAAATCCAGGAGTCCCTCCATGCCCGCGTAGAGGTCATAGGTGCTACCGGCCGCACCGGCCCCGGCGGCACCGGTTCCCTCATCGGTGAACGTCGTCACCGCAGTCGCATCGAGGAACGGCAGGCTGCTCAGCGCGAAGACGGTCAGCACCACCACCAGGGCGGTGACGTAGAGCTTCCGGGCACGCCTGGTCGTCCGGCCGGCCACGTCCTTCAGGTGCTCCTTGACCCGCGGTCCGTACACCAGCCCGAGTACCGCGCCGGAGAGCAGCACGAACAGTTCCGCACCGGAGACCACCCCGATGCTCTCCTGGGTGAAGGACTGGAAGAGGGAGGTGAGCCCGATGTGGTTGACCACGACGAAGACGATGGCGACCCCACGCAGCATGTCGATGCGGGCGTCGCGCGTGGGGGAACCGTCGTACGCCCACTTCCGGACCGCGCCCCGCAGGGGCAGGAGGCACAGCAGCAGACCCAGCGCCAGCATCGTGCCGGCCACGGTCCAGGCGACCCAACCACCGAGC
>JASLBS010000002.1 GCA_030146405.1 Arthrobacter sp.
CGGCTCGGGATCGCCGTCGCGCAGGCCGCGGCCGCCGCCTTCCCCGGCGGTACGGCGTTCGTGACGCTCGAGACCGTGCTGGAGCCGGCGCTGCTGCTGCCGACGATCGGCGCGGCCGTCGGCGTCCGCGACACCGGCGAGGCGCTGCTCGAGGAGCGGCTCGCCATCGCGCTCGCCGGCCGCCGCATGCTGTTCGTGCTCGACAACTTCGAGCAGCTCCTCGCCGCGGCGCCGATCCTCGTGCGGCTGTTCACGATCGCGCCGGATGCGTCGTTCCTCGTGACGAGCAGGTCGCTGCTGCGGGTGCGCGGCGAGCGGGTGGTCGAGGTGCCGCCGCTCGCGACCCACGACGCGGCGTCCCCGGATTCGGTGTCGCGGGCCAGGACATCCGCCGCCATCCAGCTGCTCGTCGAGCGCGCGCAGGCCGTCAAGCCCGACTTCGAGGTGACGGATGCCAACCTCGCAGCGATCGTCGGCATCTGCCGGGTGCTCGAGGGCATCCCGCTCGCGATCGAGCTGGCCGCGGCGAGGTTCCGGGTGCTCACCCCCGCCGCGATCCTGCAGCGGCTCGACCGCCAGCTGCCGCTGCTGGTCGACGCCTCCCGCGACCTGCCCCCGCGGCAGCGGACGCTCCGCTCGACGATCGAGTGGTCGACGAGCCTGCTCGCCGAGCCGGAGCGGCGAGCGCTGCGCGACCTCTCGGTCTTCTCCCCCGGCTTCACGATCGAGTCGATCGAGTCGCTCGCCGAGGCGCGCGGGTGGGACGTCGACGTGTTCGCCACCCTCGAGACGCTCGTCGACGGCTCGCTCCTGCAGCAGACCGACGTGGGCGGGGAGCCGCTGTTCTCGATGCTCGCCACCGTGCGCGAGCACGGCGTCGAGCGGCTGCGCGAGGACGGCGAGGAGCAGGCGGCGCGGGACGCGCACGCCGCGGTCTACCTCGACCTCGCGCGACGGGAAGGGCGCGGCCTCGGCTTCAGCCAGCAGGTGCACGCCGTCGCGCGACTCAACCTCGAGCGGGGCAACCTGCGCACCGCGGTGCGGCATCTGACGAGCGAGGGTGACGTCGAGACGGCCGCAGACATGGCGTGGCGGCTCTTCCTCTACTGGTGGGTCGGCGAGTACCTCATGGAGGTGGCGCTGTGGATGGACGAGGTGCTCGCGCAGCCGCCCGAGTCGCTGTCGCCGCGCGCGCTCGCGATCGCCACCTTCTACGTCTCGTGGCGCGACATGTGGCTCGCGCCGTCCCACGACATCCCCGAGGCGCTCCTGCGCGCGTCGGCGGGGTTCGCCGAGGCCGGCGATGAGCTGGGCGCGACCATGGCCGCCGCCACCGCCGGGCTCGCCGAGATCAACACGCCCGACCCCGACCTCCCCCGCGCCTCGGCATGGCTGCAGGAGGGGGCGGTGCGCTTCCGTGCGCTGGGTGCTGGCTGGGGCGAGGCGCTCGCGCTCGTGGCGCTCGGCCGCATCTCGGTGCTCACCGGCGACCTCGAGGCGGCGACCGCCCAGTTCCGGCGGGCCGTGGAGGCAGCGGTGGGCAGCGGCGACCGGTTCACGGCCACCGTCGCGACGCACCACCTGGGCAGGGCCCGCCTGCTCTCCGGCGAGCTCGAGGTTGCCGAGGCGCTCCTGCGCGAGGCCGTCGAGGGCTCCGTCGACCTGCGCCACGAGGAGGGGATCGCCTACGGCATCGAGGGCCTCTCCGCGGTGGCGGCGGCGCGCGGCGAGGCGGAGCGGGCGGGCCTGCTCGCCGGCGCGGCCGCCGCGATCCGGGCCCGCACGGCCGTCTTCGACGCACCCGCGTTCGTCTTCCACACGCGCTACCTCGACGACCTCGCGGAGCACGGCGACGCGGACCTGCTGCGCGCCGCAGAGGCCCGCGGACGCGAGCTCGGCTCGTTCGAGGCCGCCCGGGTCGCGCTCGCGGTCGGCTCGGCTAGCGTGGCGGGACCGAGCGAGGGAGCAGCATGAGCGAGACCAGCGGCCAGACCACCGGCGCGACCGGCACAGCCGCGACGAGCTGGCACGGGCGCGACGGTGACCCGGTCGTCGTGGTCGCCCACGACTGGAACGGCCGCCTCCCGTGGATCGAGGGGTTCGCCAGGCGGCTCGCCGCGGAGGGCTAACTCGAAGCCGCCGATCGCGTGGGCGATGTCGTTGAGCGCCGTCTCGCCGTTGTGGCCGAAGGGCGGGTGCCCGAGGTCGTGCGCGAGGCACGCGGTGTCCACGATGTCCGGGTCGCAGCCGAGGGTCCGCCCGAGCTCCCGGCCGATCTGCGCCACCTCGAGCGAGTGCGTGAGCCGGGTGCGGACGAAGTCGTCGGTGTCCGGCGCCACCACCTGCGTCTTCGCGCCGAGGCGACGGAGCGCCGAGGAGTGCAGCACCCGGGCGCGGTCACGCTCGAAGTCCGTGCGGTGCGAGTTCTTCGGCGGCTCCTCCACCCAGCGGCGGGTGTCCGCAGCGCTGTACCCGGGGACGGCGGACAGTTCGGGGAAGCTCATGGTGCCTTTCTAGCGCAGTGACGGCGGGGAGGCATACCGGTCCAGGTCCCTGTGGACCCGACGGTGGAGAACGGGGCGGAGGTTCGCCCCTGTTCGGCATCAGCCGCCGGACACGTCCACCTCTGCGGCGGCGATGTCCGCCTGCTGCGCCGCGTTCAGCTGCCGGCCGTCGAGCCAGTGCTCGGGGAGCGCCGTGCGCTTCGGGGAGCCCGCGCGTCCACGCGGCCCCTCGGCGTCCTGCCCGGGATAGGGGGACGCGTGGTCCAGCTCGGCGAGCAGTCCGCGCAGCACCTCGAGCGTGGGCACGGCGGCCAGCTTGGCGCGCAGCTCCCCGCCCACCACGTAGCCCTTGAAGTACCAGGCCATGTGCTTGCGGATGTCGCGGAGGCCCATCATCTCGCTGCCGAAGGTTTCGACGAGCAGTTCCGCGTGCCGGTAAACGGTGTCCGCCACCTGGCCGAGCCCGGGGTGGTGCCGCGTGGCATCCCCCTCGAACGCGTTCATCAGGTCCCCGAACAGCCAGGGACGCCCCTGGCACCCGCGGCCGATCACCACGCCGTCGACGCCGGTCTCCCGCACCATCCGCACGGCGTCCTCGGCGCTCCAGATGTCACCGTTGCCGAGCACCGGGATGTCCGGAAGCGATTCCCGCAGTTCGGCGATGGCGTTCCAGTCGGCCTTGCCCGAGTAGAACTGCGAGGCTGTGCGCCCGTGGAGGGCGACGGCGGCCACGCCGCTGTCACGCGCGATCTTCCCGGCCTCGCGGAACGTCAGGTGGTCCTCGTCGATCCCCTTGCGCATCTTGATGGTGAGCGGGACATCCCCCTTCGAGGCCTCGCGCACGGCGGTCTGCACGATCCCGGTGAAGAGGTCCAGCTTCCAGGGCAGTGCCGCTCCCCCGCCCTTCCGGGTGACCTTGGGGACCGGGCAGCCGAAGTTCAGGTCGATGTGGTCCGCGCGGTCCTCCTCGATCAGCAGTCGCACGGCCGCTCCCACGGTCTTCGGGTCCACACCGTACAGCTGCACGGAACGCACCTTCTCGTCGTCGTCGTGCGAGATGATGCGCATCGATTCCGGGCTGCGCTCCACGAGCGCGCGGGAGGTGACCATCTCGGAGACGTAGAGCCCACCGCCGTACTCGCGGCAGAGTCTACGGAACGCCTTGTTGGTGATGCCTGCCATCGGCGCGAGGATCACCGGGGTGTCCACGGTGATGTTGCCGAGCCTGAGCGGCGGGAGGTCGAGCTTGAGGGCGGCGTCGGACGCGTCCGCGGCGGTACCGGCGGCCGGTGCGGAGGGCGCGTCGTCGACGGCGGGAGCGGGGCGGGTGGAAACAGCAGTCACGCTCCCATTGTCGCAAGGCGCGGCAAATCGGGCGCCGCTGTTCGCTGTGCGCCTGCGCTCCTTGGCGGCCTTCCGCCAGGCGTTCGTCATGTGCGGCGCCCCTGCCCGTCCGGCTTCCCCGTGTGCGGGGGCTCCGGAACGGCACCGGTTGCGGACCGCGGGCCCGGTACCTCGGAGGTGCGAGGGACGAAGCCACCTGGCTTCCGCGTGGGTCGGCACAGCACCAGGGCGCTCAGGGAGACCACTCCGAGGGGTACGAGGACGGCGGAGAGCAGTACGGCGGCACGACGCCGGGTGGCGATCGAGGAGGCGGACGGCGCCGCGCTCCCGGTGGAGTGCTGCTGGCTGGAGCCCACGGACATCCCTCGGCTGGATCTGGTCACGGACGGTAGGTGTTCCCGGTGCGTGCCCACAGGAGGTGGACACCGGGATACAGGGCGGCAGAATTCGGCCACCATGCGGGCACCTTCTGGATTGTACTCAGGGCCGTCGCGCCGATCAGACCACGCCCCGGGATTGCCCCGGTCCCATCACCCGGCCCCGTGGCGACCGACGGGCGAGCAACGGGCGAGCAACGGCGGCCGAAGGGTCGCGGACCCCGTCCAGGGAGTGCGGAATCCGCTCACCGGAGTAAAACCGGAGCAAAAAGAGGTAGAAAGGGGTACACCTTGGGTGCGGAACGGGCAGAGACGGTCCCGTCACGGCCCTGCGGAACGCTGGAAGAGGAGTCGGAATGGGATGGAAGCCGCGGCAGAGCGACCGCATGTACCGGTTCGTGGTCTACACGGGCAAGACGGCCTTCGCGGCCCTTCGCCTGCCCATCACCGTGTCGGGCAGTGAGAACCTGCCCAGCCCCGACCGTCTCAAGGGCCGGTCACGGCGCGTGATCCCCGGCCGGGGCGCGGTGGTCGCCATCACCCACTTCGGGTACCTGGACTTCGCCTTCGCCGAGCTGGTCCTGTGGAACTATGCGCGGATCCAGGCGCGTTACCTGATCTCCAAGCGGGCTACGGACCACTGGTTCGTCAGCCCCTTCGTCTACTGGCTGGGGCACATCGTCACCCATCGCAATGCCGGTGCCGCTGCGTACGACGACGCCCTCGGCCGGCTGCGTGCCGGCGAGTACGTGGCGATCCTGCCCGAGGCCGGAGTGTCCCGCAGCTACAACGTGCGCTCGCTGAAGACCGGCGCGGTGCGGCTCGCGGCCGAGGCCGGAGTACCCGTGATTCCCGTCTCGGTGTGGGGTGCGCACCGCCTCCTCAGCCGCGGCCACGGCTTCTCACTGAAGCGTGCATGGAAGACCCCCGTACGCGTGCATGTCAGCCCGCCCCTCCGCCCTTCCCCGGACACGGATGTGGTGGAGGGGACGGAGGAGTTGCGCCGTGCACTCCAGAGCGGCATCGACGCCTGCATCGCCGACTTCCCGGTGACCCCCGAGCCCGGTGCGTGGTGGATGCCGTCGCGACTGGGAGGCGGAGCCATCACGGACGAGGAGCGGGACGCCGCTGACCTCGCGGACAAGGCGTCCGGGCGGCACGACCGCGGCTGACACCGCAGCCTGCACCACTGCCCGCACTCCGAGACACCGCCCCCAGGAGGGAGCGGCCTCCCGGAGTGCGAGGTGCGCTCAGGCGGTCGCGACGACCAGCGTCTCGGGAGCGGTGACCTGCGCCGCGCCCGTGGCCAGCAGGGGTTCGACGACGGCCACGAGGGCCTCCATCGAACCGTCCACCTCGAGCTGGATGGGGTACTCGTGCACCAGCATCGCGATCATCGTGGCCACTGCGGCCTGCTGCTCCTGCGGGCTGAGGCTGGTGTCGTAGCCCAGGAGCACGTCCGCGGGATCGTCGGTGCGGGCCTGCGTGTAGCTGACCGCGAAGGCCGCGATGGTGCCGCCGTCGGCCTTCGGGCGGTCCCGGAGGACGATCGCGCCCCCGGCTCCGCTGGCTTCCCCGAGGAACAGCTGCTGCGCGCGTCCCACGCCGAGGTCGGCGCGGTCCCAGCCGTGGACCGCCTCGTAGAACGCCGCCAGTGCGCGGGTCAGTTCCACGGAGCCCGTGGCCGCCTCCTCGAGCTGCGGGCCCGTGGCGTCCTCGAACCCCGGGGCAGCGAGTGCCCCGGGCGCCACCGTCACGAGGCGGGAACGCTGCAGGACGCCGAAGCCGGTGGCCTCGGCGAACGCGGCGCCGGGGGTCCCCGGCGTCACCTTGGAGCGCAGGGCGGTGATGCCCTGCGGCGACGCCGCGGCCTCGTGCCGGAGCATGGTGAGGAGAGTGGAGCCCACGCCGGAGCGCCGGTGATCCCCGGCCACCTCCACGTAGCACCAGAGCCGGTCAGGATGCAGCGCGGCCTCGTACACGCAGCCCGCGGCTACCGGCACACCCTGGTCCAGCACGGTGATGCACCGGTTCCACGGGGCGTCCGACGGCGTGCGGAAGGAGCCACGGAACTGTTCGGCGGCGGCGGATTCGGGCCCTCCCCAGAGCTGGATCAGCTCGAGATCGTCGCCCTCCTCCCATGCGCGGTATTCGAGTGCCATCAGGCCCCGATCAGGCGCGCGGCGAGGTATCCCTGCACCTGGTCGAGCGAGACGCGCTCCTGCGCCATGGTGTCGCGTTCGCGGATGGTCACGGCCTGGTCCTCGAGGGTGTCGAAGTCCACGGTGATGCAGAACGGCGTCCCGATCTCGTCCTGACGGCGGTACCGGCGGCCGATGGCCCCGGCGTCGTCGAAGTCGATGTTCCACCCCTTGCGCAGCTGGGCGGCGAGGTCCTTGGCCTTCGGGGAGAGGTCCTCGTTGCGGCTGAGCGGCAGCACGGCGGCCTTGACGGGGGCGAGGCGCGGATCGAGCTTCAGCACGGTGCGCTTGTCCACGCCGCCCTTGGCGTTCGGCGCCTCGTCCTCGGTGTAGGAGTCCACGAGGAATGCCATGAAGGAGCGGGTCAGGCCGGCCGCGGGTTCGATCACGTAGGGCGTGTAGCGCTCGTTGGTGGCCTGGTTGAAGTAACCGAGGTCCGTCCCGGAGTGCTTCGAGTGCGTGGAGAGGTCGAAGTCGGTGCGGTTCGCGACGCCCTCGAGCTCTCCCCACTCCGAGCCCTGGAACCCGAAGCGGTACTCGATGTCCGTGGTGCCCTTGGAGTAGTGGCTCAGTTTCTCGAGGGGGTGCTCGAAGAGGCGCAGGTTGTCCGGGTTGATGCCCAGGCCCGTGTACCAGGCGAAGCGCTCGTCGATCCAGTACCTGTGCCATTCCTCGTCGGTCCCGGGCTCCACGAAGAACTCCATCTCCATCTGCTCGAACTCACGCGTACGGAAGATGAAGTTGCCCGGTGTGATCTCGTTGCGGAAGCTCTTGCCGATCTGCCCGATGCCGAAGGGTGGCTTCTTCCGCGCAGTGGTGAGCACGTTGTTGAAGTTCACGAAGATGCCCTGCGCGGTCTCCGGGCGCAGGTAGTGCATGCCCTGGTCATCGTCCACGGGCCCGAGGTTCGTCTTGAGGAGTCCGGAGAACGGCTTGGGTTCGGTCCAGGATCCGGGCTGCCCGGTCTCGGGGTCGCGGATGTCCGCGAGTCCGTTCTCGGGTGGGTGCCCGTGCTTGGCCTCGTAGGCCTCGATGAGGTGGTCCGCCCGGTACCGCTTGTGGGTGTGCAGGCTCTCCACGAGCGGGTCGCTGAAGACCTCGACGTGCCCGGAGGCCTCCCAGACCTGGCGGGGCAGGATGACGGCGGAGTCGAGGCCGACGACGTCCTCGCGCCCGCGCACCATGGTCTGCCACCACTGCCGCTTGATGTTCTCCTTGAGTTCGGCTCCGAGGGGTCCGTAGTCCCAGGCCGACCGGGAGCCACCGTAGATCTCCCCCGACTGGAAGACGAAGCCGCGTCGCTTGGCGAGGGAGATGATGGGGTCGAGTGCTGACTTGGCTGCTGCCATGGGATGTCTCTCCAGTTCTGTGCAGGCCGCTGGGTGCGGTCCGCAGGTGGGGGTCGCGTGCTGAGCGGGCTCTTCCGCCCCCTGTACGGGAGCGCCGGAGCCACCCCGCTAGCGTACCGGGTGCGCCTCGCCGCCCGCGGATTCGCGGCATCGATGCCGACTCCGCACACCACGCCGCGGGACAACGTTCGCCCCTATCGCCCGGGGTCGGTGCGCCGGGGCCAGGGCAGGGTGGTGAGGATGATCGCGGCGAGCGTCAGCAGCGTCCCGGCGATGGTCGCGAACACCACCAGGGTGCCGGGGGTCGGGAACACGAGGTCGAGCAGGAGCGAACCGACGAGCTGCCCGCCGATCATGCACAGGCCCGTGAGCAGGACGCCGAGGGTGCGCACGAGCAGCGCGCCGAGGCCGATGAAGACACACCCCATGGGCCCACCGAGGTAGTACCACCACTCCGACGGCAGCGGGTTGCCCGGACCGGCGATGGCGAGCTTGATCAGCCACGCCGTCAGCAGCACCGCGGCGCCGGCGATGAAGTTCATGAGGGTCGCCGCGAGCGGCGTGCCGTAGTGGAGCGCCGCCGTCCCGTTCATGGCCTGCTGGAAGCTCATGAGGATGCCGGCCGCGACGGGGAGCAGCACGGGGACCAGCCACGTCGAGACCTCCCCCGCGGCGCCGAAGCGCGGTGACACGGCCCAGACCACGGACAGGACCGTGAGGACCACGCCGATCACGCGCATGGGTGTGGCGGCGCGCTTCCCGCCCGGGCCGATGCCCGCCTTGTCGACGAGGAGGCCGCTGAGCGACTGGCCCATGACGGCCGCGACGGTGAACAGGGCCACGCCGATGAGGCCGATGGTCAGCGACTGCGAGAACACGAAGAACGCTCCGATGGCGCCGGCCGCCACGTAGTACGGCGGGAAGCGTCGCTCGCGGACGGACGGGATGATCTGCAGGGCACCGGCCCGTGCGCTCGGAAGCACGAGTGTGATGACGATCATGACGATGAGGCCCGTGCCGAAGCTGATCAGCGCGGCGGCGATGCCGTCGTCGAGCACTGTCCCGAGTGCTCCGTTGATCCTGCCCTGGACGGGAATGGCGAGACCTGCGGCAAGGGCCAGGGGGAAACCGACGGTGGGGGGAAGCGCGGGCGCATCAGACACCCGTACAGCCTAGTCCTGGCTCATCCGGCATGATGGATTGCATGACCGACGACGCAGCCCTTCCAGAGCTCCCCATCCGGGACGACATGATCCGCCTGGGGCAGCTGCTCAAGCTCGCCTCCCTCGCGGAGGACGGCGTGGAGGCCAAGACCCTGATCGACAACGGCCTGGTGCAGGTCAACGGTGAGATCGAGGAGCGCCGCGGTCGCCAGCTGCACCCGGGCGACACCGTGAGCGTGAACGGCGGGGCGGTCCGCATCACGCGGGCGTAGGCGGCGTCGCCGGGCGGCGACGCTCCCCTCAGCGGCGTCCGAGGACCACCAGGTTCAGGAACTCACGCACGTGGGCGAGCTCCTGCAGGTTGATGCTGTGCAGCATGTTCGAATAGAGGATCTTCGTCAGCTTCGTGTGGCTCGTGAGCCACGCGTGGGTGAACTCGATCATCTCCGGCGTGATGACCGCGTCCTCCTGGTCACGCCCCCAGAAGAACTGCGTCGGAGCCGCGGCGGCGTCCTCGTCCCGGAAGAAGGCGTGACCCTCCGACGGCACGGCGAAGCCCGAGAGACCGACGACGCAGGCGAAGTCGGCGGGGCGGTGGCGCAGCAGGGAGGTCGCGACCGCCATGCCCTGCGAGAAGCCGAGGAGACTGACGCTGGAGTGGGCGCTGCGCACGGTGTCCAGCCATGCGGACACCGCGGTGACGGATTCGACGACGCGCTCCACCGAGTAGTCGGCCTCCCGGGACAGCGGGAACCAGGAGTGGCCCGGCCCCGCAGGCCGGGGTGCGCGGACCGAGGCCACCGTGAACTCCTCCGGCAGGTGGTCCGTGAGTCCCATGAGGTCCGCTTCGTCGGCCATGTACCCGTGGAACAGGACCAGCAGCGGTGTGTCGTCCCGTTCCGATTCCGGCTTCGACCAGAGGACCACGGGTTCCCAGGGGTCGGCGGGCGCAGCAGTACCGGAGGTAGGTTCAGTCATGCTTCCATCTTGGCACGAGGCACCCTCGGTGGAATGGTGCCGGTCCATCCGGCACAGGCGAACCGGTGCGCACGCAGCGAGCGCTCCGACGGGTGGGCGTTGACGTGGGAGCCCCGCGAGGCGCAAGAATAGGCGGGTGATCTCCCCCGACGACACCCTGTCCTCCTCTCCGGCGAATCCGAGGATCACCAATGGTCCCCTGGTGGATCCGAGCCTGAACACCGAACCGCACCCGTGGCACCGCTACGTGGCCCTCGGGGATTCCTTCACCGAGGGGATCGGCGACCCCAATCCCGACAGCGTGGGCGGCAACCGGGGGTGGGCGGACCGTGTGGCCGAGGAACTGGCCCGGGGGCAGCAGGACTTCGCCTATGCCAACCTGGCCGTCAGGGGCCGGCTGCTGGAGCAGATCGTGGACCAGCAGGTGCAGCCCGCCCTCGACCTCCACCCCGATCTCATCACCATCTCCGCCGGCGGCAATGACCTGCTGCGCCCCGGCGGGGACCCGGACGTGCTCGGCAACCGGCTGGACTCCGTGGTGGCCATCCTGTCCGCGTCAGGTGCGACCGTGGTGCTGTTCACCGGTCCGGACGTCCGGGAGACCATGCTCGGAAGCATCCGCTCCAAGACCGCCATCTACAACGAGAACGTGCGCACCATCGCCGCACGGCACGACGCCCTGATCGCGGACATGTGGGCGCTCCGCCAGCTCACCAGCCCGCAGATGTGGGCCTCCGACCGCCTGCACTTCTCGCCGCTCGGGCACCACACGATCGCCGCGATGGTCCTCGACACCCTCGCGGTCCGCCACACGCTCGAGCCCCTGCAGCCCAAGGAGTTGCCCACGCGGACGTGGCGCGCCGCGCGTGCCGAGGACCTCGTGTGGGCGCGGGAGTACTTCGTCCCGTGGGTCCTGCGGCGCCTGAGGCACCAGTCCTCGGGCGACGGCGTGCTGGCGAAGCGGCCGGAGCCCGCCCCGATCTTCGGACCGGGCATGCCGCCGGGCGCCTCGGACTAGCCGGGCTGTCCGGGACGGTCAGCAGTGCCCCTACCAACGGCGGAACGGCGGCACAGCGGACGCCGTCCGTGACACAGCAAAGGACCGGCGGGATGACCCGCCGGTCCTTCGCTGATCCCCCGCGTCGGGGGCAGAATTCAGTACTGTCCTCGTGCCGACGCTGCTCAGTCGTCGAGCGAGACCTCGCCGTTGGCGACCGCGTCGGCGCAGGCGCTGAGGTCGGGCCCTGGCTTGAAGTCGACGAACTGCGGCTGCAGCTTCGAGAACAGGAATTCGTACACCTCGTCGCGGGACTTGCCGTCCATCGTCTCGGCTGCTTCCCGGACTGCTTCCTGCAGCGCGCGGTCGGAATCCAGCAGGATCTTGTCGCGGGCTTCTTGGTTCCAGCCAATGGTGCTCAGTTCCATGAACAGCTCCTCTTCAACTCTCGTCGATTGTCCGGCCCGGCAACACGCTTCGGACCGCCCTGCCCCGAATTCCTAAGCAGGCTTAGCTCCAAGACTAGGGGGCCGTGCAGGGAAACCCAACTATGTTCTGTCCACCCCGTAGAACGCCGCCCGGAGTTGCGCGTGGAGCTGGTGGATCTCGGTGAGGAAAGCGTCATGCCCCACGGGTGAGGAGATGACGTGCACCGGGACCTCGCCGGGGAGTGCCCGCGCCAGGCGGTGCGACTGCTCGGGGGGATACAGGCGGTCCGTGTCCACGGCGGCCACGAAGAACTCCGACGTCGCCGCCGCCAGTGCCGTCTCCAGGCTCCCGCGGTCCCGCGCCGCGTCGTGGCTCATCAGCGCCTCGGTCAGGATCACGTAGCTGTTGGCGTCGAACCGGTCCACGAGCTTCTCGGCCTGGTGGTCGAGATAGCTCTCCACCTGGTAGCGCCCCCGGTCCACGGGGAGCACGGCACCGAGGGGCTGCTCCGTGCCCTGCTCGGCACGGCCGAAGCGTGCGTCGAGCTCGCGTTCCGAGCGGTAGGTGATGTGCGCGATCCGCCGGGCGAGCCCGAGCCCTGCCACCGGGTGCGCGCCGTCGTAGTAGTCCCCGTCCCGGTAGGCGGGGTCGAGCCGGATCGCGTGCAACTGCGCCTGGGCGAACGCTATCTGTTCGGCCGAACTGGCGGCAGTGCAGGCGATGACGGCGCACCGTTCCACACGCTGCGGATACATCAGTGCCCATTCGAGGGCACGCGCGCCCCCCATCGATCCCCCGAGCACGGAGTGCCAGCGCTCGATGCCGAGCTGCTGGGCGAGCAGGGCCTCGGCGCGCACGGAATCACGAATGGTGACGAAGGGGAACCGTGATCCCCAGGGCGTTCCGTCCGGAGCCAGGCCGGCCGGCCCCGTCGAGCCGTAGCAGCCTCCCAGCATGTTGATGGACACCACGAAGTAGCGGTCGGTGTCCACGGTGCGGCCGGGCCCCACGAGGGAGTCCCACCAGCCCTCCTCCTGCGATGCACCGCGCGCCACGTGCGAGCTGCCGGTCAGCGCATGCTGCACGAGCACGGCGTTCGATGCATCTCCGTTCAGCTCGCCCCAGGTCTCGAAGGCGAGCTGGACCTCCGGTAGCTCACCCCCGGCCTCGAGCACCAACGGGCCGATTCCCGCCACGCGGACCAGCCCGTCACCCGGGGAACGGGCGTCGTCGATCCCGGTGTGCAGCGGAGCAGGGAGGTAGGCGGTCACGAAGGGTCAGGCTCCTTTGGCGGCCCGGAAGCCGGCGTCGAGATCGGCGAGGATGTCGGTGATGTTCTCCAGCCCCACCGACAGGCGGACCAGGCCGGGACGCACGCCTGCGGTGAGTTGGGCCTCCGCGCCGAGCTGGCTGTGCGTTGTCGACGCCGGATGGATGACGAGCGAGCGCACGTCGCCGACGTTCGCGACGTGCGAGTGCAGCTCGAGTCCGTCCACGAAGCGCTTGCCCGCCTCCAGTCCCCCGGCGATGTCGAAACTGACGATCGCACCCGTCCCGATGCGTCCGTACTTCTTGCCGCGCTCGTACCAGGGGCTTGAGGCGAGTCCCGCGTAGGAGACCCGCTCGACGTCGTCGTGCTCCTCGAGCCACTCGGCGACCGCCTGCGCGTTCTGCACGTGGCGCTCGATGCGCAGGCTGAGCGTCTCGAGGCCCTGGGCGATCAGGAAGGCGTTGAAGGGCGAGACGGCGGCACCGAGATCGCGCAGCAGCTGCACGCGGGCCTTGAGGATGTACGCGAGGTTGGCCCCGAGCGGGCTCCCGACCCCGAGGTCGCGTGCGTAGACGAGCCCGTGATAGCTCTCGTCAGGGGTGTTGAAGCCCGGGAACCGCTCGGGGTACTGCGCGAAGTCGAAGGTGCCCGAGTCGACGATCACCCCCGCGATGGCGTTGCCGTGCCCGCCCAGGTACTTGGTGGCCGAGTGGACCACGATGTCCGCGCCCCACTCGATGGGCCTGATCAGGTAGGGCGTGGACAGCGTGTTGTCCACGATCAGGGGTATCCCCTGCTCGTGCGCGATGGCGCTGATGCCCTCGATGTCGAGCACGTCCTGGCGCGGATTGGAGACCACCTCGCCGAAGAACAGCTTGGTGTTGGGGCGGACGGCCTGCCGCCACTGCTCCAGGTTGTCCGGATCCTCCACGAACGTGGTCTCGATCCCGAACTTCTTCAGCGTGTGCTTGAAGAGGTTGTAGGTTCCGCCGTAGAGGCTGGGGCTGGCCACGATGTGGTCCCCCGCCTCGGCGATGTTGAGGACCGCGAAGGTCTCCGCTGCCTGGCCCGAGGCGAGCAGGAGGGCGCCCACTCCGCCTTCGAGGCTGGCGATCCTGACCTCCACGGCCTCCTGGGTGGGATTCCCGATGCGCGTGTAGATGGGTGCGAGCTCCGTCAGCGAGAACCTGTTCGCCGCACTCTCGGTACTCGGGAAGACGAACGACGACGTCTGGTAGATGGGCAGCGCACGCGCGCCCGTCGTGGAATCCGGTGTCTGACCGGCATGGATCTGGCGTGTCTCGAAAGACCAATCGTTGGACATGGCGCTCCCTGCTCGAGGGGCTCCGCGCCGGTCCACGCTCCGGCCGGTGATGACCGCTCGGAGAGACCGGACCCGCAGGAGCCCGCGCTTGCACGGCGCTGGAATAGCGCCGAACCTGGTCCTCACCCGGGGCACCCCACCGCGGTTGGAGGGTTGCCGGCCAGCAAGCCGGGGCTTCGTGCTGGCACTCATGACCTGCATTCATGAAAACCCATCGGAGCGGATCCGGCAACCCGTGTGACCCTCCGTGAAGACTCACTCCAGGTGCCCCTGACAGAGCCTCCGGGAGCAGGACGAGGAGTAAGGCAATCCTAAGTCGAGACGCAGATCACTTAGTGCCAAGATATCGGCATGCGCCTGGACCATGTTTCTTATGCCTGCGAACCTGATGGACTTGCTGCGACGGCCGACCGGATTGCGGCCAAGCTCGGTGTGGACCCTGTGAAGGGCGGTGTGCATCCCCGCTTCGGGACCCGGAACATGATCTTCCCGCTGGTGAACGGCCAGTACCTCGAGGTGGTGGAGGTCCTTGCCCACCCGGCGTCGGACAAGGCGCCCTTCGGCCAGGCGGTGCGGGCCCGCTCCGAAGCCGGCGGGGGTTGGATGGGTTGGTGCGTCGCCGTGGACGACCTCACTCCCTTCGAGGAACGGCTGGGCCGCAGCTCCGTCCCCGGCAACCGGAAGTTCCCGGACGGCCAGGAGCTGTCCTGGCAGCAGATCGGGATCAAGGGTTTGATCGCCGACCCGCAGGTTCCCTACCTGCTCCGCTGGGACGACGGCACCGAGGCACTGCACCCCTCGCAGGCCCGCCCGGCATCGGTCCGGCTCGCCTGCCTGACGATCGCGGGATCGTACGAACGCGTGTCCGAGTGGCTCGGCACGGAGGTGGAGCAGACCCTCGACGGTGTCCAGGTGCAGTGGATCGCCCCCAACGGCACCCCCGGGGTGATGTCGGTGAGCTTCGAGACCGCTGACGGACGCGTCGAGATCTGACGCGGTAGCACGAGGATCCGCGACAGGAGTCGCACCACGAAGGGCCGGACGAATTCGTCCGGCCCTTCGTGCGTCGCGGGGTCAGGCGTGGACGTAGGTGAGGCAGTCGGCCGCCTCCGCGCCCGGACCCACCTTGACCGCGGGAGCGCTGCAGAGCAGGTCGGTGTTGAACTGGCATTCCGAGCGCTGGCAGGCTCCCACGTGGGCGAGCATCTTGGGAAGCCCACCGCTGATCGAGGTGTCGATGAAGGTGGCGCAGGACGCGTGGTCGGCGGTCCCGGATACCGTGATGGCCACGGCGGTACAGCCGTCGTGGTTGAACGAGCAGTTGTTGACGCTGCACTCGGAGACACTGGTGACGACGCTCATGATTCCTCCTGGCTGGTCCGGCGGCGGCCGTCGAGGCCACCGTTCAATACGAGGAATTCACGGTAACACTGCAATTGTCGAATAATTTAGTCATATTATCGGTGCGCAAATAATAAAGGTTAGCCTTTCTTTCCTTTTATCCACCGATGCCGATCGCGGAGCCCAGGAGCGCGAATCCGACGAACCCCGCGGTGTCGATCAGTGCGTGCGCGATCACCAGCGGCATGACCCGCCCCGTCCGCGTGTAGAACCAGGCGAACAACAGTCCCATGAGGACGTTGCCGATGAACGGGCCGAAACCCTGGTAGAGGTGGTAGCTGCCCCTGACCAGTGCGCTCACGATGATGATGGCCGGGGTCGACCAGCCGAGCTGACGGAGGCGGATGGCGAGGTAGCCGACCACGATCACCTCCTCGAGGATCCCGTGCCGGATCGCCGAGAGGACCAGCACCGGGATGGTCCACCAGTAGGTGTCCAGGGCAGCCGGTACGAGTGCGGTGGTGATACCGAGGGCTCGTCCGGCGGCATAGACACCGAGGGTACCCACGGCGATGACGGCAGCCAGGCCCACGCCGAAGCCGACGGTGCGCAGTGGCCGGTGGAAGGTGAAACCGAGGCGCTGGAACGCGGAGGCTCCCCTACCGCTGAGGAGGAACAGCACCAGGGCCACCGGCACCAGGGCGAAGAAGATCCCGAGGAGCTGGTAGGCGAGATCGAAGTACTCGCGGTTGTCGAGCACCGGGTTCAGAGTGGTGGTCTGCCCCACGAGCGGCCCCCGCGTGAGCTTCTCCATCAGGCTGATCACCGCGTACACCCCGGACTGGCCGAGGGAGAGACCGAACACGATCAGCAGTTCGGCCGTGATGCGCCGCGGTGAGGCGGGCTGATCGGCGGGAGACGTGTCCTCCAGCGGGAACGGAGCGGATGATGCGGGCATGGCGTCATCTTCCCAGCGGCGGCCGGAGATTCCCAGCAGGCTCCGCCGTGCGGATCACCGCGACCGGAGCCCGCGGCTGTGGGACATGGGTCAGAGCAGGTCCTCGAGGACGTCGGCGAGCGCCACCGCACCGGAATCGGCGTCCTGGCGCTCCACGAACTCCTCCGGTGAGTGACTGATGCCGGTGGGGTTCCGCACGAAGAGCATGGCGGTCGGGGCGACGGCGCCGAGGATCCCGGCGTCGTGCCCCGCACCGGTGGGCAGGGTGGGGGCGCCCGCGAAGTTGCGGTCGAGGGAATTGCCCAGGGTGCGCTGGAGCACCCCGTCGAAGTGGACGGTGCCGCTGCGGGATTCCTCGGTGAGGACGGCACGGCAACCCTCGAAGGCACAGAGCTTCTGCGCCTGCCCGTGGATCCTCTCCATCAGCGCTGCCTTGACGGCGTCGTCCTCATGGCGCACGTCGAGCCAGAGGTCCACGCGGGAGGCGATCACGTTGGTGCCTCCGGGAACGGGCTGGAGGCGTCCCACGGTGGCGCGGGCGCCGTCCTGCTCCGCCGCGAGTCTGCGCACCGCGAGGACCACCTGCGCGGCGGCGACCATCGGGTCGCTGCGATCGGCCATGAGCGTGGTGCCCGCGTGATTGCCCTGTCCCGTGATCGAGAGCTTCCAGCGCCCGTGGCCCAGCATGGTGGATCCGATGGCGACGGCGGCGTCGAGGTCGATCAGACCGCGGCCCTGCTCCACGTGGAGTTCCACGAAGTCGCCGATCCGACGGACGGCTTCCTCGTCCCGGCCCAGGTGCACCGGGTCTATCCCGGCACGCGCGGATGCCTCCGCGAACGTGGTGCCGGCGTCGTCGGTCAGCGAGCGCACGGAGTCGGGATCGATCGCCCCGGTGAGGAGGCGCGATCCGAGGCACGAGATCCCGAAGCGGGAGCCCTCCTCCTCCGGGAACACCGCGACGGCGAGCGATCGCCGGGGTGTCACTCCGCGCTCGCGCAGGAGGTCGACGGCGACGAGCGCGGAGGCGACGCCGAGGGGGCCGTCGTACGCTCCACCACCGGGCACGGAATCCAGGTGGCTCCCGGTGACGAGCGAGCCGTCCCTGCTGCCGGTCGCGTCCCACCATGCCCACAGGATCCCGTTGCGGTCCGTCTCCACCGCGAGTCCCCGGGCTGAGGCCTCCGCGGAGAACCACTCGCGCAGGGACAGCTCCGCGTGCGTGTAGACGCCGCGCGAATAGCCACCACGGGTGGCGTCGCGCCCTGTGTCGCTGATGGTGTCGAGGACTTCCGAGACGGTCTGCACTGCACGCACCTTCCGGTTGTTGCGCTTGGCTTCTCAGGATGGCACGGATGACGGCCGGTTCCCCGCGTTCGGATCCTCCCGGTGGCGCTTGTTAGGCTTGCCTTACAGTTCTCCAGGAAAGAAGTACCGCGTCATGTCCACACCCGTTCCCGCAAAGACCCGCAAGCCGCCCCGCCCCCAGGCCGTGCTCACCGTCGAGGAGACCCGGTGGCTGAGCCCGCACCTGGTCCGGGTGATCGCGGGCGGGCCGGGCTTCGCGGATCTGCAGGAGTGTGTCGCCACGGACATGTACGCGAAACTGCTCTTCGCCAGGCCGGAGCTCGGCCTGGAGCCGCCCTACGATCTCGTCGCACTGAAGGACGAGCTCGCCTCGGGTGACCGGCCGGTCAAGCGCACCTACACCATCCGCTGGCTGGACCGTGGGGCCCGGCGCCTCGCCATCGACTTCGTGGTGCACGGGGATACCGGGGTCGCAGGACCGTGGGCCGCTGCCGCTGCGCCGGGCGATACCCTCGTGCTGATGGGGCCGTCCGGGAACTGGTCGCCGAACCAGGACGCCGCCTGGCACCTCTTCGTGGGCGACGATTCCGCCCTGCCCGCGATCGCGGCGGGGATCGAGGCGCTGCACGCCGACGCGGTGGGGCACGCCTACCTCGAGGTGGACACGGCCGCGGACATCCTTTCCCTCGACGCCCCGGCAGGCATCGAACTGCACTGGCTGCTGCGCGACGGCCGTACCCCGGGTACCACCACGCTGCTGGTGGACGCCGTTGCCGCCGGACCGTGGCCGGAGGGTCACGTGGATGCCTTCGTGCACGGGGAGCGCGGGGCCATGAAGGCACTGCGTGAGGTGCTGTTCAAGGACAAGGGCCTCGCTCGTTCCCAGGTGTCCCTCTCCGGGTACTGGGCGTTCGGGCGCGAGGAGGACCGCTTCCAGGCGGAGAAGCGCGAACCGATCGGGCAGATCCTCGAGGACTAGGCCGCCCCCGGCGTGGCGCTCCGCCGCCGGGCGCCGAGGCGTTCGAACCCCTCCATGGCAGGCTCGGCGAGGCGAGCCAGGACCGGGCCGAGGACGGCCATCAGCAGCACGTAGGTGGTGGCGAGTGCCGCGAGTTCGGGGAGGACGGCACCGGATGCCACGGCGAGGCCCGCGATGACGATCGAGAACTCGCCCCGTGCCACGAGTGCGGTTCCAGCACGGGCCCTGCCCATCCGGCCGATCCCCTGGCGTCCCGCGGCCCACCAGCCCGTTGCGATCTTCGTCACCGTGGTGACCAGGGCGAGCAGCAGGGCGAACCCGAGGACGGGCGGGATGGACGCGGGATCCGTGTTCAGGCCGAACACCACGAAGAAGATGGCGGCGAAGAGGTCCCGCAGGGGTTCGAGGATGCGGGCGGCGTTCTCCGCGGTGGCCCCCGAGATGGCGATGCCGAGCAGGAAGGCGCCCACGGCGGCCGATACCTGAAGAGCCGATGCCAGGCCCGCGACGAGGAGTGCGGCCCCGATGAGCGTCAGGAGGAAGACCTCGCGGTCCTTGCTGTCGACGACGGCCGAGACGACGTTACCCCAGCGCAGCGCGACCACCAGGACGAGGGTGACGACGAGCAGGGAGACCCCGACGGTCCCGAGTCCTCCTGCGAAGCTCAGCCCAGCCAGCACGGCCGTGAGGATCGGCAGGTAGGCCGCCATGGCGAGGTCCTCGAAGACGAGGATCGCGAGGACCGTCGGCGTCTCGCGGTTGCCGAGCCGCCCGAGGTCGCTCATGACCTTCGCGGCGATGCCCGAGGAGGAGATGTAGGTGACGCCGCCCATGACGAGGGCCGCGACGGGCCCCCAGCCGAGGACGACCGCGACCAGGGCGCCCGGCGTGAAGTTGAGGACGAGATCGACGATTCCGGCGAGCCAGGACTGGCGCAGACCCGTGACGAGCTCCTTGGCCGTGTACTCGAGCCCGAGCATGAGCAGGAGCAGCACCACCCCAATCTCGCCGGCCACCTCGCTGAACTCGAGCACCCCGTCGAGCTCGAGGAACCCGCCGTGCCCGAAGAACAGTCCGCCGACGAGATAGAACGGGATGGGCGAGAGACCGATCCGGCCCGCGAGCCGTCCTAGTACCCCGAGGAACAGGAGGATCGCGCCGAGTTCGATCAGGGTCAGGGCGGTCGTGTGCACCGGCCGTCAGCCGTTACGCAGGATGTCCGCTGCAGCGTCGAGGCCTTCGGACGTACCCACGACCACCAGCAGATCGCCGGCCGCGAGCGTGAAATCGGGGGTCGGCGAAGCCTGTATCTGTCCTGACCGCAGGACGGCGACGAGTGACGCACCCGACCGCGAGCGCATCCGGGACTCGGCGAGGGTCCTGCCGTCGAAGGGCGAGCCGTGGTCGACGAAGAACTGCCGGGTGGACACTCCGGGCAGGTCGCGGTGTTCCTCGGTCAGTTGGGCCACGACCTGGCGCGAACCGAGAAGGTGGCCGATGGTCGCCGCCTCGTCGGGCGTGAGCGGAATGGACGCCACGCAGGCGTCCGGGTCGCTCGCCTTCGAGACGATGAGGCTGAGATCGCCGTCGCGCTCGGCGACGATTCCCACGCGCCTGCCGGAGCCGGTGACGATCTCGCGCCGGACTCCGATGCCGGGAAGGCTCGTTTCGATGACGTTCATGCGCCCATCCTAGACCCGCTCAGGGCCGGTCATCGGCGGGCACCGGCCCCGTGGGACCACCGTTCGCTGAGGGCGTCGCAACAGCTCCGGAAGTGTCCAGGTCCGGTTCGAGGTAGCTGGTCGTGGCGTGGGGCACCGCAGCACGGATCCGCTGTTCCCCGGTGTCGACGTCGGCGGACATCAGGCCGGACGCAGGGATCGCGTGGCCGCGGTGATCCGCGCAGGATCCGCGCCGAGGTCCGCAGGATCGGCACCGGTGAGCAGGACGGCCGCGAGTTCGGCGATCCCCGCGGAGGTCTGGAAACCGTATCCACCCTGCCCTGCCAGCCAGAAGAAGCCGGGGTGCGCGGGGTCGAACCCCACCACGGGGAGGCCGTTCTCCCGCTGCGTCCGCAGGCCCGTCCAGGACCGCACCACCGAGGTGATCCCGAGGGTGGTGACCGCACCGAACCGGTGGATCAGCCGCTCGATGTCCCCCGGGCGGGGCTGTGCATCCCCTGGTTCGGCGGGCTCCGCCTCGCTCGGCGAGATCAGGACGCCCTCCGGATCGGGGCGGTAGTAGAAGGAGTCGTCGGCGGCTGCCACCATGGGAGTCCCGACCGGCGGCGCATGTGTCGCCGTGACGATCGCCGCGGTGCGCCTCAGTGGTACGAGTCCCTGCGGCGCCACACCGCACGTCAGCGCGACGTCGTCGGCCCACGCCCCCGCTGCGTCGACCACGGTCTCCGCACCGATGGCGTGGTAGCCGGCACGGATGCTCCAGCCCGTGCCGTCGTAGTAGGCCGAGGTGACGGCCGCACCGGTGAGGATGATGACGCCGTCGTCGCTCGCGGTCCGGCGGTGGTACTCGAGGAGGAGGTCCGTGTCCGTGCCGACACAGGTCACGTCGAGGGCGGCGGCCTCGAAGGCGTCGGGGCGCAGCTGGGGACAGAGCTCCAGGGCTTCGGCGTGCGGCACCGGCGCCATGGAGAAGGTGGTCTTCGCGGCGACCTCGGCCTCCGAGCCGATGAGCAGGAAGGAGCGCGGCACGGTCAGTGGCAGCCCGGTGGAGGTCTGCACCCCGTCGAGGAGGTCGAGCGTACGGCGCGTGAGATCCACCACCGGCGCCGGACCGTAGCTCGGGATCAGCTGGCGCGCCGAGCGCGACGACGTGTGGTAGCCGAGCGTCGGCTCCGCCTCCACCAGGACCACGCTGGAGAACGGGGCCAGCGCGGACGCCAGTGACAGGCCGGCGATGCCTCCACCGATGATCAGGACATCGCACTCGAGGGTACCCATCCCGTCATCCTAGGGCCGGCCTCCCCCCACCAGGCCTGTGGCTCATCAGGCTGCGCGATGTTCCGAGGCGCGTGGTGTTCCCGGCCGCGCAACCGACCTAGGCGCCACCCACGTGCGCGCCGGCGTCGCTCGCCCCGGCGTCGCCGGCCGAGACCTCTGCCCGCGAGGCGACGAACGCCCGCACGCATGCCTCGATGTCCTCATCGGAGTGCGCCGCGGAGAGCTGCACCCGGATGCGCGCGGCGCCCTTCGGCACCACGGGGTAGCTGAAGGCCGTCACGAAGACGCCGTGTGCGAGCATCGCGTCGGCGGTACGGGCTGCGAGTACCGCGTCACCGAACATCACCGGGATGATCGCGTGCTCACCCTCGAGCAGCTCGAAGCCCTCCTCCGTCATGCGACGGCGGAAAAGCGCAGCGTTGCCGGTGAGCGTGCTGCGCAGGTCCGCGCTGTTCTGCACGAGGTCCAGCGCGGTGAGGGTCGCGGCGACGATCGACGGCGCGAGCGAGTTGGAGAACAGGTACGGCCGGGCGCGCTGGCGCAGCAGGGCCACGATCTCGGCGCGGGCCGCGACGTAGCCACCCGACGCTCCCCCGAGCGCCTTGCCGAACGTCCCGGTGAAGATGTCCACGCGGTCGGCCACGCCTGCGTGCTCCGGCGTCCCTGCACCGGTGGCTCCCATGAAGCCGACGGCGTGCGAATCGTCCACCATCACCATCGCGTCGTACCGCTCGGCGAGATCGCAGATCCCCTCCAGCGGGGCGAGGTAGCCGTCCATGGAGAAGATGCCGTCCGTGACGATCAGGCGGCGTCGGGCCCCGGCAGCCTCCTGCAGCTTCGCCTCGAGGTCGGCGAGATCCCGGTTGGCGTAACGGAAGCGCTGGGCCTTGGACAGCCGGATCCCGTCGATGATCGAGGCGTGGTTCAGGGCATCCGAGACCACAGCGTCCTCCGCGCCCAACAGCGACTCGAACACGCCGCCGTTGGCATCGAAGCAGGAGGAGAAGAGGATGGTGTCCTCGGTGCCGAGGAACTGCGAGACCCGCTGCTCGAGCTCGAGGTGGAGATCCTGTGTGCCGCAGATGAAACGCACGGATGCCATGCCGAATCCGCGCTCGTCGAGGGCGGTCTTCGCCGCCGCGATGATGTCCGGGTGATCGGCGAGGCCCAAGTAGTTGTTGGCGCAGAAGTTGAGCACACGGGCGTCCTCCGCGCCGAGCGCCCCTGCTGTAATGGAACTCGATTGCGGAGAGGTGATGCGGCGCTCGTGCTTGAAGAGGCCTGCGCTGCGGATCTCGTCGAGTTCCCCGGCGAGCTGGTCGCGGACTGCTGAGTACATGGTGTTCCTGCCTTCTAGAAGGTGGTCCAGTCGAGGACCACTTTGCCGCTCGCGCCGTCGCGCGCTGTTGCGAAGCCCTGCTGCCATTCACTGGCGGGCAGGCATTCGGTGACCACGGACGAGACCGCTTCGCGCAGCGTTCCGTTGGACTGGAGCATGGCGCTCATCGCGTACCAGGTCTCGAACATCTCGCGTCCGTAGATGCCCTTGAGGGTGAGCATGTGCGTGACCACCCTGCCCCAGTCGATCGAGATGGGGCCGGAGGGCAGGCCGAGCATGGCGATCCTGCCGCCGTGGTTCATGTTCTCGATCATCTCCGGCAACGCCGTGGCGTGACCGGACATCTCCATCCCGATGTCGAAGCCCTCCTTCATGCCGAGTTCGCGCTGCGCGTCGGCGATCCGGGTGCGGCTGACGTCGATGGCGATGTCCGCCCCGACGCCGCGCGCGAGCTCCAGCCGGGGTGGGGAGACGTCGGTGATGGCGATCTTGCGCGCTCCCGCGTGGCGGGCGACGGCGACGGCCATGAGCCCGATGGGCCCGGCTCCGGTGATGAGCACGTCCTCGCCCACGAGCGGGAAGCTGAGCGCGGTGTGCACCGCGTTGCCGAACGGGTCGAAGACGGCGCCGAGTTCGGGCGTGATCGTGGCGTCGTGGACCCAGACGTTGGTCTCGGGGACGACGACGAACTCCGCGAACGCGCCGTCGCGCTGCACCCCGACGCTGGAGGTGCGGATGCACATCTGACGGCGGCCGGCGCGGCAGTTGCGGCAGGTACCGCAGACGATGTGGCCCTCACCGGAGATGCGGTCACCGATCCGGACGTCGCGGATACCCTCGCCGAGGGCCACCACTTCGCCGTAGAACTCATGTCCGGGAATGAGCGGTGCGGAGATCATGCCCTGCGCCCAGGGGTCCCAGCTCTCGATATGGAGGTCCGTGCCGCAGATGCCGGTGGTGATGACCCGGATCTTGACCTCACCCCAGCCTGCCTCGGGCTCGGGCCGGTCCACGAGTTCGAAACCGGGGTGTGGCCCGGACTTGTACAGCGCCTTCACTGGACCGTTCCTTCCATGCCGCGCCTGTGCCGCCGGCGGGGTGGGCCGGGGCGGTGCGGTACGAGTGCCGGGCGGGATGTGCCCGAGGCCAGATTACCAGCGGCCGGCAGGGGCGCAGCCATGGCGGCCGGAAGCAGAAGGGGCCGGACCCGAGTGAACAGCTACCGTGGCCGGCGGAGGAGAACGCTGGCCCGGCGGTCAGTCCTCGAGGACCGCCGCGAGGATCTCCACGCCGAGGGCCCGCAACGCCGGTGCGTCGTCCGAGGAGGCCAGCATCGCGCTGCCGATGCTCAGGGCCCAGCCGCGAGCCCGCGTCCAGATGGCGGGGTCGGGCCACCGTTGTCCGTAGGCGGTGGAGAACGCTGCGCGGCCGTCCGCGTCGAAGTGCAACCAGGCCGCTGCGAGGTCGGTGGCGGGATCGCCTGCGCAGAGGTCACCGAAGTCCACCACCCCGGCCAGGGCGCCGGTGGGGGTGAGCACCACGTTCCCGGGATGAAGGTCACCGTGCAGCCAGAGCGGTTCCCCTGACCACGGTGGTGCGGCCACGGCGGCGTGCCAGGCCGCGAGGAGGTGCTCCAGGGGAAGGAACGGTGTCGCGGGAAGGGCTGCCAGCCGAGCACGGACGACGGCGTCCCTCGCGGCGAGCGGGCCGCCCCGCCCCACCGGGCTCACCGGCGCATCGACCGGTGCCGGGTGGTGGAACTCGATGAGGAACAGCGCCAGTGCACGCGCCGCCCGCGTGCGGTCGACGCGCGGCACCGCGGTTCCGCCCACGCCGTCGATCCACGGGCACACCGACCAGTGCCAGGGGAAGCCGGGGCCGGGAAGCCCGAGGCGCACGGGTGCGGAGGTCGGGACGCCCAGCTCGGCGGTGAGGGCGGGCAGCCATCGTTGCTCCGCGACCATGAGGGA
>JASLBS010000003.1 GCA_030146405.1 Arthrobacter sp.
GTATGTGTGGGTGGGTCTCGTGAAGTTCCGGAACATCTGGAGCACTTTCATCATCCGTTGAAGGTCGTTGGTAAAGACGTACCTACAGCTATGGATGATGGAATGTCTGTTGTGATGGCGCGCGGTGTCTTGTACGTGCACTCGGCCCCTACTGCGTTGTGCCCCCATGTCGAGTGGGCGATCGGCTCGGTGCTGGACAGGCGGATCGACATGGAGTGGACGCCGCAGCCTGCCGCGCCCGGAATGTTGCGCGCCGAACTGTCGTGGATCGGACTGCAGGGTTCGGGTGCCCAGCTGGCATCAGCGCTCCGTGGGTGGGCGCACCTGCGCTACGAGGTCACCGAGGAACAGAGCGCGGGAGCGGACGGCGGCAGATGGTCGCACACCCCCGAACTCGGGATATTCCATGCCACCACGGATGTCCACGGCAACATCATGGTCACCGAGGATCGGATCCGGTACGCCTACGAGACGGGAGCCGGAGATCCAGCCGCTGTCTACCATGAGTTGTCCCTCGCTCTGGGGGAGTCATGGGACGAGGAGCTGGAACCCTTCCGCCACGCAGCCGAAGGCGCCCCCGTCCGCTGGCTGCACCAGGTCGGCTGAACGCGCTCGCCCCAGCACACTGTCACTGGGCTCCCGCATCCCTCCTGGTTGACCGGCGGCACTCCCCTGACCCGGCACTGATTCATCGATCCGGCACGTGCTCATCTCAACGTATCCCCGGGTAGCAACCGCGGCTGGTCGGCAGAACGCACGCGAGAGGCGCCATTCCGTTACGGATGGCGCCTCTCGCATTCCCCGGAGGAACTAGACGCTGCGGAGGACGATCACCGCGTTGTGCCCGCCGAAGCCGAACGAGTTGCTGAGGGCCACGATATCGCCAGACGGAAGGTCCCGCGGAGCGGTGACCACGTCGAGGGGAATGTCCGGATCCTGCTCGGTGAGGTTGATGGTGAGGGGTGCCTTCCGGTCCCGGAGGGCCAGCACGGTCATGACGGCCTCCACCGCCCCGGATGCCCCGAGAAGGTGTCCGGTCTGTGACTTCGTCGCGGAGACGGCAACCTGGTCCACGTGAGCACCGAGGGCGCTCTTGAGGGCCGTGTACTCCGGCTTGTCGCCCACCGGTGTGGAGGTGGCGTGCGCGTTGACGTGGACGACGTCGGTGGCCTGGGCGCGAGCGTCGAACAACGCGGCTTTGAGGGCTCGCGTAGCTCCCAGGCCCTCGGGGTCAGGAGCGGTGATGTGGTAGGCATCCGCTGTGACGGACGTTCCCGCGAGCTCCGCGTAGATGTGTGCGCCGCGTGCCAGGGCATGCTCCTCGGCCTCGATGACGAGTGCACCCGCGCCCTCACCCATCACGAAGCCGTCGCGGCCCATGTCGTAGGGGCGTGATGCGAGCTCCGGCTCGTCGTTGCGGCGGGAGAGTGCGTGCATGGAAGCGAAGGCCGCGATGGGCATGGGGTGGATGGCCGCTTCCGCGCCACCGCAGACGACGACGTCCGCCTTGCCCGAGCGGATCAACTCGAGCCCCTGGTGCAGGGCTTCGGTTCCCGAGGCACAGGCCGAGACCGGGGTGTGGGCTCCTGCTCGCGCACCGAGATCGAGACTGACGGCGGCCGCGGGTCCGTTGGGCATGAGCATCGGGACCGTCATGGGAAGCACGCGCCGGGGTCCTTTCTCGCGCAGGGTGTCCCAGGCGTCGAGCAGGGTCCAGACGCCTCCGATCCCGGTGGCGAACGCCACGGCGAGGCGATCCTTGTCAAGCTCCTCGATCCCGGAGTCGCGCCATGCCTCGCGGGAAGCGACGACGGCGAACTGCGTCGAGGGATCCATGCGCTTCGCCTCGACGCGGGAGAGGACCTCCGAAGCAGGGGTAGTGATCTGCGCGGCGAAAGTCACCGGGAGTTCGTACTTCTGCACCCAGTCGGCCTCGATGGTCCGGGCACCCGAAACACCTTTGAGGGCGTTGGCCCACATGGTGGGGACGTCCCCGCCGATCGGGGTGGTTGCACCGAGTCCGGTGATGACGACTTTGCGTGGCATGGTCACTCTTTCGAAGCTGGCGTGTGTGCTGACGGGCAGCAGGGAGAGGGTCTGACGAGGGCGGCCGCCCACGGCGAGGACGCCGTGAGCGGCCGAAGCACGGGATGCGGCAGGAACTTAGGCCTGGGCGCCCGCGATGAAGTTCACGGCGTCACCGACGGTCTTCAGGTTCTTGACCTCTTCGTCGGGGATGCGGACGCCGAACTTCTCCTCGGCGTTGACCACGATGGTCATCATCGAGATGGAGTCGATGTCGAGGTCGTCGGTGAAGGACTTGTCCATCTCGACGGACTCCGGAGCGAGGCCGGTCTCCTCGTTGACGATTTCGGCCAAACCGGCCAGGATCTCTTCGTTGTTAGCCATGGTGGCTCCTTTTCTGTTCTTGCCGGCGTACCGGCGGGGATGGTCAGGCCGCTTGAAGACGGCCTGGGCTTGGAAACTAGGGAAGGACGACAACCTGCGCGCCGAAGACGAGACCGGCGCCGAATCCGATCTGGAGGGCCAGCTTGCCACTGAGGGAAGGATCCTCGGTGAGCGTGCGGTGCATCGCGAGGGGTATCGACGCGGCCGAGGTGTTACCGGCATCGACGATGTCCCGGGCCACATGCACGTGGTCGGGAAGTTTCAACTGCTTCACCATCTCATCGATGATACGGATGTTGGCCTGGTGGGGGAGGAAGACCGCGAGATCGTCCGCGGAGATGCCGGCGGCGTCGAGGGCACGCTGGGCCACCTTCGCCATCTCCCACACGGCCCAACGGAACACGGTGGGGCCGTCCTGGCGCATCGTGGGCCACAGGCCCTGCCGGTCGGCGTCGATGTCCTCCTCGCGCTCCTCATCCGAGATCACCGCACCGATCGCGTGATCGCGGACGTCCAGGAGCGAGTGGGTCATGCGGATCGCTGCGTGCTTGCTGCCGTCCGATCCCCAGACGGACGGCCCGATGCCGGCGGTCCCGCCGGGGCCGATCACCACCGCACCCGCCCCGTCGCCGAGGAGGAACGAGATGGTGCGGTCGGAGTTGTCGATGAAATCGGACAGTTTCTCCACACCGACCACCAGCACGTACTCCGCGGTTCCCGCGTGCACCAGCGCGTCGGCCTGGGCGATGGCGTAGCAGTAGCCGGCGCAGGCGGCCGAGATGTCGTACGCCGGGGCCGGAGTGGCGCCGAGCCGGTCGGTGAGCTGTGCCGCGGCCGAGGGGGTGGCGTAGGGGTGGGTGACGGTGGCCACGAGTACGGCGCCCAGCTGGCCGGCGTCGATCCCCGCGGCGGTGAGCGCCTCACGGGATGCGGACTCGGCCATGTCGATCACGCTCACGTCGCGGGGGGCACGGTGCCGTGTCACGATGCCCGTGCGCTGCCGGATCCACTCGTCGGACGAATCGATCCACTGGCAGACGTCCTCGTTGGTGACCACGATCTCCGGTCGGTACGCGCCGACGCCGAGGATCTGCGTGTGTTCGCGGAGGGGTGCTTGCTTCATGGCGGGGATGCTCACTGGGGTCCTTCTGGGGTAAGGGACGGGTCGAGGGCCGTGGTCCGCGAGTGCTCCTCGATGAAGCGGCGGGCGGCGTCCAGGTCCTCGGGCGATTTTACGGCGATCGTCGCGGTTCCGCGCATCCCGCGCTTTGCCAGGCCGGTGAGCGTGCCCGCCGGTGCCAGTTCGATCATCCCGGTCACGCCCATCCCCTGCATGGACTCCATGCAGAGATCCCAGCGCACGGGTCTGGAGACCTGCGCGATCAGGCTGTCGAGGTTCCCGTCGCCGGTGGTGACGGGGTTCCCGTCGAAGTTGGAGAGCAGCGTGGCGACGGGTGCTGCGGGTGCGAGCGAAGGCCTGAGTTCCTCGAGTGCCGTGACGGCATCGGCCATGTGGCGGGTGTGAAAGGCTCCGGCCACCTTGAGGGGAATCACCCGTGCTCTCGCCGGAGGGTTGTCCGCCAGCGCCGCGAGTTGCTCGAGGGTACCTGCGGCCACCACCTGGCCCCCGCCGTTCGCGTTGGCCGGCGTCAACCCGAGTTCGGCGAGGCGACCGGAGACGTCCTCCGGATCACCGCCGAGGACTGCGCTCATACCGGTGGGTGTGACGGCGGCGGCTTCCGCCATGGCATTCGCGCGGGCACGGACGAGGGCTACTGCATCGGATTCGGAGAGCGCTCCGGCGATCGCCGAGGCGGTCAGTTCGCCGACCGAGTGTCCCGCCACCACTGTCGCCGCCGTCGTCGGATGGTCCTCGAGCAGGAGGCGGGCGGTCACGAGACCCGCGGCGACGATGAGCGGTTGCGCGACCGCCGTGTCCTTGATGGTGTCCTCGTCGGACACCGTGCCGTGCGCCACGAGGTCGAGGCCCGCCTGGTCGCTGAGCAGTTCGAGATGGGATCGGACTCCGGGGAGGTCGAGCCAGGGACTCAGGAATCCCGGGGTCTGGGAGCCCTGTCCTGGGCAGGCAATTGCAAGCACGCTTCCAGCTTTCCAAAGGTGGGGGGCTTTATCGGGTATCCGGCCGAACCAAGCTGGTTGCGCCGCTTTGTAGGAAGTCTACAAGCCATCACCCAGTGGTGCAGTGGGGGCGGCATTCCTGTCCGGACGCGCTGGTCGGCCCGGCCGTCCTGCTCCTGCCGGTGGGCCGCCGTGTGCCGGCCCCGATGGCATGGACGGCGCCGAGAGCCTACCCACGACGAGCGCCGTCTGCAGGACGTACGCCTCCCTGGGGAGGAGGGGATCCCACCCGGTGACATCGCACACCCGGCGGAGGCGGTAGCGGACGGTGTTCGCATGGACGAACAGGGCTCGGGAGGTGGCCTCGAGCGAATGGCCGAGGGTGAGGTACGCGGAGAGTGTCTGCTCCAGTCCGTTGGACGCGGCGAGCAACGGCCGGTAGATGTTCCTGACCAGTGCGCGCCGGGCGGTGTCGTCCCCGGACACCACGCGCTCCGGCCACAGATCCTCCGACGACACGGGGCGGGGTGCATCGGGCCACGCGCGAGCAGCGGTCAGTCCCGCGAACGCGGCCTGCGCGGAACTGCTCGCCGCGACGAGGGATTCGGCTTCCGGTCCGAAGACCACCGCCCCGTCCCCGAACAGTTCACTGATGCGCGGGTAGGCCTTGTCGGCGTCGCGCACACCTCCCAGGACCAGGATGAGCCGTTCACCCTGGATGCCCACGAGGACGTCCTCCGCGAATCGTCCCGTGACACGCCGTAGCTCGTTCAGGAAGGCCGCATTGGGTTCAGGGGGCGCACTGCCCACCATGACCGCGATGCGGGCCTGGGACTTCCAGCCGACTGCGGCGATGCGGGAGCGCAGCGCGTCGGAGCTCTCGCCTCGGAGGATCGCGTCGACGACCAACGCCTCCAGACGCGTGTCCCAGGATCCCCTGGTCTCGGCGGCCCTGGCGTACACATCCGCTGCGGCGAAGGCGACCTCGCGTGAATAGCGCAGCACTGCCTCGCGCAGCGGCGCCTGGTCGGCTGCCGGTGCGAGGAAGGGGACATGATCCTCGACCACCTGTACCACCACACGGATGAGCTGCAGCGCCTTCTGGAGACTGATCGAGCGGGTGAGCTCCGTCGGTGCCGTGCCGAAGACGTCACTGAGCACCCAGGCGGGAGACACCGGTTTCTGGTACCAGTTGACGAAGGACGCGATACCCTTCTGCGCCACCATGCCCAGCGCCGAGCGTTCGTCCGGACGGAGCCCGCGGTACCAGGGCAGATCCGCGTCGAGTTGTTTCAGCGTGGCCGTGGAGAGGGAGCCGATGGTGCCTCGCAGCTTCTCCACGATGGCCGGGTCCGGGAGGGAACTGCCGGCGTCGGTGGCAGCATCGGCGCTCCCGGCGCCCCCCGATGCTTCTTCCGACTGCGGCATTCTCCGAGCATACGGTCTCTCCACCGCTCGGTTCCATTTGTGGATGAGCTACAAAAAGGGCGACGGCGGGAGCAGCCGTGAAGCTGCTCCCGCCGTCGCCCGACGTACGGGGTGTTCCGCTCCTAGGAGTCGCCCCCGGCGTTGCCCGTGGTTCCGGCGTTCACGTCGAGGAGGCGGTACTTCTCGATGGCCTCCTCGGGTGCGCCGGCATCGACCTCACCACGGCGCGCGAGCATCTCCAGGGCGCGAACGACGACGGAGTGGCTGTCGATCTTGAAGAACCGGCGCGCTGCTGCCCGCGTGTCCGAGAAGCCGAAGCCGTCGGCCCCGAGGGTCGCGAACTCGTTCGGCAGGAACTGGCGGACCTGGTCCGGGACAGCCTTCATGTAGTCGGTGACCGCCACGATGGGGCCGGTGGCACCCTCGAGCTGCTGGGTGATGAACGGCTTGCGAGGCTCCGCCCCCGGGTTCAGGAAGGCCTCCTCCTCCGCGTCCAGGCCGTCGCGTCGGAGTTCGTTCCAGGACGTCACGGACCACACATCGGCGGAAACGCCCCAGTCGTCCGCGAGGATCTTCTGCGCTTCGAGCGCCCACGGCACAGCCACACCCGAGGCGAGGAGCTGGGTCCGAGGACCGTCCTTCTTCGCCGGCTCGAGCAGGTAGATACCCTTCAGCAGGCCCTCGACGTCCAGCTCCTCGGGTTCCGCCGGCTGCACGAAGGGCTCGTTGTACACGGTGATGTAGTACATGACGTTCCGGAAGGACTCGGGCTTGTCCCCGATGTCCCCGTACATCCGGTTCAGCCCGTCACGCATGATGTGACCGATCTCGTACCCGAACGCGGGATCGTAGCTGATCACGGCGGGGTTGGTGGACGCGAGGATGGGCGAGTGCCCGTCAGCGTGCTGCAGGCCCTCACCGGTCAGCGTGGTGCGCCCGGCGGTGGCTCCGATGATGAAGCCGCGTGCCATCTGGTCCGCGGCGGCCCAGATGGAGTCACCCGTGCGCTGGAACCCGAACATCGAGTAGAAGACGTAGATGGGGATCAGGGGTTCGCCCTGGGTGGCGTAAGCCGTACCCGCCGCGGTGAACGCGGCCATGGAGCCGGCCTCGTTGATACCGGCGTGGAGGATCTGGCCCTCGATGGACTCCTTGTACGCGAGGACCAGATCGCGGTCCACCGACAGGTAGTTCTGACCGTTGGGGTTGTAGATCTTCGCGGTGGGGAAGAACGAGTCCATCCCGAAGGTCCGCGCCTCGTCGGGGATGATCGGCGTGATCCGCTTGCCGAACTCCTTGTCACGCATCAGGTCCTTGAGGATGCGCACGAAGGCCATGGTCGTGGCCGCCATCTGCTTGCCCGAACCGCGCTTGGCCGTCTCGTAGGCCTTGTCGCCCGGCAGCACGATCTCGGCGTGCTTGGTCCGGCGCTCGGGGACGGAGCCGCCGAGTTCCCGCCGTCGCTCGAGCAGGTACTTGATCTCCGGGGCATCGGCGCCCGGGTGGTAGTACGGCGGGTTGTAGAGATCGTCGTCGATCTGCTCGTCGGTCACCGGGATGCGGAGGTGGTCGCGGAAGGCCTTCAGGTCCCCGTTGGTCAGCTTCTTCATCTGGTGGGTGGCGTTGCGGCCCTCGAAGTGCGGACCCAGGCCGTAGCCCTTGACCGTCTTCGCGAGGATGACGGTGGGCTTGCCCTTGAACTCGGTGGCGGCCTTGTATGCCGCGTAAACCTTGCGGTAGTCGTGGCCCCCCCGCTTGAGGTTCCAGATCTCGGCGTCGGAGAGGTCCTCGACCATGGCCTTGGTCTCGGGGGACTTGCCGAAGAAGTGGTCGCGGACGAATCCACCGGACTCGGCCTTGTACGTCTGGTAGTCGCCGTCGGGCGTCTGGTTCATGATGTCCACCAGCGCGCCGTCCTTGTCGTTGGCGAGCAGCGAGTCCCACTCACGTCCCCACACGACCTTGATGACGTTCCAGCCCGCACCGCGGAAGAACGCCTCGAGCTCCTGCATGATCTTGCCGTTGCCGCGCACCGGTCCGTCCAGGCGCTGCAGGTTGCAGTTGATCACGAAGTTCAGGTTGTCCAGGTTCTCGTTGGCGGCGAGCTGCAGCAGGCCGCGCGATTCCGGCTCGTCCATCTCGCCGTCGCCGAGGAAGGCCCAGACCTGCTGGTCGGAGGTGTCCTTCAGCCCGCGGTTGTGGAGGTAGCGGTTGGACTGCGCCTGGTAGATGGCGTTCATGGGGCCGATGCCCATGGAGACGGTGGGGAACTCCCAGAAGTGCGGCATGAGGCGGGGGTGCGGGTAGGAGGAGAGCGCGTGGCCCTCCTTCGACTTCTCCTGGCGGAAGCCGTTCAGGTCGTCCTCCGTGAGACGCCCCTCGAGGAAGGCCCGCGCGTACATCCCGGGGGAAGCGTGTCCCTGGAAGAACACCTGGTCACCACCACTCGGGTGGTTCTTGCCCTTGAAGAAGTGGTTGTAGCCCACCTCGTACAGCGTCGCAGCACCGGCATAGGTGGAGATGTGACCGCCCACGCCGATCTCCGACCGCTGCGCGCGGTGCACCATGACGGCGGCGTTCCACCGCAGCCACGCCCGGTACTTACGCTCGATCTCCTCGTCGCCGGGGAACTCGGGCTCCTGGTCCACCGGGATGGTGTTCACGTAGTCCGTCGTCGTGACCATGGGCACGCCCACGGACTGGGCGCCGGCACGCTGCAGGAGCGAGCGCATGATGTACTGCGCGCGCTCGGTGCCCTGGGTGCGAATCAGCTGGTCGAGGGATTCGATCCACTCCGCGGTCTCCTCGGGGTCACCGTCGGCCTTGCCGATGGTCAGACCGCTCAGAATATCCGCTGTACCTTGTTCTGCAGCCACGCGATATCTCTCCACTTCCACAGATCTTGTCTGTGTCGCTTAATGCCTGCGCACGGCTCGTGGGCCCACGCAGAGGTGCATGCTCAGCCGACCGGCGTTAGCACCGCGGCCATATACCGATTCACTCTATCGCCGCCACCCCTCCGATGCGTAGCGGCGAGAGGTACCCCCGGCGAATTACGCCGTGGGCTTGTCCACTCGGCAGATCATTGCACTCGTGATGCCCGATCACCGCCGTTGTGCACCAATTCCTCCCCCTGGCTTGATGCATGGCGTATAAAGGTGTTGGCTGGTAGCAATGAACATCTCTATGCGGGCACATCAGGTGACAGTCCCGTTCTTTCAGGAGGAGCTAAGTGAGCGAGGCTGAAGCCGCCACTGCGGTTGACGTGGCAGGCAAGTTGGGTTTCAAGGAGGGCGACCTCGTCCAGGAACTCGGCTACGACGATGACGTCGACTTCGATTTCCGCGAGGAACTCGAGGAAGGTCTCGGGTCCGAAATGCTCACGGAAGACGATCAGGACGTCGTCGACGGCGTGATCCTCTGGTGGCGTGCGGGCGACGGCGATCTGGTCGACGATCTGGTCGACTCCCTCACATCCCTCGGTGAGGGCGGTGTGGTCTGGCTGCTGACGCCGAAGTCCGGACGCCCGAGCTACGTGCCTCCTGCGGACATCCAGGAGGCTGCGCCGACAGCCGGCCTGCACTCGACATCGTCCGCGGGAGTCTCCAAGGAATGGGCTGCAACGCGTCTCGTCAGCCGACGGAAGCAGTAGCAGTTGCCCCTCGAGGTCGGATCTCCCGCTCCCCACTTCTCGCTCGCCAACCAGTTCGGTGAAACGGTCGACAGCACCTCGCTGAACGGTGGCGCGGTCGTGGTGTTCTTCCCGTTCGCGTTCTCGCGGGTCTGCACGGACGAGATGGCGCAGTTGAGGGACAACATCGGACTGTTCGACGCCGCGGGTTTCCGTCTGGTCGCCGTCTCGGTCGACCACAAGTACACCCTGCGGGCGTTCGCCGACGCGAACGACATCTCCTTCGATCTCCTCGCCGACTTCTGGCCGCACGGAGCCGTCACGCGGAACTTCGGTGCCTTCGACGAGGTCCACGGCTATGCCGACCGCGTGAGCTATGTCCTCGATCCGTCCGGCATCGTCCGCGCCGTCGTCTCCTCCACGCACGGGCAGGGTCGACCCATCGCCGACTACACCGCGGCGTTGCGCTCGGCCGAAGTGGCCTGATGTCCGCCGGCGCCGCCGGAGAGGGCAAGCGGGAGGATCTCCCGGGGCCCGAGTCGAACCCCCGGCTGGGCCTGACCGGATTCGTCAGCGAACCTCCGGCCGGCAGCGTCACGCCGTTGGACCCGCAGGAACAGCGACTCCTCGACCAGGCTGTGACACTGCTCGGCGGTACGAGGCTGGCGGTCCTGACCGGCGCCGGCCTGAGCACCGACTCGGGCATACCGGACTACCGCGGACCACAGTCCGTGCCACGGAAACCCATGACCTACCAGCAGTTCGTAGGTGACGAGGCGCTCCGCCGGCGGTACTGGGCTCGTAATCACGTGGGGTGGCGGCATCTCCGGCGCGCTGATCCGAACGCCGGCCACGCGGCGATCGCACTGCTCGAGCAGCGTGGCCTGCTGAGCGGTCTGATCACCCAGAACGTGGACCGCCTGCACTCCTCGGCGGGGAGCGTCGATGTGATCGATCTGCACGGCACGTTCGATCGGGTCGTCTGTCTGCAGTGTGCGTCCGTCTTCCGCCGCTCGGAGATCGCCGTGCTCCTGGAGGAGCTCAATCCCGGGTACCTCGAGCGCGAGTCCGACGCCGGTGACGTGGCACCTGATGCGGACGCCGACGTGGATGACACCGCCGACTTCGTGATGGCCCCCTGTCCGGTCTGCGGCGGGATGCTGAAGCCGGATTTCGTGTACTTCGGGGAGAACGTGCCCAAGGACCGGGTCGCAGCCGCCTACGCCCTCGTGGACGCAGCCGGTGGTCTCCTGGTGGCCGGTTCCTCGCTGACCGTCATGAGCGGACTCCGCTTCGTACGCCACGCTTCCAAGGCAGGGAAACCCATCGTGATCCTGAACCGGGGGACCACCCGGGGCGATGAGTTCGCCTCGCTGAAGATCGAGGCAGGCGTCTCCGAAGCCTTGACCTATCTCGCAGACCACTTACCCGACCTCGAGTAGGTGCAGGTAATCGGCGAATCTCGTTGCGAGTAGCCGAAGAAAAAGACGAGTAGCAACTACTGTTTCTCTACTCTCATGTCCCGCATAGGTTCATCCCATAGGTCTCTCAACTGGGGTGAAAATGCGTTCTTCAACAAAGTCTCTACTGGTCACGCTCGGAACCGTTGCTGCGATCGCGGTGACTCCGCTGGTCCTCGACAACCGAGGTGGTACGGCGGACGGCTCGATCGTCTCGGCCGAATCGTTGCTGTCCGATTCTGCTGCTTCCGACGCTGTCCAGGACCCGACGCGCCAAGGATCGGTCGACACGGAAGTGGTCGTCGGAACCGATGCCACACCGCTGCCGGCACAGGCACCCGCGGACGGCGCGGCATCACCGGCGAGGCCCGGTAGCGGGATGGGCGGGGACCTGCCTCCCGAGTATCTGCCGGCACCGCCCCATCCGCAGTGCCCCATCACCGAAGCAGGCGCCTGGTGGACGGATCCCGCCGACCCCTACACCTGCATCCGGCCGGGTTCGATGCCGTTCCACGAGCCCACCCCGCCCGGGATCGATCCGGAGCTGCTGAAGCCCATCGTCGAGGATGCGCGTCCTGGTTCGGTCCCGTTCCACGAGCCCACCCCGCCCGGGATCGATCCGGAGCTGCTGAAGCCGATCTTCGAGGCCCCCTCCGTCGAGCCGGTCCCCGGTGCGGACTGCCGTACCTCGGGTGCCCTGCAGTGCACGGTGACCGTCATGGGCCAGGACTACGTGCTGACCTTCTCCGACGGCAAGCCCGTGGGCGTGGCGGAAGCGCGATAGGCGCCTGCCGCTCCCTGGCCGGGGGAGCGATCATTGTCCGAGAACGAAGAAGTCCCGCAGATCATGGATCTGCGGGACTTCTTGGCGGTGGGTCCTACCGGGATCGAACCGATGACATCCACGGTGTAAACGTGGCGCTCTACCAGCTGAGCTAAAGACCCGAATCTTCTGATGCTACCGATCCGACGATCGACGGCCGGTTCACATCACGAGGAACGACTATACCGGCTCGGCCGTCGTCGGCGCCACTCGCGTGCCCGCGCTACTCGCCGGCTGCGAGCTGTCCGCAGGCGCCGTCGATCTCCTTGCCGCGGGTGTCGCGCAGCGTGGTGGGGATGCCTGCGGCGCGCAAGCGGTTGATGAACTCGGTGGAGACGCTCTTCTCGGACGCCGTCCAGATGGAGCCCGGCGTGGGGTTCAGCGGGATCGGATTCACGTGCACCCAGCCGCGACCGCGCTGGTTGAGCTTCTTGGCCAGGAGATCGGCTCGCCACCCGTGATCGTTCATGTCCTTGATGAGCGCGTACTCGATGCTCACACGGCGTCCCGTGGTCCGGTAGTAGTTGTACGCGGCGTCGAGCGCCTCGTCGACCTTCCACTTCGTGTTGACCGGGATCAGCTCGTCGCGGAGTTCGTCGTCGGGAGCGTGGAGCGAGAGCGCGAAGGTGACCGGGATCGACTCCGCTGCCAGCTTGTTGATGGCCGGTACGAGCCCGACCGTGGAGACGGTGATGTTGCGTGCGGACATTCCGAGACCCTCGGGGGAGTCATCGACGAAGCGGTGCAGGGCACCCATGACGCGCTTGTAGTTGGCCAGCGGCTCGCCCATGCCCATAAAGACGATGTTGGTGACGCGGTCGGCGTCGTGTCCGCCGTCGGTCCGCAGGTCCCCCAGTGCGCCCTCGGTGAGGGCCCGATTCGCGGCGACCACCTGATCGACGATCTCGGCGGTGGACATGTTCCGGGTCAGCCCTGCCTGCCCGGTGGCGCAGAAGGGGCAGTTCATGCCGCAGCCGGCCTGGGAGGACACGCAGAGGGTCACGCGTCCGGGGTAGCGCATCAGGACGGACTCCACCAGGGCGCCGTCGAACAGCCGCCAGAGGAACTTGATCGTGTCACCGTTGTCCGTGGTCAGGCGCTTCACCTCGGTGAGCAGCGGCGGGAACATCGAGGCCACGAGCTCCTCGCGACCCGCCTTCGGGAGATCGCTCATCGCCGCGGGGTCGGTGGTGTAGTGCGAAAAGTAATGAGTGGACAGCTGCTTGGCACGGAATCCAGGGTGGCCCAGTTCCTTGAGCCGATCCTGCCGTTCCACGAGGGTCAGGTCCGCGAGGTGCACGGGTGGCTGACTGACCCGGGGTGACTTGAACTGCAGGAGGGGCCTGCCGTCGGTCGACACGATCGGCTCGGCGCCCTCGACGGCAGGGCGCACCTGGGCGCGGGCGGAGGTGGGAGCGGGGGAGGCGGGGGTAACCGTTACGTCGGACATCACTATCATTCTTTCACGGATGGCACCAGCGGCCCAGCCGATCAGCTGTGGACTGCGCCACCATCGGGCACAGGACGCCGGAGCGAGGATCAGCTTCCTCCCCGGGCGGGAGGGAAGCGGCCGACATGGGGCGGGCGCCGGGGTCACACATGTGGCGGCGGGACCTCCACCGGTAATAGTGTGAAAAGTGACCGGTGCGTCCGCCCGACGACGCGGCAGGAGCCCCGGCACATGCAGCGCGATGCATGCAGCAGACAAACGACGGGAAACACATTGAGCGCACAGATCGGCGTCACAGGCCTGGCAGTGATGGGAGCGAACCTCGCTCGGAACCTGGCTCGCAACGGCTACACGGTGGCCCTGCACAACCGGTCCGTCGAGAAGACGGACGCGCTGCTGGCGAAGCACAGCGGGGACGGCGACTTCATCCGCACGGAGTCCCTGCAGGAGCTGGTGGACTCCCTGGAGAAGCCCCGCCGGGTACTGATCATGGTCAAGGCCGGCAAGCCGGTGGATTCCGTGATCGAGCAGCTCACCCCGTTGCTCGAGCCCGGCGACATCGTGATCGACGGCGGGAACTCGCACTACGAGGACACGCGCCGTCGGGAGGCGTCCCTCTCCGCCCAGGACCTGCACTTCGTGGGCGTCGGCGTGTCCGGTGGTGAGGAGGGCGCACTGCTCGGCCCGTCGATCATGCCGGGCGGTTCGCGCGAGTCGTACGACTCCCTCGGGCCCATGCTCGAGAAGATCTCCGCGAAGTACGACGGCGAGCCCTGCTGCCGCTGGATCGGCACCGACGGCGCGGGCCACTTCGTGAAGATGGTGCACAACGGCATCGAGTACGCCGACATGCAGGTCATCGGTGAGGCCTTCGACCTCCTGCGCTCCGCGGCCGGCATCGAACCCGCCGATCAGGCGGAGATCTTCAGGCAGTGGAACACGGGCACGCTGTCCTCGTTCCTGATCGAGATCACCGCCGACGTCCTCGGCCACGTCGACGAGCGCACGGGCAGGCCCTTCGTCGACGTCGTCGTGGACGCGGCCGGGCAGAAGGGTACCGGCCGGTGGACGGTGGTCTCCGCCCTGGAGCTCGGTTCCCCGACGTCGGGCATCGCCGAGTCGGTCTTCGCCCGCGCGCTGTCCTCGCAGCTGGAGCAGCGTCTCCAGGCGCAGGACATCCTGCAGGGCCACGAGGGTACGGTGGAACTGCCCGAGAGCTTCGTGGAGGACGTCCGGCTCGCGCTCTACGCCTCGAAGCTCGTCAGCTATGCCCAGGGCATCGACATGCTCACGTCCGCGGCGAAGGAGTACGGCTGGGAGCTGAAGCTGGACGAGATCGCGTCCCTCTGGCGTGCCGGCTGCATCATCCGGGCGGAACTGCTCGACGACATCATGAAGGCCTACGCCGTCGCCGACGACCGTCCCGCGAACCTGCTGCTGGCCCCCGCCTTCGCCGAGGCCATCGCAGGGGCAGTCCCGGCCTGGCGCCGCGTGGTGGCCACCGCCGTCCAGCTGGGGATCCCGGTTCCTGTCTTCTCGGCGTCCCTGGCCTACTACGACGGGCTCCGCCGTACGCGCCTTCCCGCGGCGCTCACCCAGGGCCTGCGCGACCTGTTCGGCGCGCACACCTACAACCGGGTGGACACCGAAGGGACGTTCCACACGCTGTGGGGCGAGGACAGGTCCGAGATCGAGGCGGTCGACACGCACTGACCAGCGCCGGTCGAGCGAACGAGCCCCGGACCGTGGTTTGGGGCTCGTTCGCGTGTCAGTCAGATATAGATGGCGGGATCCACGTACTCCGCGGGGTCGACCGCGGGTTGCGTCTCGCGTCGCGAATCGCGGTGCCGGAACGTGGCCGGGATCCCGGTGACGATCGAGTCCGGTGGGGTGTCCTTCACGACGACGGCGTTCGCGCCCACCGCGCTGCCCGCGCCGATCGTGATGGGGCCGAGTACCTTGGCTCCCGCGCCGATGGTGACGCGGTCACCGATGGTCGGGTGGCGCTTCACCTTCTCGAGCGAGCGCCCGCCGAGGGTCACGCCCTGGTAGAGCATGACGTCGTCGCCGATCTCTGCGGTGCTGCCGATCACGATGCCCATGCCGTGGTCGATGAAGAACCTGCGGCCGATCGTCGCCGCGGGGTGGATCTCCACCCCGGTCACCATGCGCGTCACCTGTGCCAGTACGCGGGCCGGGAAGCGGAGTCCCGGGTTGCGCCACATGCGGTGCGTGAGGCGGTGCACCCAGATGGCATGGAGGCCGGAGTAGACCACGGTGTTCTCGAACTGCCCACGCGCTGCCGGATCGTGGGTGCGCGCGTTCTCGAGGTCCTCGCGCAGACGTTCTAGGAAACTCACGGGCTACCTTCTCAGGAGTGGAGGACGGACGGCGGCCGGCGGTGCGGTCGCGATCAGCCCCGGATGTCGTCGAACAGGACCGTGGAGATGTAGCGCTCGCCGAAATCGCACACGATGGCCACGATGAGCTTACCGGCGTTCTCGGGGCGCTTCGCGAGTTCCAGCGCCGCCCAGACGATGGCCCCGGAGGAGATTCCCCCGAGGATGCCCTCCTGGGTACCGAGTGCCCGTGCCACGCGGACGGAGTCCTCCACGCTGGCATCGAGGACCTCGTCGTACGCGTCGTGGTCGAGGTTCTCCGGGATGAAGTTGGCGCCGAGGCCCTGGATCTTGTGCGGTCCGGGCGCTCCGCCGTTGAGGATGGGGGAGTCGGCGGGCTCCACGGCGACGATCTGCACACCGGGCTTCCGCTCCTTGAGGACGGTCCCCACGCCGGTGATGGTCCCGCCCGTGCCCACGCCGGCCACGAAGATGTCCACTTCACCGTCGGTGTCCTCCCAGACCTCCTCGGCCGTGGTGGCACGGTGGATCGCGGGGTTGGCGGCGTTGGCGAACTGCTGCGCCCAGATGGCGTTCTTCGTGGTGGCCACGATCTCCTTCGCGCGATCCACGGCTCCCCGCATGCCCTCCGATCCCGGCGTCAGGACGATCTCGGCGCCGTAGGCGCGCAGCATGACTCGGCGTTCGGTGGACATGGTCTCCGGCATCGTCAGGATCACCCTGTAGCCGCGGGCCGCGCCTACCATGGCCAGCGCGATCCCCGTGTTTCCCGACGTGCCCTCCACGATCGTTCCCCCGGGGAGGAGCGCCCCGGCCTTCTCGGCGGCGTCGATGATGGCCACGCCGATGCGGTCCTTCACGCTGTTGGCGGGGTTGTAGAACTCGAGTTTCACGGCCACCTGGGCATCGAGGCCCTCGGTGAGTCGGTTGAGGCGGACGAGGGGCGTGCGCCCTACGAGTTGGGTGACGTCGTCGTAGATCTTTGCCATGGGGAGCCCTGCCTGTTCGTGGTTCGGGGATGCGGTCGACGTCGATCGGGCGGGTGGCGCGGCCACCCCCGACCGACGGCGGTCAGCCTAACCGGTGGGGGAGGAAGCGCCTACGCGGTGAGCCACTCGGCGTAATATTTGCGGGCCTTGGCCAGCTTCGGATTGATGATCACCTGGCAGTAGCCCTGCTCGGGGTGCTTGGCGTAGAAGTTCTGGTGCCAGTCCTCGGCCACGTGGAACTCGGGCAGGCTGCTGACCTCCGTCACGATCGGGTTGGTCCAGTTCTCCTGGTTCCGTCGGATGGCGGCGTCGAAGAGTTCCTGCTGCTCGGCATCCTGGTAGTACATGACGCTGCGGTACTGCGTGCCGACGTCGTAGCCCTGACGGTTCAGCGTGGTGGGGTCGTGGGACACGAAGAACATGTCGAGGATCACGTCCTCCGGGATCACGGTCTCGTCGAAACTCACCGCAACCACTTCCGCGTGCCCGGTCGTGCCGGAGCACACCGAGTCGTAATCAGGGTGCTCGGTGTGTCCGCCCGTATAACCGGACACCACATCGGTGATACCGCGTGTCTTCTGGTAGAGGGCGTCGAGGCACCAGAAGCAGCCCCCTCCAAGTACGAAAGTCTTCATGTTCCTTCCAATGCTCTGCACCGTCCGATGATTCCCGCGACGGATCCGCCCGCAGTGAAACGGTCGGGTTGGCCGGGCACGGCGGGCGAGGGTATTACTGGTCTCATGGAACACGATGAGCTCGACGACGACGCCCGCGCCTCCGGAGCGGGGCCCCTGAGCGGCCCGGTCGGTGGCGGTCACGCCGCCCCGACCGTCGGCGAGGTGCTCGATGCGATCGAGGAGCTGTGGCCGGAGAGCCTCGCGGAGGGGTGGGACGCCGTCGGGCTCGTCGCCGGCCGGACCGAGAATTCGGCCGGGAAGATCCTCTTCGCCGTCGATCCCACCGCTGCCGTGCTCGACGAAGCCCTCGACTGGGGTGCCACCCTGATCATCTCCCACCACCCACTGCTGCTGAAGCCGGTCACCTCGGTGGCCGGGTCCGGGTTCAAGGGTCTGGCCGTGCACCGGCTGATCGAGGCCGGTTGCGCCCTTGTCACGGTGCACACCAATGGGGACAGTGCCGTGGGAGGTGTCTCCGATGTGTTCGCCGATGCTCTCGGTCTCCGGGAGGTGCGGCCGTTGTCCCCGACGGCAGGTGGTTCGCCGGAGGAGGGCATCGGGCGGGTCGGGGACCTCGAGCGTCCCGTGACGCTCGGCGCCTTCGCCGAGCGCGTCTTCTCCATCCTGCCGGCGGTGGCCGGAGGTGTGCGCGTGGCGGGCGAGAAGGATGCGCTGGTCCGGCGCGTCGCGGTGTGCGGTGGTGCCGGGGACTCCCTGTTCGACCACGTCCGCGCCAGCCGCGCCGACGTGTACGTCACTGCCGACCTGCGGCACCACCCCGCGTCGGAGGTGCGCGAGGCAGCCGCCGGAGGCGCGCCGTACCTCATCGACGTCTCGCACTTCGGCAGCGAATGGCTGTGGCTCACGCCTGCCGCCGACGCCCTCGGGAGGAAGCTCTCCGACCGGGACCTCCTCGCGGACATCAGGGTCAGCGGCGTGAACACGGACCCCTGGGACTTCGTCCTCACCCCGGGGACCTGACCGCTCCGCGATGCTCGTGGGCAGCGCCGTGGCCTAGGCTTGGACGACATCCCCGGCCGCTCGTCGCGCCCCGTCCGTCCCACCCTGGAGGTATTCCGTGGCCAAGGCTGCACCCGAGGAACAACGACGCCTGCTCGACCTGCAGGCCCTCGATTCAACGCTCAACAAGCTCACCCGGCAGGCAGTAGCCGCCAGGGCCAACCCCGAGCTCGTCACCGTCGCCGCCCGGGTCGCGGAGGTCGACGCCGAACTGGTGCGGGCCACCACGGAGCTGGGCGACCTCGATCGGGAGCTCAAGCGTGCGGAGGACGAGGTGCAGGCCGTGACGGCCCGGCTGGAGCGCGACGAGAAACGGCTCAACAGCGGTACGGGTACCTCGAAGGACCTCACCGCCCTCCAGCACGAGATCGCGTCGCTGACCAAGCGGCGCTCGGACCTCGAGGACGTGCAGCTCGACGTGATGGAGCGCGTGGAGGCGGCACGGACGGTGCGGGCCGAGGTCCTGGGCCGCACGCAGCAGGTCCGAGCCGAACTCACAGCGCTCGAGGAGGCGCGCGACGCCGAACTCGCTGAGGTGGAGGCGCGCCGCGGCGAGGTGCACGGTGAGCGGGTCGAGTTCGCATCCTCGTTGGACGCCGGTCTGCTGGCCCTGTACGAGCGGATACTCGCCAAGCGCGGGGTGGGGGCGGCGCGCCTCTTCCACGGCAGGTCCGAGGGCTCCGGCCTGCAACTCAGTCCCGGGGACCTCGCCGAGATCTCCGGTGCCGCGCCCGACGACGTCGTGCTCTGCCCCGACTCCGGGTGCATCCTGGTCCGCTCGAGCGAGTGGGGGAACTGAAGCACGTGGCGGAGGACCAGCTGTTCGATCCACACGCGCGAGACGCCCAGGATCAGGGCGGGAAGCCCACCCGATTGATCGTCGAGGCCGACGGCGGATCGCGTGGGAATCCCGGGCACGCCGGGTACGGGGCGCTGGTCAGGGACCCCGCGTCGGGGCGCATCCTGGTGGAGAAAGCGGCCTACATCGGTAAGGCCTCCAACAATGTCGCCGAGTACTCGGGCCTCGTCGCGGGGCTCGAACTGGCGCGTGAACTCGACCCCTCGGCCTCGGTCCACGTGAAGATGGATTCCAAGCTCGTGGTCGAGCAGATGTCCGGGCGATGGCAGATCAAGCACGCCGACATGAAGGTCCTGGCCGCGAAGGCGCGCAAGGTGCTGAACCCGCGCAACGTCACCTACGAGTGGATCCCCCGGGAGCGGAACAAGGACGCCGACCGGTTGTCCAACGAGGCCATGGATGCGGGCATGGCAGGGGTGGAGTGGACACCGCGGGGTACTGCGGCACCTGGTGCCGGTGAGGGGATCGAGGATGCAGGGAAGCCGACCGCCGAGGCCCCCCGGCCCGCGGGCAGGCTCCACCACCTCGAGGTCTGGACCGAGGACCTGCTCGCAGCCGAGGCGAGTCTGGGCTGGCTCCTGCAGCGCCTCGGATTCCCGCGCAGGGAGTCGTGGCGCAACGGAGTGAGCTACGGCTCCGACGAGTTCTATGTGGTCCTCGAGAGCGGGCCGGATGTCGTGGCCGGACAGTACGAGCGCCGTCGGGTCGGTGTGAACCATTTGGCGTTCCACGCGGGATCACGCGCCGACGTCGACCTCCTCACGCGACGCGCAGCGAGCCACGGGTGGTCGCTCCTGTTCCCGGACAAGCACCCCTTCGCCGGGGGCGCCGAGCACTACGCGGCGTACCTCGAGAATGCGGAGGGGGTCGAGGTGGAGCTCGTCGCCGACTGAGTCCGCAGCGGGTGGCGGTTCAGTCGAGAAGGATGTTGAGCTGCGCGGGTTTGCGCCCGCGCGGGGCATCGAGGTCGGCGGTCCACTTCTCCCCGGCCACTTCGAGGAGGTCCATCGGGGTCTCCGGAGCCGGGCCGCTTCGCGTCACGAGGTGCCGCGCGAGCTCTCCGCGCGTGTGTTTGGCGAAGTGCGAGACCACGGTCCGCCTGCCGTTCCGCAGCTGGAAGACGTTGACGGCGGCACTCTGCTGCGGTGGGGCAGCCCAGGCAGCCGCATAGGTGCTGGAGCGGCAGTCGACCACCAGTCCGGTTCCGGCACGCTCGGAGAGGGGCGCCGCGAGGTGCTGCTTCCAGTAGCTCGCCAACCTGCCCACGCTCGGCAGGTCCACGGACATGGAGAGGCGGTACGCGGGGATCGCGTCCCCGAAGCCCACCGCTCCCCAGAGACCGGAGACCACGACGCAGTCCCGGCGCGCCTGCGCTTGCTGCATCGGTGTCATGCGGCGATAGCCGAGGGCGTCGTAGAGCACGCCGGAGTAGATGTCGTGGGCCGGCGCGGCGGGTTCGACGTCGAGCACCAGGTTCCGCTGCACGTCCGCCGTGAGGGTGAACCCGACACCGAGTACCGCATGTGCGTCCTCTGCCGCGCTCACCTCGCTGAGGGCTGTCAGCACGCTGTTCCGGGCATCGGTGAGTTCCGGGAACTGCAGCTCCGCCAGGCGCACCGGGTTCCCGGTGGGAGCTGCGGATTTACCTTCGGACGGAGGAAGCAGGATCAGCACCGATCAACCCTATCCAACTCAACGGGACGTCCTGCGCGCAGCACGTCCTCCTGCTCCACCTAGAATGGATCACGGATGGGTCGACCAGGCGGCCGCGTTGGACGGTGCATCAGTGCCCGCTCCACCGAGGAACGTCCGGGCTCCGCAGGGCAGGGTGGTGGGTAACGCCCACTCGGGGGAACCCGCAGGCCAGTGCCACAGAAAAGAGACCGCCAGCCGGCGACGGCTGGTAAGGGTGAAAAGGTGGTGTAAGAGACCACCAGCATGCCGGGTGACCGGCATGGCTCGGTAAACCCCACCCGGAGCAAGGCCAGACAGTGCGCGTTCGAGGGCTGCCCGCCCGAGTGCACGGGTAGGCCGCTGGAGGGCGTCGGCAACGGCGTTCGTAGATGGATGGCCGCTACTCGCGCGATGGCAACGTTCCGCGATGACAGAACCCGGCGTATCGGTCGACCCATCCCACGACCTGCGCCATCCGGCGAGGAAGCCGCGGCCTTCCGTGGATCACCAATCGTTGGTGAACTCCACGCCCCACCGGCGCGTCACGCGTTGTCCAATGCCGCTCGTCGGCCTACTCTATGGGGACCGGAGCGGGTCTCATACGCAAGCGCTCCGGTACGAACGGGTCGGCCCACCGCTGGGGCTTTGGGGCTGACCCGTTCATCTAGATCCGGTGTTCCGAGATAGCGCCCGGGCCCCTGCAGACATGAAACGGCCCCCGTACCCGGTCTCAAGAGGCAGGGGGCCGCCCGGCGTCTATAGCCGCCTCAGGAGCGCATTGATCGCGGTGTCGCTGGGGAACGAGCGCGGGATGCGTCCCACCATCAATTCTCCGCTTCTCACCCAGGGGCCGCAATCGCGGAGGCTACCACTAAGCCAAGGGAGAAACCGGGAACCATCGCGGTGCAGGCCGAATGTTTAGCAAAGCGAATCATTATCTGGTAAAGGAAGAGTTCCGTCAAGGGTGCACGAACCAGGATCGCAGTTACGTCAGGACCTGCAAAATGTGGTCCTTTGCTGGAATAGGGTGTTCGGATGAGCGCCGGGGAATCCAAGAAGCGGCATCTGGTGGTGCGCAACCGTAATTTCCGTGCACTTCTGATCTCCAGCACGTCGGGTGTGCTTGGTAACGCCGTCGCAGCCGTGGCACTGCCCATCATCGCCGCACGGGAACTGGACGCCAGTAATTTCGAGGTGGCGGCGCTGGCCGGCATGACCTTCCTGCCCTGGCTCCTCTTCGGGCTCGTGATCGGCGTCTGGGTGGACCGGCTGCCACGGAAGCCCGTGATGCTGGTGTCACTCGTGGTCCGCGTGCTCGCTCTGGCACTCCTGCCGGTCGGCTACTGGCTCGAATTCCTCAGTACGCCCCTTCTCTTCGCTGTAGCCTTCGTGGCCGGTCTGGCCTCGGTCTTCTTCCAGCTCGCCGACGCCGCCCTGGTGCAGCAGGCCGTCACGCCCGACGAACTGATGGAGGGCAACGGGCTCATCACCGGCTCGGGTGCAGCCGCCGATGCCGCCGGCCGCTCGGTAGCCGGATGGCTCACGGCTGTTGCCGGCGCCTCGAACACCCTCCTCGTGCAGGTGGGGGCATCCGTGATCTCGCTCGTCGCCATCCAACGGCTCGACGTGAAGGAGATCGTCCAGCCCTCCAGCGACCGGCGGATCCTCCTCGAGATGCGTGACGGCATGAAGTACACCTTCAGCACGGCACCGCTGCGGGCCATCCTGTTCAACGCGGCGCTGTGGAACCTCGGTGGGAACATCGTGGCGTCACTGCTGGTCCTGCTCGTCCTCAGGACGCTGGGGGAGTCCGAGATCTGGCTCGGGCTGCTCCTCGCCGCGGCATCGGTGGGTGGCGCCGTGGGGGGAGTCACCGCACATGCCCTCGGTGAGAGGTTGGGCTCCGGGCCGCTGTGGCGTTGGTCCATGGTCCCGGGAGTTCTCGGCTACGCATCCCTGCTGTTCCTGACGCCGGGCTGGGGGATGGTGTGGGGTCTCGTCGGGTTGTTCGTGATGGGGGCGAGCGTCTCCTGGAACATCGTGGTGGGCACGAGCTTCCGGCAACGCGTCTGTCCCCCCGGAATGATGGGACGGCTGGGAGCAGCCTCACGGACGGTGAGCTGGGGAATGCTGGCGCTCGCGAGCCTGATCGCCGGGATCCTCGCCGAAGCGGTGGGGATCCGCGAGGCCGTGCTGATCGGCGTCCTGGTGGCCTGCACCGCGCCGCTGGTAGCGCTGCTCGGCCCCCTACGGGGCATCAAGCGTCTCGAGGACCTGGTGGAGGCTCCGCTACCGGCCGGCGACGTCGAGGTCCAAAGAACCGTCTGAACCGTCTGAACCGTTGAACCGGCCGGAGGCGCCGGGCCGAGGTCGGTGACTGCCTAGTGGCCGAACGGGTCCGGGTCCACTCCGGGTAGCCAGGTCAGGCCGGGTACGCCCCAGCCGTGGTTCTTCAGGGCCTTGCTCGCCTTCCGGGACTGGCGGTTGTTGAGGCGGTCCACGTAGAGCTTCCCGTCCAGGTGGTCGTACTCGTGCTGCAGACAGCGGGCGAACCACCCGGTGGCCTCGAACTCCACGGGCGCGCCGGCGCCGTCGAACCCCGAGATCCGCGCCCACCCGGCCCGCTTGAGCGGGAAGGACTCGCCCGGGACGGACAGGCAACCCTCCGACTCCTCGTCCGGGTCCGGGTCCGAGCCGGGGATCTTCGAGGTGACGATCGTCGGATTGACCAGTACGCCCCGTGACGGCACGTCGTCGTCGTTCTCCATGCCGTACACGAAGATCCGGAGCCCCACGCCGATCTGCGGTGCGGCGAGTCCCACGCCGTTGGCCATGTCCATGGTCTCGAACATGTCGGCGATCAGCGTGCGCAGTTCGTCGTCGAACGCCGCGACGGGCTGCGCACGTCGGTGGAGGACGGGTTCGCCCGTGATGGTGATGGGGTGGACGGTCATGGACCTACTTCTTCCGGGTGGGCTGACCGGCGATCGACCGGCCGATCGATTCACGCATGATCTCACTGGTGCCACCGAAGATGGTCAGCAGTCGGGCCGCGAGGAAGGCCTGCGAGACCGGGTACTCGAGGATGTAGCCGTACCCGCCGTGGAGCTGGAGGCAACGATCGGTGATGGTCTTGGCCCGCTCGCTCGCCCAGAGTTTCACCTGTGCGGCATCCGTGGCGCTGAGGGCGTCCGCGTTGAAGGCGAGGACGGCCCGGTCCACGAAGGTCTCCGTCACCACGATCTCGGTGAGGATGTCCGCGAGTACGTGCCGGGTGGTCTGGAAGTCGAGCACGCGTTCGCCGAAGGCACTGCGGTCGCTGACATAGCGCAGCGTCTGCTCGTACGTGGCGCGTGCCAGCGCAGCGGAGGCGACGGCGATGCCGAGGCGCCCCTGGGGGATCTGTTCGAGGCTGTACCGCAGGCCCTGACCCACCTCGCCCACGAGGTCACCGCCCGGCACCCGCACGTTGTCGAAGAACAGTTCGGCGGTGTCGGAGGCCTGCAGCCCCATCTTGTCGAGCTGCCGGCCGGGGGAGTAGCCCTCGCCCTTGCTCACCATGAAGAGCGAGAAGGAGTCGCTCGATCCCCGGCCGGAGCTGCCGTCCGTCCGTGCCAGCACGAGGGAGGCATCGCCGCTGATGCCGTTACCGATGAACACCTTCTGCCCGGTGAGGAGCCAGTCGTCGCCGTCGCGGACCGCCCTGGTGCGGATGCCGCGCAGATCGCTCCCCGCACCCGGTTCGGTCCAGGCACAGGAGGTCACGATCTCCCCCGAGACCATGCCCGGGAGCCACCGTTCCTTGAGGTCCGCCGAGCCGTAGGCGAGCAGGTGTGGCAGGACGAGGTCGTCCTGCAGGTGGAAGGCGAGTCCGACGGCGAGGTGGTTGCTGCGCGCGAACTCCTCGTCGAGGACCGTGCGGAAACGGTAGTCCGGCATCCCGGCACCGCCGAACTCCTCGGGAACGGCCATCCCGAGCAGGCCCTGCTCGCCTGCAGCGGTCCACACGGACCGGTCCATCATGTGCTGACGGTCCCACTCTGCATAACGGGGTGCCACTGCGCGCTCGTTGAACTCGCGGGCAACGTCCCGGAAAAGCTCGTGATCCTCTTCGAACACCGTGCGTTCCATGCCAAGGTCCTTCGTCGCTGTCAGCCGGAAAGCGGCGCAGACCCGGGAGGGCTGCTCTCCACGGCCGGTGCCGGAAATGGGTATGCCGTCCCGGAGTGTCTCCGGAACGGCATACGTGGTCAGGAGATCCTGACCTTCGAGGGTGAGTAACGGGGCTTGAACCCGCGACCTCCTGGACCACAACCAGGCGCTCTGCCAACTGAGCTATACCCACCACGTGTCTTCGCGATCACCGCCCGGACATCGTCCTGGGCGCCGCTCACGTAAGGCAGCGGATACAAGTTTACACACGTTTTCGGATGCTACCGACAGCCCGCTCCGCCGGGTGGGCGGCGACGCCCGATCATCCGAGGAACGATCGCGTCCGCTGCGGTCGGGTGCACCGACAACAGCGGCGGACGATCAGGAGGTGATGGTCTGCGCGATGGCCTTGCTCGTTGCCGAGTCCGGTCCGGGAGAGGGGACGAAGACCGCGGCGCGGTAGTAGCGCAGTTCCCTGATCGAGTCCTCGATGTCGCCCAGGGCGCGGTGCCCGCCGGTCTTGGCGGGCGACTGGAAGTAGGCCCGGGTGAACCAGCGGCGGGCGAGCTCCTTGATGGTGGACACGTCGATGATCCGGTAGTGCAGGTGGTCGACCACGAGAGGCATGTCCCGCAGCAGGAAATTGCGGTCGGTACCCACCGAGTTCCCGGCGAGCTGCGCCTTCCGCGGTTCCGGTACCCACTGCTTGATGTAATTCAGGACCTGCTGCTCGGCCTCGCCCATGGTGATTCCGTCGTCGAGCTCCTCGAGCAGCCCGGAGGTGGTGTGCATGTTCCGCACGAAGTCGCCCATCGAGGCCAGGGCCTCCGCGCTCGGCTTGATCACCACGTCCACACCGTCACCGAGGATGTTGAGTTCGGCGTCCGTCACCAGGACCGCGACTTCGATCAGGGCGTCATCGACGAGGTCCAGCCCCGTCATCTCGCAGTCGATCCAGACGATGTGCTCATTCGATATCGGCATTCGACCAATGTACCGCCCGGCACCCACGCGGACGGGACGCCGGGGAAGGGGAACGCCCACCCCGTGCGGGGCAGGCTTCGGTGCCGGTCGACGCGCTCGGCGGGCACTACTTTTTCGGGTTGCTCGGAGTGGCCGGTGCTAACATTCGAACAGTTCGCTCAGCGCTGCGGGGGTCCGGGTGGCCCTGCTGGTCCTGACACGGGGCACTCTCGCGCGGCGCCCGCCGTCCACCGGTGGAGCCGGCAGCGGACCGAGGCGGTCATCGCCATCTTTCTGCTTGTCGACGATTGGACTCTCCCGATGCCCGCCCAGGTTCCCCTGACCCAGGTCGAGACACAGGCGGGCCCGAACCGACCCAATATCGCGATCGTGCAGGGGTTCGTCGGATCGCTCATGATGTGGGTCGGATCCCTCGGGGTGGGCTGGCTCTCGCTGGCGTCCACCGGGCTGCGGCGCAACCCCGTGATCATGTGGCTCCGGTTCGAACCTCCCGGCGCCGTGTTGTCGGTCCTGTTGCTGGCTCTGGGCGGAATGCTCCTGATCCGCGCCTGGCTCCGCCTGGGTCAGCGCCTCAACGGGTGGTCCGACGAATCACGTCCCTATCTCATCAAGGCCGTGGTTGCGTGGACCATCCCCATGGCGGTTGCACTACCACTTTTCAGCCGGGACGTGTTCGCCTACATCGCGCAGGGTCAGGTGATGATCGCCAAGCTCAATCCCTACGTGGACGGCTACTCCCAGATATCGAACTATCTGCAGATCGGCGCCGACGACCTCTGGGCGCAGAGCCCTACCCCGTACGGCCCGGTCTTCCTGTGGATCGAGGAAGGGATCGTCCGGCTGACGGGCGGGAATCCCGACACCTCGATCATCCTGTTCAGGGTCGTGGCGCTGATCGGGGTGGTCCTGTGCCTCTACGTGGTTCCGAAGCTTGCGGAACTCCACTCGATCAACCCGAACCGTGCCCTGTGGCTCAGCGTCGCCAACCCCCTGTTCCTGATCAACTTCGTCGCCGCGATCCACAACGACTCGCTCATGATCGGCCTGGCCCTGATGGGGCTGTACCTCGCTGCGACGAAGCGACCGATCCTCGGCATCCTGCTGATCACCCTCTCCGTGGGGATCAAGCCGATCACCCTCATCTTCCTCCCGTTCGTGGGATTGATGTGGGCAGGGAAGGGTGCTTCGTGGCCCAGGAAGTTCCTCTACTGGGCCATCACCGCAGGGTTGGCCCTCGGGCTCCTCTGGGTCATGGGCCTGATCAACACGTTCGGCTTCGGCTGGGTGGGGGCGCTCAGCACACCGGGCAGCGTCTGGATCTGGTACGCACCCGTCGGGTTCATGGGCATGCTGCTGGCGATCCTCGGCAACGCTGTCGGGCTTGACGGCTGGGGAATCGCCGATGGATTCCACACGGTGGCGAGGGTGGCTTCGCTCGCGATCATCGCCGTGCAGATCTTCCGCGGCGACCACAGCCGCCTGGTGCGCCGGCTCGCCATCGCCTTCGCCGCGATCGTCGTGCTCTCCCCGATGATCCAGTCCTGGTACGTGGTCTGGCTGATCCCGCTGTTCGCGGTCACCGGGATACGGGACGACTGGCAGGTGAGGTTCCTCCACATCACCGTGGCGTTCTTCATGGTCTACGCCGTCACCGATCAGCTGGACATCTTCCCGTACTTCGACCTCAGCCTCCTGGTCGCGCGTCAGCTCGCAGCTGTGACCGCGCTCGCCTTCGCGTTGTACCTCGTGTTCCTCGACCGCAGCACGAAGGCCCTGTTCCGCAAGCGGTACCACCCGCTGGAACCAGGACAACTGCACTGATCGGCGGGGCCGCCTGACCCGGAGCGCTGCACGTTGCGAGCCCGGCTGCCACCGGTCCCGGGCAACAGTGGGACATGCGGGGCGCGTACGGAACGGTGATACTGGTCAGATGAGTGAATCAGGAATGACCACGTACAGCGGTGAGTTCGAGATCACCGACTGGGATGCCGAACCCTATTCGGAGCCCGGGAGCACGGGCGAACTCTCGCGGGTCAGGGCTGCCAAGGTCTTCGAGGGTCAGATCACCGGGACGAGTACCGCCGAGCTTCTGATGGCCGGGAACGACATCGGAGCAGGGTATGTGTCGTCGGAGCAGTTCGTCGGGACCGTGGGGAACCGGACTGGAGCCATGACGGTGCAGCACTGGGGCGTGGCTGAGGGCTCGGATGCCGCGAGTTCGGGGCACATCATCCCAGGATCGGGTACCGAGGGACTCCGCGGGATCTCGGGCAGGGCCATCTACTCACAGGACCCGGACGGGCAGCACCGGCTCGAGCTGAGGGTGAGTTTCCCGGACGAGTCCGATGCGGCTGACGGTGACGACGGGACCTCGGGGAATCTCGCATAGTAAACTCGAGGAACTGCCTCCGTAGCTCAGGGGATAGAGCAGGGGCCTTCTAATCCTCTGGTCGCAGGTTCGAATCCTGCCGGGGGCACAGGCACAAGGTCGGGCGCTGAGGCGCCCGGCCTTTCTGCTGCCCGTCGGCGTTCCCTCCGGTGACCGGTATGCGGCGCTTATCAACATAAGCAGATCGAGCCCCGGGACCCACTCTTCGTGGATCGAGACTGATGGAAGGCGGGCGAGGACCGTCCGCCCCATCAATGAAGGGACTCATCATGACCGACATCATCACCGTGCGCGGGTACGTCGCTACCGAGGTGCGCCTCACTCTCGCCCAGAGTGGGCTGCCCATCGCAGGCTTCCGCATGTGCTCCACCGAGCGGCGGTTCGACAGGGCGAGCAACACCTGGGTGGACGGGCACACCAACTGGTACTCGGTCTCGATGTTCCGTCAGCTCGCCACCAACGCGGGAGCCAGCATCAAGAAGGGCGACCGCGTGATCGTCACCGGGCGGCTGAAGGTGCGTCCCTGGATCAACGCCGACGGCCGAACGGGAACGGCCGTGGAGATCGACGCCGACAGCGCGGGTCATGACCTCATGTGGGGTACCGCGAACTTCCGCAGGACCACCGCGGACCGCGTGGAGCACCAGGGCGGCGTTGCCGAAGAAGGGGCGGAAGGAACGCCCGCCGGTGACACCGTCCCCGTCGGTGTCGATGCCGAGACCGGTGAGCTGTACGACGTGCCTTCGACCTACCCGGCGGAAAGCGAAGCTGGTGAGGGCGGCATCGAGGACGGTACCCTCCCGGACGGCGACCGGAGTGAAGCTGTGGAGGACACTGCCGTCCCGTTCTAGGCCGGCCACCTGCAACGGGCACTTCCGGTGGGTCCCGATCTCCGAAACCGGCCGGACCGGGCCTGGTATGTGGAGGAGGACGAGGCGGAGGAGAACGAGGCCGAGAACGAGGACGAAATCGGGTAACGGGACCGGGACTCGGATCTGGTCGGGCGGAAGCAACGCGGTGGCGGGTGGGCCCCGTGGCAGGATAGGCGGGTGAATACCGTTGTGCTGACACCGGCCGGACATCGATCGGCCATCCTGCGCCGATCCTGGGCCCTGATCGCGGTGGGATCGGTCCTCACGGTGACGGCCTGTACCGGCGCTCTTGCGCCCTCGGAACCCTCCGACGGATCGAACGGTGCCGTCCCGTCCGCGACGACGTTCCCGCAGAGCGAGGCGGCGGACGCCGATGGTGAGCCTGACACGACGCCGGGCGGCGACGCGGTGCCGCAGCCCCCGGACGATGCCGATCAACCCGCTGCAGTAGATCCTGCCGAGGACGGCACGCGTATCTCCGGAGCCGTCGAAACCGCCCTGCAAGCCCTGGCCGCCGGCCAGAGCTCGGTCACGAGGGAGCAGGTGCGGTCGGCGATCGAGCAGGGGTTCGCCGACGCGGACGTGGTGGCGGACGGCATCGAGGTCTCGATCGACAGCACCCCGACAGGGCTCGACGTGGACGCCATCCAGGGCGCGGGGCGCACCGGGGAGACCTGCGTCTTCGGGGAAGTACGCGAGGGTGATGTCTCGGTCTCTGTGCTGCCGGCCCTCGCCTCCGGATACTGTTTCGTGGGCGACCAGCGGTAGCAGCACCGCCGCGGGTTCGAGCGGAGCGCCGTACGCCAGGGCTGGGAGGAACTCCTGACGTACGGCGAATGGGAGAACACGGCAGGCAACCACTAGCCTTGGATGCATGGCGGAATTTATCTACACGATGACCAAGGCTCGCAAGGCCGTTGGCGACAAAGTAATCCTCGACGACGTCAGTATGTCGTTCTTCCCCGGCGCGAAGATCGGCGTGGTGGGACCCAACGGTGCCGGTAAGTCGACCATCCTGAAGATCATGGCCGGCCTGGACACACCCTCCAACGGCGAGGCCAGACTGAGCCCCGGCTACACCGTGGGCATCCTCCTGCAGGAACCGCCCCTGAACGAGGAGAAGACGGTACTCGGCAACGTCCAGGAGGGCGTGGGCGAGATCTACGGGAAGATCCAGCGCTTCAACGAGATCTCCGAGGAGATGGCGTCGCCGGATGCCGACTACGACACCCTGCTCGACGAGATGGGCAAGCTGCAGGAAGCCATCGACGCCGCCGACGCCTGGGACCTCGACTCCCAGCTGGAGCAGGCGATGGACGCCCTGCGCTGCCCGCCGCCCGAGGCCGACGTCACGATCCTCTCCGGTGGTGAGCGACGCCGTGTGGCGCTGTGCAAGCTGCTGCTCCAGAAGCCCGACCTCCTGCTCCTCGACGAGCCCACCAACCACCTCGACGCCGAGAGCGTGCTCTGGCTCGAACAGCACCTCAAGTCCTACGCGGGCGCCGTCCTGGCCGTCACCCACGACCGGTACTTCCTCGACCACGTGGC
>JASLBS010000063.1 GCA_030146405.1 Arthrobacter sp.
AGCAGGATAGCTGTCTGGCTGGCGAGGCGGCCGAGCACAACGTCGGTTGCATCGATTACGTGCCACTGGCGGGAGATATCGCCTGGCTTCGGGGTGTACGTACGCACGGTTATGGCCTTCGTTTCTATTTCGGTGTCGCCCGCATCCACGGACATGGTCCGTCTTCGCGGGCTCAGCTTATTCATGCGTTACCGGAACTTCAGGTGAGGGCTGAAATACGACCAGTTATCCCGGGAATCTCGGCTCCGCCCCCGGGCCAGGTGGTTCTGCAACTGAACCGCTCCGAAGGGCACAGACGTATCGAGTTGGGATACGCACAACGACTACCAAGATTAGCCTGCTGGTGCCGTGAAGGTCAAAATGAGCAGACTGCTCGTTCATCGCGTGTGCTGGACGTACCCGCCCTGCCGCCACGGTTCGCCGGCTGATGCGGGTGCTCGGGCCCCGTTCGGGGCCCCTTGGACAGGGCGAGCGCAACTTCTCCGCAGGGAGCCTGCAGCATCTCTCTTTTCCGGTTCCGGCGAGCAGCTGCGGACGTAGCCTGACTCCGTGCTCCTGAACATCGCCTCGCAGGTCCTCCCGCTGGTGGACCTCGCCGTCCTCTCCGAGTTGGAGAGCCAACTGAACGACCCGCTGCCCGCGAGGGCCTTCGCCCGCGACTACATCGCCGGCTTCGAGGAGCGTTACCTCCGCCTCGGCAACTCGATCGGGAACCGGGATTCCGCCGGTGCGCTCGACGCCGCCCTCAGCCTGCACAACTCCTCCAGCATGGTCGGCGCGGCGCGGCTCGCCGCGCTGGCCGCAGCAGTGGAAGCCGCTGTGGCTTCCGAGGAGCTCGACGCCGCGCGCCGTATCCTGCCGCTCATCGAGAAGTGTGGACTGGAGACCATCGGGGAGCTGGAGTCCGGCTATCTCGCGATCGCCGTCGTCCGGACGCCCTAGGAGCGAGGAGGCGTCAACCGGTAACCCACTCCGCGCACGGTCTGCAACCAGCGTGGGTTCCTCGGGTCCTCGTCGAGCTTCCGTCGCAGGTTACCGACATGCACTTCGATGGCGCGTTCGTCGGAATCGCTGATGTACGTGTCCTCGCCGTAGTAGTCACCGCGCACCACACGCACCAGGTCGGCTTTCGTACGTACCGCACCGTTGCTCTTCAGCATCTCGTTGAGCAGGTCGAACTCACTGCGCGTCAGCGGGAGGTCCCGGCCGTTGAGCGCCACGGTGCGGGCGGCCGCGTTGAGCGCCAGGCCGTTGTGCTCCATGACCTGCGGCCCGCCGGGTGCAGGCACGGGGGCGGACGGGACGGTCGGTGCCGGGGCAGCAGGGGGCTGAACCTGGCCGGAGGCCCCGGCCGCGATCCTCGGGCGGCGCAGCATCGCGGCGATCCGGGCCCGCAGTTCGCGTGGGCGGAAGGGCTTGGTGAGGTAGTCGTCGGCCCCCGACTGGAGTGCGGTGAGCGTGTCCAGCTCGTCCCCCCGCGAGGTCAGCATCACCACGTAGCAGGTGCTGAACCCGCGGATGCGTCGCAATACCTCATAGCCGTCGATGTCCGGTAGCCCGACATCGACGGTGACCACCGTGGCGTCATGCTGCCGCACGAGCTCCACACCGGTCTTGCCGTTCGGCGCCACGTGCACGTCGAACCCCGATTGCCGCAGCACGGCCATCACCAGATTCCGTACGTCGGCGTCGTCCTCGATGACGACCGCTACCCCCGGGTCATTCACTTAGCCCCCACCCCAATTCGACCAGCACAGCAGCGAATGTCGCTCGTGCTTCCCCCATTGTGCCTGTCACCGCGTGGAATTTCCGCCGCCTGCCGGTGCAAAGGGGCATTGGGCTACATAATGGGAGGCAGTACGTAGGTCTCAGCGTCGGGAAGTTGCTCAACATGTGGTGTTTCACCTGTCTTTGGATTGTGCGTGCCTAGGGATGGCCGTGCACCATGGCTGCGCACAGCAGCAACGAAATTCACCATCAACCGCTCGGTGGTGCTCTGCCAGGTCCCGCTTGCCCTGATCGTCGTCGTCGTCGGCATGACGTCCTCGGCGGGGTCCGGGCTGATGTCGGATCGGGCGTTCGAGCTCGGGTTCTCCATGGTGCTGGTCCTCCTCGCCCTGAGCGTGGTGGTCCCCTGGCAGGAATTGCCGCGCGGATGCCTGCTGATCGTCCCCGTCCTCGATTTCCCTGCCATCGCGCTCGTTCGTGTCGGTGCCATGGAGAGCCAGCCCGCCCTCGGCGTCCTGGTGGTCTTCCCGGTGCTCTGGCTCATGCGCTCGGCGCTGCCCACCTGGACAGCGCTCGGCGCCACGGGCGTGGGTTCCCTCCTGGTCACGGCCTGGCCGCTGCTGGAGGGCTTCGACCCTGCGGCGTCGACCTCTTTCCTGAGAGGCCTCCTGCTGCCAGCCGTGATGCTCTGCATCGGCATCACGATGCGGGTCACGAGCGTCAGCGCACAGACGCGGGAGCAGGAACTCGAGCGGAAGGACAGCGAGCTCGGGAGCCTGCTCCGGGCCGCGATCGAACGCGAACGGCTCCTCACGGCCATCCTGGACACGGTCGACGTCGGGCTCACCGCGGTCGACGCGCAGGGCACCACCACGCTCACGAACCGCCAGCAGGAGCTGTTCAACCGGTTGTCCTACGGCCAGGACGATCAGGGCGCACACCGCGTCTTCCTGTTCGGTCCGGACCGAACCACCGAACTACCCGTGGACCGGCGACCCATCTACCGTGCGCTGACCGGTGAGACCTTCGTGGACGAGCTGGTCTGGGTGGGAGAGGGCGATGGCCAGCGCGCTCTGTCGACGGCGGCGCGCCCGATCAAGAACGCGGACGGAGCCATCACCGGGGCACTGGTCGTCTGCAGTGACGTGACCGAGCTCGTCGAGGCCGTCAACGCCAAGGACGCCTTCATCTCCAACATCTCCCACGAGTTCCACGCACCGCTGACCTCGGTGCTGGGTTACCTCGAACTGGTGATGGAGGACGATCACCCGTTACCCGACCACCTGCGCGGGTACGTGGACGTGGCCGGACGCAATGCCGAGCGAGTCCTGCACCTGGTGGCGGATCTCCTCTCCACAGCCGGGGACAAGGTGCGGGTCCACCCCCGCCCCGTGGACCTGGCGGCCCTCATCGAGATGAGCGTGCGATCCCATCGGTTCCGCGCGCAGAAGAACGACGTGAAGCTTCGATCGACGGCGGTGAACCCGCTCTGGACCCTGCTCGATCCCCTCCGGATCTCCCAGGTGCTCGACAATCTGGTGTCGAACGCCATCAAGTACTCCCCCGATGGTGGTGTGGTGAGCATCCGGGCGGAGGAGACGCCGTCGTTCGTCAGCCTGCACGTGGAGGACCACGGCATCGGCATGACCGAGCCGGAGGCGCGGCTCGTCTTCTCCCGCTTCTACCGGACACCCGCTGCGAGGAAGGCGGACATCGACGGGGCGGGACTCGGTCTGGCCATCACGAAGTCCATCGTGGAGAGCCACGGCGGCACCATCCACTGCGTCAGTGCTCCCGGCAAGGGCAGTCGCTTCACCGTGACACTCCCCGTCAACGGAGAGGTGAGCCGACCGTCGTCGGAGTCCGTCGAGGAGTCCGTCTGAGCTCGGTGTCCCTGCGCCGGAGAACACTCCGGTCCTCGGTTCCGAAGCCGGGCCGCACTCACCCGGCAGTGGTGCCCGGTTCGACAGTGAGATGTGATGCGTTGCGCCGTGCCCGCGTCAGTTCCGCCCGGGCCGCCAGTTCGGCGTCCCCGGGGTAGGCGATCTCCTCGAGGACCAGCGGATGCGGTGCCGCGAGGATGGACCGCGCGTCCTTGATCCTCGCCGCCAGGCGCTCCCCCAGCCACCCCGGGGGCATCTCGCCGGATCCGACCCGCAGCGTCGATCCCACGAGCGCACGCACCATGTTGTGGCAGAAGGCATCGGCCTGCACGGTCGCCGTGATCATACCGTCGTGCCCACGGTGGAACTCGAACCGCTGCAGCTCCCGGATGGTCGTGGAGCCGGGGCGGGGCTTGCAGAAAGCGGCGAAGTCCTGCATGCCGCGCAACTCGGCAGCGCCCTCGTTCAGGAGTCCGGTGTCCAGGGCCGCCGGGTACCACAGCGTGGTCGAACGTCGGAGCGGGTCCTGCCCGGTGCGCGTGTCGGCGATGGCGTAGCTGTAACGCCGCCAGAGCGCCGAGAAGCGGGCATCGAAGCCGGCTGGGGCCGGCGTGGCGGACCGTACGACGACGGCGGGCACCGAGTTCCGGACGGTACGGCCGCGTCCCGTCACGCCGTCGGTGAGTTCCCTGTTGATGGTTCCCGTCAGGCGGCGCAGAAAGGCGTCCGCGGGGTCGACATCCCGGCCGCGCCCCATTGCCGCCCATTCGGCCTGCGCGAGATCGACGTGGGCCACCTGCCCGCGGGCGTGGACGCCCGCGTCCGTCCGTCCCCCGACGGTCAGCCGTGCGGGCCGTTGCAGGAGGGTGTGGAGGGCCTGTTCGAGGATGCCCTGGACGGTGGGCAACCCGGGTTGGAGGGCCCATCCGGAGAACGGTCCGCCGTCGTAGGCGATGTCCAGACGCACACGCAGAAGCCCGCCATCCCGGGCAGGGGTGGCGGGCTTCTGTCGTGTCATGGGATCCGGGCGGGGAAGAACTACTTCTCGTCCTCGACGGAACCCTCGACAACGACGACCTCGTCAGCGGCGCCGGCTTCGGCGTCGACAGTGGTGTCCTCGGCTGCGACCTCTTCGGTGGCTGTCACCGAATCGGTGGAGTCCACCGATGCCGCGGGCTCGACCGGTGCGGCGGTCTCCTCGGCGTCGGCTACGGGAGCCGGCGCTGCGGCGGGAGCCTTGGCCTGCTCGGCCTCGGCAACCACTGACTGCTTCGCGGACATGGGCTCCAGCACCAGCTCGATGACGGCCATGGGGGCGTTGTCACCCTTGCGGTTGCCGATCTTCGTGATGCGGGTGTAGCCACCCTCGCGGTTCGCGACAGCAGGCGCGATGTCCGTGAACAGCTCGTGGACGATGCTCTTGCTGCTGATGACGCCGAGGACGCGGCGACGCGACGCCAGGTCACCCTTCTTCGCGAACGTGATGAGGCGCTCCGCGTAGGGGCGGAGGCGCTTGGCCTTCGTCACCGTGGTGGTGATGCGCTTGTGCTCGAACAGTGAGGCGGCCAGGTTGGCGAGCATCAGGCGTTCGTGCGCCGGACCGCCTCCGAGACGTGGGCCCTTTGTGGGTGTGGGCATGATTCTTTCTCCTCATTAGGTATCCGTTCCGCCACTTCCCAGCGACGGAACGGATGGATAGCGTTTTAGAGCTCTTCGTCGCCGTAGGCGGCGTCGTCCTCTTCGATGGCAGCAGCGCGGGCGGCAAGGTCGAAGCCTGGAGGGGAATCCTTCAGGGAGAGACCGAGCTCGACGAGCTTCGCCTTGACCTCGTCGATGGACTTCGCACCGAAGTTGCGGATGTCCATGAGGTCTGCCTCGGAGCGTGCGACGAGTTCACCCACGGAGTGGATGCCCTCACGCTTGAGGCAGTTGTACGAGCGAACCGTCAGTTCGAGGTCCTCGATCGGCAGTGCCATGTCGGCAGCAAGAGCTGCGTCCGTGGGCGAAGGACCGATCTCGATGCCCTCGGCGGCCGTGTTGAGCTCGCGGGCGAGTCCGAACAGCTCGACGAGGGTGGTGCCGGCGGAAGCGACGGCATCGC
>JASLBS010000079.1 GCA_030146405.1 Arthrobacter sp.
AGCTTCGAGGCGCTCAACGACGGCGGTGGAGAGCTGACGCTGCAGGCGCTGCTCAACGACGACGTCCAGGTGGCCGACATCTACACCACCACGCCGTCCATCGAGGACAACGACCTCGTGGTGCTCGAGGACCCGGAGAACAACTTCATCGCGCAGCAGGTCCTCCCGCTCATCAACACGGACACGGTGAGCGAGGAGGCACAGGCGGTCCTCAACGAGGTCTCCGCCCAGCTGACCACCGAGGATCTCCTGTCCCTCAACCGTGAGGTCAGTGGCGAGGAGAAGCGCAGTGCGGCCGACGCAGCGGCCGATTGGCTCTCGGAGAAGGGCCTCGCAGGCTGATCCTTCCTCCTGCCTGACCTGCAGTCGACTGCTCGGGCCCGGTGCGTGGATTCCTCCTGGAATCCCGCGTGCCGGGCCCTTGCTATGGCATCCTGATCCAATGGCCACGTACAAGCAGTCGGAAAAGCTTCGCAATGTCCTCTACGACATCCGGGGTCCGCTGCTCGAACACGCCATGGTCATGGAGGCCCAGGGCCACCGCATCCTGAAGCTCAACATCGGCAATCTGGCACCCTTCGGTTTCGAGGCACCGGACGCCATCCTCGTGGACATGATCCGTAACCTGCCCGAGGCGCAGGGCTACAGCGACTCCCGCGGCATCTTCTCGGCGCGCACCGCCGTCGTGCAGTACTACCAGAGCCGCGGCATCAACTCGATCGACGTCGACGACGTCTACCTCGGTAACGGCGTGAGCGAGCTCATCACCCTCTCGATGCAGGCACTGCTCAACGTCGGGGACGAGATCCTCATCCCGACCCCGGACTATCCGCTGTGGACCGCGTCGGTAGCCCTCGCAGGCGGTACTCCCGTGCACTACCTGTGCGACGAGGACAACCACTGGTGGCCCGACCTCGAGGACATGGCCGCGAAGATCACGCCCGACACCAAGGGCATCGTCCTCATCAACCCGAACAATCCCACCGGTGCGGTCTACCCGCGCACGGTCCTCGAGGGGATCGTCCGTCTCGCGCGCGAGCACGGGCTCATCATCTTCGCCGACGAGATCTACGAGAAGATCCTGTACGACGACGCGGTACACGTCAACGCCGCGTCGGTGACAGGTGACGACGTCCTGTGCCTGACCTTCAGCGGCCTGTCCAAGGCGTACCGCATCGCGGGATTCCGTAGCGGCTGGATGGCGATCTCGGGCCCGAAGCGCGATGCCGCGAACTACATCGAGGGCATCAACCTGCTGGCCAACATGCGCCTGTGCGCCAACGTCCCGGCTCAGCACGCCATCCAGACGGCGCTCGGCGGGTACCAGAGCATCAACGATCTGATCCTCCCCGGAGGGCGGCTGAAGCAGCAGAGGGACAAGGCCGCCCAGATGCTGAATGCGATCGACGGCGTGAGCTGCGAGGTGGCCCAGGGGGCCCTTTACCTCTTCCCGAAGCTCGACCCCGAGGTCTACCCCATCAAGGACGACGAGAAGTTCGCCCTCGACCTCCTCAAGCAGCAGAAGATCCTGATCTCGCACGGCAGTGCGTTCAACTGGGTCAATACCGACCACTTCCGGATGGTGACGCTGCCGAGCGTCGAGGTCATCGAGGACGCCATCGAGCGCCTCGCCGATTTCCTCTCCACCTACAAGCCCTGACGCCCGTTGCGTTCCTGACAGCAGGAGGACCCATGGCAGAGACCGCCGACCACACCGGGGGAGAACTGAGGCCCCTGCTCATGGCGGGGCCGGATTTCTCGCTCGCCTCGGTGGAGCCGCGGTCCACTCCCGGATTCGACGGCGGCAAGAAGGCGGGCGCCGCAGCCCTCGCGGCCGGGGCAGCAGGCCTGTCGTCACTCCAGGAGAAGCTCTTCGCGGAGAGCCGGGCCGGGAGCGGCATCGCCGTGCTGCTCGTCCTGCAGGGGATGGACACGTCCGGCAAGGGCGGGATCGTCCGCCATGTCGTGGGCCTCGTGGATCCGCAGGGCGTGCAGCACCACGCCTTCAAGGCGCCCTCGGCGGAGGAGCGCAGCCACGATTTCCTGTGGCGCATCCGTCGCCAGCTGCCGGAGCCGGGGATGATCGGGGTCTTCGACCGCTCACACTACGAGGACGTGCTCATCCACCGCGTCCAGGGTCTCTCGTCCGCGCACGAGATCGAGGAACGGTACGGCGCCATCCGGAGCTTCGAGGACCAGCTGGTCACCGCCGGCACCAGGGTCCTCAAGATCATGCTGCACATCAGCAGGGACGAGCAGAAGGCTCGGCTCGCAGAGCGGCTCGAACGCAGTGACAAGTACTGGAAGTACAGTCCTGCTGACATCGACGATCGCGCGAGGTGGGACCAGTACCAGGAGGCGTACCAGCTGGCCATCGAGCGGACCAGTACTCCGGATACACCCTGGTACGTGGTGCCCGCCGACCGGAAGTGGTTCGCCCGGCTCGCAGTGCAGCGCCTGCTCACCGCGACCCTCGAGGACATGCAGTTGAGCTGGCCGGGTCCCACCTTCGACGTCGAGGTCGAGAAGCAGCGGCTCGCCGAGTCCTGAGAGCCATGATGCCGGGCGTGGGAGGGTACTGCGGCCCGAACCGAACAGGAGAGGGACCATGAGCGAGGAACGCCGGCGAGAACTGGGAGAGACAGATGCGCCCGTCGAGGACGAGCTGAAGGACTCGTTCGACAAGACCGTCGAGGAGGGCGCCGAAAGGCTGCACCGCACGCTGCGCAACGTGCTGGTGACAGGAGCCTTCGGCGGTTTCGAGATCGGCCTCGGCATCATGGCGTATCTCGCTGTCCTGCACGAGACCGGGAACCACCTTCTTGCGGGTGTGGCTTTCAGCGTGGGGCTCGTGGCCCTGCTTCTCGCGCACAGCGAACTGTTCACGGAGAATTTCCTGATGCCGGTCGCAGCAGTCGCCGCGAAGGAAGGCAGTGTTCTCCAGCTCGCGAAGCTCTGGGGCGGAACGCTCATCGCGAACCTGGCTGCGGGCTGGGTCTTCGTCTGGATCGTCATGCAGGCCTTCCCACAATGGACCGACACCGTCAGCGAGAGCGCGCACCACTACGTCGACGCCCCGTTCTCCCTGCAGGTGGTGGCGCTTGCCGTCCTGGGTGGAAGCACGATCACCTTGATGAGCCGCATGCAGCAGGGGACCGAGAACGACGTCGCCAGGATCGTCGCGACGATGATCGGGGGCTTCCTCCTGGCCGGACTGCAGCTCTTCCACTCGATCCTGGACTCGCTGCTGATCTTCGCCGCCATTCATTCCGGCGCGGACATCACCTACGGGCAGTGGCTCGGGTGGTTCGGCTATACGCTCCTGTTCAACATGCTCGGGGGGCTTGTCCTGGTGACGCTGCTCCGTCTCGTCCGGACGAAGGAACTGCTCAAGGAGCGCCGGCAGGAGGCTCCCGCCGACCCCGACGCCGCCCACGACAGCTAGCCGAAGGGGCGGTGGCCGGCTAGTGCCGCTCTGCCTTGTCGCGGGCCGCGGCCAACCTCGCCTTGGCACCCTCGAGCCAGCTCTCGCAGCGGTCCGCGAGGGCCTCTCCTCGTTCCCACAGGGCGAGCGAGTCCTCGAGGCTCACGCCCCCTGCCTCGAGCCGCGACACCACCGCGACGAGTTCCTCGCGCGCCTGCTCGTAGGACAGGGTGTCGACGTCGTGCGGTTTCTGCTCGGACGGGCTGGGTTCCGTCATGGGGGATCTCCTGATCTGTCGGGACGGCCACAAGCGGGCCGTGGTCGGTGCGGGTGGAAGTAGCGGCGGAGTGCAGGTCCGGGACAGGGGTCGGGAGACACTGCAGCCGCGCAGTGGACCGGTCAGGGCTGTCCCGGGGGCGCGGCACGCGGCTGGGTGATCGCCGTGAACTGACCCCCCGCAACCCGGATGCGCAGCGGTTCGCCTGCTGTGACCTGGTCCGGTTGCCTGACCACCTGCCCTCCTTCCGCCTGGACCACGGCGTAACCGCGGTCCAGGGTCTTCTGCGGAGACAGGGAACGCACCCGATCCCGCAGATGCCCGACGGAGTCCGACTCCCGCTCGACAGCGGTGGACGTGCTCCGCATGGCCCTCGACCGAAGGCGCTCGATGTCGGCTTCGCGGACATCGATCATCCCTTCCGGTCGTGCCAGGGAGGGCCTGGACCGGAGGTTCGCAAGGCTCTCGCTCTCGCGGTGCACGAGCAGTCGGACGGACCGCTCGAGAGCAGAGCGTGCCTGCGCTATGCGGTCGAGCTCCTCCGAGACGTCCGGCACGACGCGCTTGGCGGCGTCGGTCGGGGTCGATGCACGGAGGTCGGCCACCTCGTCGAGCAGGGGGCGGTCCGCCTCGTGGCCGATGGCACTGACCACCGGCGTCCGGGCCGCTGAGACGGCCCGCACCAGGGATTCGTCACTGAACGGGAGGAGGTCCTCGAGTGCCCCGCCGCCGCGGGCGATGATGATGACGTCCACGCGGGGGTCGGCGTCGAGCGCTGCGAGAGCAGCCGTCACCTGGGCGACGCTGCTCACTCCCTGAACGGCCACCTCGCGGACCTCGAACTCGACGGCGGGCCATCGCAGCGCGGCATTGCGCATCACGTCCTTCATGGCATCGGAGTCCCGGCCGGTGATCAGCCCGATCCGATGCGGAAGCAACGGCAGCTGTTTCTTGCGGGCGGAGGCGAACAGTCCTTCAGCCGCCAGCGCCTGCCGCAGCCGTTCGATCCGTGCGAGGAGGTCGCCGACCCCGACGGGCCGGATGTCGATGGTCTGCATCGACAACCGCCCGGTCTTGACCCAGAAGTCGGGCCTCAGCCGTGCCACCACACGCGAGCCGCGTTCGAGCGGTGACGACACCCGATCCATCACTGTCCCGTAGACCGACAGCGACAGGGAGACCTCCGAGTCGACGTCGCGGAGTGTGATGTAGCACATGCTCGAGCGGCGGTTGAGCTCGATGACCTGCCCCTCGACCCAGGCAGCGGGCGCACGTTCGATGTGCGCCTTCAGCTTTTCCGAGAGCAGATGCAGCGGCCACGGAGAATCCGGGGACGTCTCGGCGGCGGTCGCGGGAATCGTCGACGCCCTCACCTGATCCGCAGCCGCCGGACGGGCCTGCGTTCCCTCGCTCGTCATCCGTATCCTGTCCTCAGGGCCGCTCCTGCTGCCGCTGATCGTCCTGCCTGGGCACTGCCACCTCGTGGAGGTATCCTCACCATCTCTATCACCTGCAGCCCTCGAACCTCGGTTTCCGGACCGGCTATGTGCAGGGAGGTCGCCCGGGGCGTATCCGGTCGGCGGAGCTGCACTCCGTCCGACAGGGCATAATCGTGACCTCGACCTCCGGACAAGGATTTCATGCGGACACTGCTCTCTGCCCTCCTGGCACTCCTGGCCCTCGCCGTGGCGGCGGGCGGGCTTGCAGCGGCCTGGGTGGACCAGAATCTGGTGGAGGAGAGCGGGTTCGTGTCCCTCGCGGCTCCGCTGGGCGACGACGAGGAATTCCAGGGCGCTCTGACCGATGCACTGGCCCAGGAATTCTCGGCCAACTCCGGTCTGCCCGAGCAGTTCCAGTCCTTCGTCGAGCCACTCATCAGGGACGCGGCCGGAGCCGTGAGCGAGTCCTCGGCCTATCCGACCGCCTGGAACGAGACCCTCCGGCTCTCGCACGCCTTCACCTTCGCCCAGGCGCCGGATCCGTCGGAACCGGCGCCGGCGGTCCTGACTCTCGATCTCGGCCCGGTCGCACGCCTGGTCGCCGACAGCGTCGGGGGAGGACTCGGCGTGGAGGTTCCGGTTCCCGAGGACACCACCATCGATATCGGCTCCGTGGATCGTGGTGGCCTGTTGAGCGGGTTCGCCGATGCGGTCCAGGCGTGGCAGCTCTACCTGGCGGGAGCCGGTGTGCTGGGGCTGCTGGCGATCGCCATCGCACGGCGACGCGGGCCGACGCTGGCTCTGCTCGGCCTCGGTGTCGCGGGAATCGGCGTCGTGGGTCTTCTCGCGGACCGATGGGTCCCGCGGGTCGCAGGGGAAGCACCGGGAACCAGTGCCATCGCGGACGTCTTCGTCCAGGGGCTGGCAGGGCGGGCTGGTGCAGACATCGCGGCTTCGAGTCTGCCGGTGGTCGTCGGCGGGCTGGTCGCACTGGCCATCGGGGTCGCACTGCAGCTGGCCTTCGGTCGCCGACGTAGGGGCTAGCTCACAGCGGAACGACGACGGTTCCGCGAGGTGGGTGACCTTCACCCGGTAGAATCAGGTCATGACCAGTACCACCGTTCAGGTCCCCATGCCCACCATCCCGCGCAGGCGTCGCTCTCCTGAGGACGTGCTCGCGGCCGCGCCGGTGACGGGGCCGAAGAAGGTACTGCTCGCAGCGCCCCGCGGATATTGCGCCGGTGTGGATCGGGCGGTCATCGCCGTGGAGAAGGCCCTCGAGCACTACGGGCCGCCGGTATACGTGCGTAAGCAGATCGTGCACAACCTTCACGTCGTCTCCACCCTCGAGGCCAAGGGCGCCGTCTTCGTCGAGGAGACCGATGAAGTGCCCGAGGGCGCTCTCGTGGTCTTCTCGGCCCATGGTGTATCACCCGCCGTCGTCCAGTCCGCGGCGGACCGCGGATTGCGGACCATCGACGCCACCTGCCCCCTCGTGACGAAGGTGCACAAGGAGGCGCAGCGCTTCGCGCGCGACGACTTCGACATCCTCCTGATCGGCCACGAGGGCCACGAGGAGGTCGAAGGCACCGCCGGTGAAGCGCCCGAGCACATCCAGATCGTCAACGGGCCCGAGGACGTGGACAAGGTCCAGGTGCGTGATCCCGAGCGGCTCATCTGGCTTTCGCAGACCACGCTGAGCGTCGACGAGACCATGCTCACCGTCAACCTGTTGAAGGAGCGCTTCCCGACTCTTCAGGACCCACCCAGCGACGACATCTGCTATGCCACGTCGAACCGTCAGGCTGCGATCAAGAAGATCGCACCCGAGACGGACCTCGTCATCGTGGTGGGGTCGGCCAATTCCTCGAACTCCGTCCGCCTGGTCGAAGTCGCGCTGGAATACGGAGCGAAGGCGTCCCACCGGGTCGATTTCGCCAACGAGGTCGACGAGTCCTGGTTCGAAGGTGTCGGCACCGTGGGGATCTCGTCCGGAGCGTCGGTGCCCGAGAACCTCGTGCAGGACGTCCTGCGGCTCCTGGCCGACTATGGCTACGGGGACGTCGAGGAGGTCGTCACGGCCGAGGAGGACATCATCTTCTCGCTGCCCAAGGAGATCCGGGCCGCCCTGAAGGCGATGGGAGATCCGTCGCAGGGGCGCGGCGGTCGCGGTCAGGATCGCGGCTCGCTCAACTGACTCCCTCCCTTGTCTCCTCACGGAGGCGAGAGCTGACACCGGGGCGGGTTCGCCGTGGTGCCGATGGTCGATCGGATGCCGATCGATCGGCCTGCAGGCCTGCTCAGCCCGCTGTATCCTCGAGCAGCTCATGGGCCGTGAGCGATCGTGGAGTTGCGTCGATCGTCGCGGCAGGTTGAGCGGTTCCCGCCACGCTGCTGCCCGCCCGCTGCGCACGCGCGGCGCCCAGGAGGCTCACGCCTGCGGTGGGTGATCCCTCCCGGCCTTCCTCGGTCCCCTCCGCCGCAGCATCGACCACGTCGAGTGAGGCGGAGTCGAAAGCACCGATGCGTCGTGCCGTCGGCAGGACCCGTGATTCGAGTGCTCCGACGAAGGAGTTGTAGCGCTCCACCGACGTCTTGAGCGAGGCCCCGAGGCGCGTCACGTGACCGCCCATCGTTCCGAGCCGTTCGTAGAGCTGCTTGGAGAGGTCGAACAGTTCACGGGCGTTGTCGGTGAGGACGGCCTGCCGCCAGCTGAACGCGGCGCCCTTGAGGATGCCGAGGAGCGAGACCGGCGAGGCGAGGGCGACGTTCCTCGAGAAGGCGTAATCGAGGAGCTCCGGATCCGCGCGAAGTGCCTCGGAGAGCACCGACTCGACCGGGATGAAGCAGATGACCAGTTCGGGGGAGTTCGTGGCGCCCTCCCAGTACTTCTTCTTGGCGAGGGCATCGACGTGGGCGCGCAGGGCCTTCCCATGCTGGCGGAGCAGGTCGGCGCGCCGTGCCTCGACGGCGGAGGCGTCGATCCCGGTATCCACGCCAGGGGGGCCTTCCAGCTCCTGGGCGGTGAGGAACGCGCTCAGAGGCACCTTCGCGTCGATCACGAGCTGCTTGTCCCCGGGCAACTGCACCACCATGTCGGGGCGCGCCCTGTCCCCGCCGTCGCCCGCCTCGAACGAGACCTGCTCCAGGAAGTCCACACGGGAGAGCATGCCGGCGGCCTCGACGACGCGGCGCAGCTGCACCTCACCCCACTGTCCCCGGGCGCTGGTGCTGCGGAGTGCCCCGGCCAGTGAATGCGTGGTCGACAGCAGGCGTGCATCGACCGCCCGAGCCTCCTCGAGCTGCCGCGCGAGCTGTCCGTACTGCTCCACGCGGTCGCGTTCGAGCAGCCCGACCTGGCGCTGGACCTGCGAGAGCTTCTCGGCGACCGGGGCCAGGGCCCGCAGCACCTCCTGATCCGTCGAGGTCTTCCCGGTCAGCTCCCGGTTGTGCTGCTGCAGGAGGTCCCGTTGAGCGGAGGCCGCTGCGAGATCCGACGTCGTCCGTCCCAGACGCGCCGTGGCGTCGTCGAGTTCGGAGCGGAGCTCCTCGGTCCGGGCCCGCAAGGCACGAGCCACGAGGAAGGCACCCAGGGCGCAACCGAGGAGGAAGGCGAGGAGGACGAGGAGGACGGCGGTTGTACTCATGCCCACACTGTCGCAGGAACCTCCGACAATCAGGCACGGTGCCGCCCGCCAGCGTGCCCAGTCCCGGTAGACTCGTCTCCCGTGGCTCTTACTATCGGCATCGTCGGACTGCCCAACGTCGGCAAATCAACCCTGTTCAACGCACTGACGCGCAACAACGTCCTGGCGGCGAACTATCCGTTCGCGACCATCGAGCCGAACGTCGGCGTGGTCAACCTGCCCGATCCGCGCCTGGCGCAGCTCGCCGAGGTCTTCGGGTCTAAGCAGATCCTGCCGGCGACGGTCTCCTTCGTGGACATCGCAGGGATCGTGAAGGGCGCCTCGGAGGGGGAGGGCCTCGGTAACCAGTTCCTCGCCAACATCCGCGAGGCGGAGGCGATCGCCCAGGTGATCCGCGTGTTCGACGACCCCGATGTCATCCACGTCGACGGCAAGGTCGACCCCCGCTCCGACATGGAGACCATCAACACCGAGCTGATCCTCGCAGACCTGCAGACGCTCGAGAAGGCCATCCCGCGCGTCGAGAAGGAAGTGAAGATCAAGAAGCGCGAGGCCGCGCAGCTGGCGGCGATGCAGGCCGCGCAGATGGTCCTGGAACGCGGCGACACCATCTTCTCCTCCGTGGCGAGCGACAAGCTGGAGATGGAGCACCTCCGCGAACTCAGCCTGCTCACCGCAAAGCCCTTCATCTACGTCTTCAACGTCGACGACGCCGTCCTCGGCAGCCCCGAGCGCCAGGCCGAACTGCGGCAGCTCGTCGCCCCCGCTGACGCCATCTTCCTGGATGCCAAGCTCGAGGCCGACCTCGTCGAGCTCGACGAGGCAGAGGCCCGCGAGATGCTCGAGATGAGCGGGCAGGAGGAGTCCGGCCTGGACCAGCTCGCCCGCGTCGGATTCCACACCCTCGGGCTGCAGACCTACCTCACGGCTGGTCCCAAAGAGAGCCGTGCCTGGACCATCAAGAAGGGTGCGACGGCGCCCGAGGCCGCCGGCGTCATCCACTCCGACTTCCAGCGTGGCTTCATCAAGGCCGAGGTCGTCTCCTTCGACGACCTGACCAGCGCCGGCTCGATGAGCGAGGCGAAGTCCCGCGGGAAGGTACGCATCGAGGGCAAGGAGTACGTGATGTCCGACGGCGACGTGGTGGAATTCAGATTCAACGTGTGATCCGGTGTGGATGTCCTCCACTTCACGGTGTCCCGTGAAGTGGTAACCCATAAGCCCTGAAGAATTGTACTGATTGCTCGAATTGCTGGATAACTGACGTGAAGCTGGAAGTGCTCCGCCTGGGTGAATGTTCTCAGGTGGAGCACTTTTGTGTTCATGAAGAGGACTTCTGTGTGTCGGTCCTGGTTGCAGGGTGGGATCTTGTGCCATTGACGCTGGCGGTGGGGCGTGTGAGGATCGCTGGGCGGGAGATTCTCGTTGTCAGGGGGAGACAGTGAATTTCGACATCGTAATGCCGGTCTGCAAGAAAGCACGATCCGGCTACGTGCCGCACGGCTCCGAGGACGCTGGTGTTGGTGCCCGGTGTCCGGGAGGGCGGCCCTGTGCGTTATTCGGTTGATCCGGCTGGCATTCAGCTGACGCTCATCGATGTTGCCGCTGATGGGGAGTCGTTGCGCCAGGCGGCTGCATCGACCCGGGGCTCGGGGGACAAGGTCCTGGCCGCGTTCGGTACCGCGGTGGTGGCCTCGGAGGCCTTCTCGAGGTTCTGGGGTGTGCGTGACGATGTGGGGGAGCGGATCGCTTCGCTCGTGTTCCGTAAGGCCGGCGCGGTGTCGGATGCCGCGCATGCCTTCGTTGCTGCTGATGGCGAGATGGCGTCTGCTGCGCTTGCCCGGATGCCGGCAGCGTACTCCGCCACTGGTCCGGGCTCTTTCTCCGGTGCTGGTGTTCAGGCTGGGAGGTAGCGGGTGATGGGTGCGACCTTGCCCGATATCGATGTGCCGTGGGCGGTGCTGCGGGATGCGGCCGATGACATGGCGGACCGCGCCGCGATCACTGCGAGTTTCCTGACGGATGCCGCGGCCGCCTGGCAGGGATTGAGCGCGAGCTATTCCGAGCCGACCACCGAGGATCGGGTCCATACGGGGCTGGATGATCTGAAGACGCCCATGGAGAGCTGGCAGCAGTCGTTGAGGGACGCTGCCGGTGTCATCGGTGACTTCGTTGCTGCCGGGCAGGTGTTGCAGCAGCGCCGCGATGAGGTCAGTAACGCATTGTCGGTCCATCGCGACAGTCCTGCGCCGGAGGAGGGGCAGGCCGACGTCGAAGGCGACCGTCTCGCGGGGGAGGCCGCTGATCTCGTCCTGGCGTGGGCCGAGCTCCAGGAAACGACCGCGGAGCGCCTTGGTGCGATCCGGGTCGGTGATGGTGCGGGTTTGCCCATGAGCACGTCGATGGGCGGGGCTGTGTTGCCCACGGTGGGGTGGGCGGCTCTGACGAGCGGTCTGGATGACCGGTTCGGTGCGCTCGACCCGGGGAAGCTTCTTCCGCTGCTGGTCGGGTTGGACCGGGAGGGACTCCGCCAGTGGGCGGACCTGAATCCTGACGCTGCGGCCCTGCTCGCCGGCAATCAGCTGCCGGCTCGCTCTGCGAACGGGATTGCACTCGGTTCGTCCCTGCGGAGCCCTGAGATAGTCATGCAGCAGGCGATGACCGGCGGTGCGGACCTGACGGAGGACGGCATCACCGGTATCCGGAACGCCTGGATGTCGCTGCCGGAGGTGGAGCAGGAACGGTTGCTGCTGCTCTACCCGGCTGTGTTCGGGAGCCTCAACGGTGTTCCGTTCGCCCAGCGCGCCCGCGCGAATGTCATCACTGTCCCGGGGAACAAGCAGATCCTAAAGGGACAGGTGGAGGGTCTCCAGTCCGAGCTCGCCCACGATCTGATCGGGCCAGGGCATCAGGGTGAAGCAGCGACCGCCCGCCGGCGCGTGAAGGACATCGACGAGCAGATCCAAGGCCTCGACTTCGCTATCGACAACGACGTCCAGGTCGTGTCACTGAGCCTGGAAGGGGACGGGCGGGTCGTCACGATGACCGGTACCCCGTCCGCTGACACGCAAATCATGAACACCCTCGTGCCGGGCACCGGCGCGAACCTGCGCGGGCTCGAGGATTACTCGACCAACCTTGCCGATATCAGTGGTGAACCCAATGCAAACAGGGTCAGCTTCTATTGGCAGGACGCTGATCTACCACCGGTGATACCCGACAACGTGACGTCGACATACAACGAGGAGGGCGGCCCGCTGCTTGCGGCTTTCGATCACGCCGTGGACCTGGAGATACCGGCCGAGGCCAGAACCACGTACGTGGGATACAGTGCCGGCGGCTCATTGCTCGGAACCGGGGAGCGGGAGGGCCTGGACTCGACGAACATCATCTACGTGGCGCCCGCCGGCACCGGCCATGAGGTTGGAGGGCCAGAAGATACGGCGAACCCGGACGCGAACCGGTACTGGATACAGACCCGGGATGACCCGATCGGAGCGGCTCAAATACTTGGAGGAGGATTCCACAGTGGGTCCTTCTGGGCGGGCGGCAATCCCAGAGAGGTAATGGGTGCAATCCGACTTGAGTCCGGGTTCGAAGACCCACGTGATGCCACGTCACTGATGAGCGGGCACGTAGATTATTTCGAGGCCGGATCGACCTCCGCGCAAAACATCCGTGAGGTCATCCGGGGGACAAGATCAGTGAGTCTGTTCGTCGAGTACGAAGTGGTCAGTGTTGGTGGAAGAACGATTGTGACCTCACCGGTCGAAGCTTCTCCCGAAGATTACACGGGTACCAAGCTGAGACAAGTTAGAGTCAGGACTCTGGAGGAATAGCTATGCGCGATGCCGGAATCTGGCGAAAGTCCTTAGTCAGCCGTGCAGCAGGTGCTGCGTCGATCGGTCTTCTGCTGACCTGTATGTTCGGTTGTGCCAGTACAGGACCTACAAACCCCGGAGAAAGTCAGAGCCCAATGACCGAGAGTACAGCCGACTCTGAGCGTAAGAATTTCGCCGCGGCGCAGGAGCAGATGGAACGCATTCTCCCGATACTGCAGGAAAAGGTGGCCGGTGCCGGCGTGGATTTACCGCTCCAGACTCTGGCGGAGTCTTCCTGTCTTGGTTCGATCGTGGAGAACCGCCAGGAGCAGACCCGTTGGGAAGGTGCCCTGCGGGTGATCGTTCCGGATCCAGTGCAAGCTCAGGGTGCACTGCACGCTGTTGTCGCTTCATTGGAGGCTGAGGGCTGGACTCTCGACGAAGAAGCAACGGAAACTCCAGGGGATCCGGATTTCGGTACCGTCAAGGTTTACGGGAAGGATGGCATCATGATCGATGCCAGCTATGGCTTCGCGGAACCGGATGCTTTGGAGGTCTTCGCTCGCACCGGTTGCCTGGATCACCCGACGGACCACCAGATGCTGCGCTCGACCCTGGACCCCAGCTACGGCAAGAGCAGCAAGTACTACCCTGACGGGCAGTAGGCCACCGAGCAAGGCGTTGTGCCCCGACTTCACCTTCAGGCGTTGATCGGCTACGGAACGTGGTCGCGATCGCGTCCAACGAGTCCTTCTCAGGGTGGACAAAAACCTTCTCCGACCCGCGCCTCTGCGCCGCAATCGTTGATCGGCTTACCTTCAACGGCGCCATCATCGAAACCGGAACCGATTCCTACCGCCTCGCTTACACCCTCGCGCACCAAACCAGCACCTGAGGTGAGATTTTGATACGAGAAGGACACCTCTTCGACGCCAAGGGCCGGGTTGACGTCCGGGCCTGGGCTGAGCTCCAGGGATCGACCGCGGAGCGCCTTGGTGCGATCCAAGTCGGTGATGGTGAGGGTTTGCCGATGAGCGCGTCGATGGGTGGTGCTGTGCTGCCCGCGGTGGGGTGGGCGGCGCTGACGAGTGGCTTGGATGACCGGTTCGGTGCGTTGGATCCGGTGAAGCTCGTCCCACTGTTGGCCGGGTTGGACCGGGAAGGACTCCGCCAGTGGGCGGAGGTGAATCCCGACGGTGCGGCTCTGCTTGCTGGCAACCAGCTGCCGGCTCGCTCTGCGAACGGAATCGTGCTTGGTTCTTCCCTGCGGAGCTCGGAGATGATCATGCGGCAGGCCATGGTGGACGGTGCGAACCTGACCGAGCAGGGCATCGAGGGCATCCGGCAGGCGTGGATCTCGCTACCGGAGCCGGAACAGGACCGGCTACTGCTGCTTTATCCGGCTGTCTTCGGCAGTCTCAACGGTGTTCCGTTCGCCCAACGTGCGCGGGCGAACCTCGTTACGGTCCCAGGGAATAAGCGGACCCTGGAGGGACAAGCGAGAAGTCTCCGGGCAGCGATCGCGCATGACTTGGTCGGTCCGGGAAATCAGGGCAGATCAGCGACCGCCCGCGAGCGTGTGAAGGCCATCGACGAGCAGATCCAAGGCCTCGACTTCGCGATCGACAACAACGTCCAGGTCGTGTCCTTGAGCCTGGAAGGTGAGGGGCGGATCGTCACTATGACCGGAACGCCGTCGACCGACACTCGGACCATGGATATCCTCGTACCGGGTACCGGCGCGAACGTGGGCCTGCTGGAGGATTACTCGACCAAACACGCCGCCATCGGTGGCAGCCCTGCCACGAACAAGGTCAGTTTCTACTGGCAGGGCGCTGATCTGCCACCGCTGGTACGGGACAACCTGACATCCTCCTACAACGAGAAGGGCGCTCCAACGCTTGCCGCTTTTGATCACGCCGTCGATCTGGAGATACCGGTGGAGGTGAGGACTACCTATGTGGGGTACAGCGCGGGTGGCTCCTTGCTGGGAACCGCGGAGCGCGAGGGCCTGGACTCGACGAATATCGTCTATGTGGCGCCTGCGGGAACTGGTCACAACGTCGGTGGGCCGGAGGACACGTCGAACCCGGACGCGAACAGGTACTGGATCCAGACGAGAGATGATCCGATTGCACTGGCCCAGCTCGGCGGAGGAGGGTTCCATGGTAAGTCCCTCTCGTCCGGCGGCAACCCGACCCAAGTGATGGGTGCCATACGACTGGAGTCAGGGTTTAATGCTCAGCGCGACCCGTCCTCACTGATGAGCGGCCACATGGACTACTTCAACGAGACTTCGACCTCCGCGTCGAACATTCGTGAGGTCGTTGATGGGTCAGGAAAGGTGAGTCCTTTTGTCGAGTACGAAGCAATGGTTGCTGGTGGACGGGCGGTAGTCTTCTCGCCGATCGAGGAGTCACCGGAGGATTACGTCGGTAGGAAGATGAACCGCGTCCCGGTCAGGACCTTGGAGGAATGAGCATGCGAGATGCCAAAGGCTTTCGACCGTCACGGTTCAGTCGTTCATCACCTCTGATTGCGGCTGCCCTCCTCATGACCTTTACTACCGGCTGCGCCGGTATCGAACCTGCGACCCCTGGAGGTAGTCAGAGCACCATGACCGAAAACACCACCGACATGGAACAACAGCATTTCGCCGCGGCGCAGGAGCAGCTGGAACGCATCCTCCCGCTGCTGCAGGAAAGTGCGGCGAGCACAGGTATGGATCTACCCATCATGACCCTGTTGGAGTCCTCCTGCCTCGGACAGATCGTGGAGAACCGTCAGGAGCAGACTCAGTGGCAGGGAATCCTCCGGGGGGTCTTCGCGGAGCCGGCACAAGCCCAAACCGCCTTGGACGCCATCACGGCTTCGCTGGAGGCTGAGGGCTGGAACTTCGAGGAAAACCTCAGCGACCCGGCTGAAGCCCCCGACTTCGGTCCCGCCCTCGTCTACCGGAAGGACGGCATCCACATCGACGCCAGCTACAGGGTCGGGGACCCGAACTCCCTGGAGGTCTTCGCCACCACCTCGTGCGTCGATCACCCGACGGATCACCAGATGCTGCGCTCCACCCTGGATCCCAGCTATGGCAAGAGCAGCAAGTACTACCCTGACGGGCAGTAGATCATCGGGCTGGGGGCTGCTCGGCCTGAATCTAGGAGGTGGTACGGCGGATGGGGGTACGTGACGTTGTGGCGTGCTACTCAAGGCGGTCCGCGCGACGGCGTCGTGTAGGAGTCCGGGCGTTCTGTGTCCCATCGCTCGGAAGGTTGATGCTGCTCTTGAGCCAGGATGGGATTCGATCCGACTCGAGGTGAGCGCAGTGGGCAGCGTGTACTCCACCATGCTCTACGTGGTGAGGAACGGCGTCGGAAAGCCCCAGCTTCCACCTGCGGACCTCGCGGATGCGTTGGTAGCTCTGAAAAAAGCCGCCTGTCGTCCTGAGGCCGGAACCTGGCTGGGTCTCACCATGACACTGTTCGCCTCGGGGGCCTTGACCGTCGATTACACCTTCGATGAGAATCCCGGGTTCGATGCGAACTTTGACCTAAGCTCCAGCGACTACCAGCTTGAACTGGAGCGTTTCCCGCGCGCTGCGGCTTCGATGCCGGAGTGGTGGCGGGAGCAAATCCTGCGGAATAACGACTGAGCGCGGCGCCGAAACGGCGCATTGTGCGATCCTGTCCTTAACGGGCCGCACTGATCGCATCCGCATCGAGGCCTACGGCCCGGGCGAGGGGCGCACCACGGAGGTCCCCGGTTCGCCCCCCCTGTTTTTCTGCTCCCGTCCGGTCAGCCGGTCGAGCGGTGTCCCCGGCTGTGATTAGTACTCCGGCGCCCTCACCGTGAGCCCAGGGAGGGTACTCCGGCGCGCAAGCGGTGGTCAGGCTCTCCGCCGCCGTCCCGTTTGGCTCACGACAAGCGCCAAGCCACCTGCGCCGATGAGCAGCAGGGCGCCCGTGAGGAGTGGCGCTGTCTCAGTCCCGGTTCTTGCCAGAGTGGTGGCGGACGTGCGTCCCTCCGCACCCACATCGAGGATCGGCCCACCCGTACCAGGGGAGTCCGCCCTCGTAGGCGCGCCCACCGCCGGTACGACCGGTGAAGCAACCGGCAACCTACCAGCAGGAGACGTGGATGCAGGGGAGGAGGTGCTGAAGTCCGCGGCCGGAGCGACGTTGCTCGGTGCTGTCAGGTCCACCGACCCCGGCACGACCGGCTGGGGTGTTACGGGGCCGGGTGCTACGGGTACGACCGGCTGGGGTGTTACGGGGACGGGTGTTACGGGTACGACCGGCGCGGGTGTCACGGGGCCGGGTACGACCGGCTCGGGTGTCACGGGGCCGGGTACGACCGGCTCGGGTGCCACGGGGCCGGGTACGACCGGCTCGGGTGCCACGGGCCCGGGGTTGCCGGGGCCATTGCCGTTGCCGGGGCCATTGCCGTTGCCGTTGCCGTTCCCGTTGCCGTTCCCGTTGCCGTTGCCGTTGCCGGGGCCGGGATCAGGGTTTCCGGGAGCCGGGGCAGGTACTACAGGGTCTACTGGGTCGAGCGGGTCAGGAGTAACAGGTCCCGGGTCGACAGGGCCTGGTATCACGGGGTCCACGGGATCGACGGGATCGACAGGGTCCGGTAGCCCGGGCTCTACTGGCTCCACCGGGTCGATCGGGTCGATCGGGTCGATGTCGGGCAGCACCCTGGCGACAAGGTTCGCGACGAGTGATGATGGTGCACCCCTGTCAGCCGTTGGAACAGGGGAACCCCCAAGGTCCACGCGCGTTGCTCCCAGCACCACCACGGTCTCGGCGTCCGCGGCGTGAGCCAGCGCCGCCTGCGACAGGCTCAGGGCAGGTACTGCGACGAGCACTCCCAACGCGAGGGCCGAGCGGCGTCGAGCGGTCGATCTACGAATCTGGTGCATGTGGTTCCTCCGGTTCAGCGGCTGTAAAGGGCCAGTCGATCCCCGTCGATGACGGCGACTGTGTCGGTGCTCGATGGGATGGGACGGGTTCCTGCTGGTAGTGACGCACCGTTGCTATCGGTAAAGGTGTCACCTGTAGCACACCACGTCGTGCCACCCGAGGGGATGGGGTCCGTACACTGCGCGGCGACTCTTTTGGGGACGTCGTCCAGCAACTGCCAGTAGTCCGGGGAGGTTGCCGCCGAGGAGCTGTCCCCACTCGTGGTCGAGGTGATCTCCCCACCGCTCTTGTCGAAGATTTCCACCCCGACTGGCGAGCGCCCGAGTATCTCACCTGTACTGAGGGAATGCGTGACCAGTTCCCGGTCACCGGTTCCATCCGTCCAGACCACCGCCATGAGGGATTCGGTCACGAAAGCGCGTTGTGTCGCCTCTACCGCTCCTGCTGGAGTGCGCAGGACACTCTCGCTGGTGACGTTCCCACCGTGGTCCGTGACGGTGATCGCACGCCCGGTCCCGAGCCACACCACGCTGTTCTCCGTGACCGCCAGCGGTGCCAGGCCGGGGGCAGGAGTATCGAGTCTTTCCCACCGGTCACCGCGGTACACGAGGGCGAACTGGTCTGCCCCGGTTCCGCCTGCCAGGAAGGGCACCGTGCCCCGTCGTATCAGTACACCTGGCTGTTGATCGAACGGGACGATGCCGTCCGGGGTGATGACTGCCCCTGAGGTGCTTCCATCCACCGTCACGGCGACGACGGCGAACTCCGGCCCTACACCGATCCTGGCCCCTTCCGGCATCGGCGTGGACCCGATATAGCCACCGTCGTCCTCGCGGTAGACATCGGCGTCACGATCATTCACGGTCACCACCAGCCCTGCCCCGGCAACCTGTGCAGCAGTCGGCGTGATCGGGCCGCCGGCAGGCACCACCGACCATCTCTGCTGCCAGGTATCCGATGCCTGGTCCGTTGTCGTATCCGGCGCACCGGCCACCCGCGGGAGGATGAGAACAACGGCCAACACCAACGCGGCAAGTGCGAGGACCGCGGCCACTCCCCG